>DATJUK010000208.1:0-2100 GCA_035502495.1 Solirubrobacterales bacterium
AGGGGGCGCGGCCAGGCTTAGGGTCCGGGCTGAGGCTCAGGGTGCGGCGGGGCTCAGCCGTAGGTTTCGGTGCCCACGATCTCGCGCAGCTTCGAGCGGTCGTGGGTCGCCTGCACGCGGCGGACGGTGCCGGAGCGGGAGCGCATCACCAGCGATTCGGTGGTCGCGCCTTTGCCGCGGTAGCGGACGCCCTGGAGGACGTCGCCGTCGGTGACGCCGGTGGCGGAGAAGAAGACGTCGTCGCCGGAGCAGAGGTCGTTCGCGGTGAGGATCTTGTCGAGGTCGTAGCCCTCGTCGATCGCCGCGCTGCGCTCCTCGTCGTTGCGGGGCCAGAGCCGACCGAGCAGCTGCCCGCCCATCGACTTGAGCGCCGCCGCCGAGAGCACGCCCTCGGGGGTTCCGCCGATCCCCCAGAGGAGGTCGACCGGGGAGCGCTCGGAGACCGCCAGCAGCGCCGCCGAGACGTCGCCGTCGGTGATCAGGCGGATGCGGGCGCCCGCCTCGCGGATCTCGCGGATCTGCTCCTCGTGGCGGGGCCGGTCGAGGACGACGACGATCACGTCGCCGATCGAGCCACCGCGGCGCGCGGCGACCAGCTTGCAGGTCTCCACCAGCGGCCGGTCGAGGTCGAGCAGGTCGGCGATGTCTTCGCCGCCCGCCAGCTTTTCCATGTAGACGCAGGGGCCGGGGTCGAACATCGAGCCGCGCTCGGCGAGCGCGATCACCGCCAGGGCGCTCGGCATCCCGAGGGCACAGAGGCGCGTCCCCTCCAGCGGGTCGACCGCGATGTCGACCTGCGGCGGGCTGCCGTCGCCGATGTTCTCGCCGTTGAAGAGCATCGGGGCTTCGTCCTTCTCCCCCTCGCCGATCACCACCACGCCGTCCATCGCCACCGAGTCGAGGACGAAGCGCATCGCGTCGACCGCGGCCCCGTCGGCGGCGATCTTGTCGCCGCGGCCGACCCAGCGGGCCGCCGCGAGGGCAGCGGCCTCGGTGACGCGGACGAGCTCGAGGGCGAGGTTGCGGTCCGGCTTTGCCGGGGTCGGCGAAGGCATCGGAGGGCTGACCCTATAGGGTCGCGGCGTGGAAGGACGCTGGGGTCTGACGCTGCCGCTGACCGGAGTGCCGTTGGCGGAGACCGGCGATTACGTGAAGCGCGCCGAGGCGGCCGGGTACACCGACCTCTGGAGCGGTGAGACGGCGGGGCCGGACGGCTTCACGCCCCTCGCCCTGAGCGCCGCCTGGACCGAGCGGATGCGGCTCGGGACCGGCATCGTCGGCGTCTTCCAGCGCGGCCCGGCGCTGCTCGCCCAGGAGGCGGCGGCGCTCGCCGACGCCTCCGGCGGGCGCTTCGTCCTCGGCATCGGCTCCTCCTCGGACCGGATCATCGAAGGCTGGAACCAGATCCCCTTCGAGAAGCCGCTCTCCAAGGTGCGCGAGACCGTCGAATTCCTCAAGGTCGCGCTGGCGGGAGAGCGCACCTCGACCCGCTTCAAGCTCGAAACGAAGCCCGCCCACCGGATCCCGATCGTCCTCGCGGCGCTGCGCGGCAAGATGCTGGAGCTGGCGGTCGAGCAGGCCGACGGGGCCTTCACCAACTTCCTGCCGCTCGACGGGCTCCCCCAGGTGACCGCCCAGCTCGACGGCGCGCCGGACGACTTCGAGCTCCTCTGCCGCTTCTTCTGCCTGCCGGGGACGCGCGAGGAGGTCGAGCCGATCGCCCGCTACATGTTCTCCACCTACATCACCGTGCCGGTCTATACCGAGTTCTACAAATGGCTCGGCTGGGGCGAGAAGATCCAGCCGATGCTCGACGCCTGGAACGCCGGCGACCGTCAGAAGGCGGCGGCCGAGGCGCCCTGGGAGGCGATCGAGCAGATGTTCATCCTCGGCTCGCCGGAGGAGATGAAAGAGCGCCTCGAGGCATTCGTCGCCGGCGGCATCACCGTCCCGGTCCTCACCCCCGTCTGCCCGTCCGACCAGCTCGCGGACATGATCGACGCCCTGGCCCCTTAGGGCTTCGCCGGGGGGCCCGGAGACGGGAAAGGGACGCGGGCGGATCGCAGGGCGACAAGGGACCCGGCCCTCCCGGCGGCGACC
>DATJUK010000209.1:0-2781 GCA_035502495.1 Solirubrobacterales bacterium
TGATGGGCCGAAAAGCGCTCTATACGAGCGCTTTTCGGCCCATCAACGGGGGTTAGACGCCGAGGAGGGTGACGGCGACGAGGATCAGGGAGAGGGTCGAGGTGATCGCGACGGTGGCGGCGGTCACCCAGTCGATCGGGCCGCGGTTGCGGTGCTCGCCCATCAGCTCCTGCGAGCGGGCGAGGCGCCAGATGAAGAAGAGGTTGATCGGCAGCAGCACGCCGTTGATCACCTGGACGCCGACCAGCAGTGAGATCACCGGCACGCCGGGGATCACGGCGACGATGGTCGAGACGACGATCATCGCGGTGATCAGGCCGACGAAGACCGGCGCTTCCTCGCGGCGCCTTCCGATCCCCTTCTCGTAGCCGAGCGACTCGGCGACGACGTAGGAGGTGGCGATCGGCAGGATCGCGGCGGCGAGCAGGCTGGCGCCGAGCAGGCCGACGCCGAAGAGGAGCTCGGCGTATTCCCCGGCCAGCGGCTCGAGCGCCTTGGCGGCGTCGGCGGCGGAGCCGATCGAGTGGACGCCCGCCACGTAGAGCGTCGCCCCGGTGGCGATGATGATGAAGGCGGCGACGAGGTCGGCGAAGAGGGCGCCGCCGACCGCCTCGCGGGTCTCGGCGGGCAGGTCGGCCTCGGTCGAGCCGCGCTCGACCACCGCCGACTGCAGGTAGAGCTGCATGTACGGGGTGATCGTCGTCCCCGCCATCGCGACGAAGAGGAGCAGGAAGGTCGAGCTGGTGTGGAGCTGGGGGACGACCAGCGCGTGCCCGACCTGGCCCCAGTCAGGCTTCGCCAGGATCGCCGCCACCGGGTAGGCGAAGAACGGGATCGTCATCCAGACGAAGATCCGCTCGGCCGAGCGGTAGGAGCCGCGGACGATGATCAGCCAGATGCCGAGCGCGGCGAGCGGCACCGACACCTGCACCGGGATCCCGGCCAGGCCGAGCGCGGCGCCGACGCCGACGAAGTCCGAGATGCAGATGCCGAGGTTGGCGACCAGCACGGCGAGCGTGGCGAAGGCCGACCAGCGGATGCCGTAGCGCTCGCGGATCAGCTCCCCGAGGCCCTTGCCGGTGACCGTCCCCATCCGCGCCGCGGCCCGCTGCACCAGGGCCAGCGAGATCGTGATCAGCACCATCGCCCAGAGCAGCGTGTAGCCGTACCTGGCGCCGACTTCGGAGTAGGTGGCGACGCCGCCGGCGTCGTTGCCGGCGTTGGCCGCGATCAGGCCCGGGCCGAGCAGCCCGAGGAAGACGAGGACGCGGCTACGCCGGGAGCGCAGCCGGGAAGGCAGGTGCGGCCTGGCTGCCGCCAGCGACCGCGCCCGCCGCAAGGCGGCTGGTACTCGGCCCGGCATCCACCCTAATCCTCCCCCAGGAGGCCGAAGCGACGCCGCCAGCCCTTCGGCAGCAGCACCTCCAGCACGTCGTCGACGGTGACCACGCCGATCATCCGTTCCTCGGCGTCGAGGACCGGCGCGGCGACCAGGTTGTAGTCGGCCATCAGCCGCGCGACTTCCTCGAAGTCGGCCTCCGGCAGGAGGGCCGGGACGCCCTCCAGCTCGAGGTCGACGACCGTCGCCTCGGGGTCGGCGCGCAGCAGCGCGGCGAGCTGGAGCGAGCCGGAGAAGCGGTGTTTGGCGTCCATCACGAACACGGTCGCCAGATTCTCGTCGGGCAGGGCGCTGCGGCGCACCCGGTCGAGCGCCTCGGCGACGGTCGCGTGGCGGTAGACGCTGACGAAGTCGGGGCTCATCAGGCCGCCCGCCTCGGCCGGGTCGTAGCCGAGCAGGGCGCGGACCTTGCGCCGCTGGTTCGGCGTCAGCCCCTCGATCACCGCCTCGCGGCGCTCCTCCGGCAGCTCGGCGACGAGGTCGGCGGCATCGTCCGGGGCCATCCGGGAGAGCAGCGCCGCGACCTCCTCGTCGGAGCGCCGCTGGACGAACTCGACCTGGTGTTGGGCGTCGAGCTCCTCGAACACGTCGGCCTCGAGCTCGACGTCGGCGCCGACCGCCTCGATGATCTCCTGGCCCTCGTCGTGGGAGGCGGCCTCGACCAGGTCGGCGATCTGGGCCGGGTGGAGTTTCGCCAGCTTCGGGTGGAGGACCCGCAGGCGCACCGCGGGGGTCTCGCCGGCGAAGGGCTCGACGCTCGCCCAGTCGAGGAAGTCACCGGTCGCGATCCGGCCGCCGATCCGCTTCGGCAGGAGGCGCCGCAGGCCGCCGCGCGGGCCGGTGTCGACGCCGACCACCCGCCACCATCCCTCCAGCCGCGCCAGCTCGACCTCGTTGGCGCGGACCAGGCGGGCGCCCTCGACGTTGATCAGCTGGTGGTCGAGGACGTCGTGCTTCAGCAGCACCTCCTCCGGGCGGCGGGAGAATGGCCGCAGGTCGAGCTTGGCCTTGCTCAGGGTGACCGCCCGCGGCGCGACCGTCGCCACCCGCTCGGCGGGCAGGTAAGAGCGGCGGCCGGCGACCGTCACCAGGAAGCCGGTGATCGGCGGGTAGCCGCTCCCTTCGAGCCGCACGATCACGTCGTCGACCCGCCCGAGCCGGGCCCCGTCGCTGTCGCGCAGGGCGCCGCCGAGCACCAGCGACAGGTGCAGGACCTCCGGCGGGTGAGTCGTCGTCGCGGCCATCGGGCCGATGCTAGGCCCGCTTCCTAAAGGCGGCCCCGGCCGGGCGCTCGACTGCGGCGAGCCGGAGGGGAGACGGCGAGGTACACACCCACCCCCACCCCCCGGTGCGTTCGCACTTATCACCGCTATGCGGTGATA
>DATJUK010000210.1:0-6002 GCA_035502495.1 Solirubrobacterales bacterium
CTGACGACTTTGGTCACGCCGTCGCCGCCCATCGTGACTCCATAGAGGACGTCGGCGGCGTCCATGGTGCGTTTCTGGTGGGTGACGATGACGAACTGGGCGCGGTCGGAGAAGCGGCGGACCAGTTGCAGGAAGCGGTCGATGTTGGCGTCGTCGAGGGCGGCCTCGACCTCGTCCAGGATGTAGAAGGGGCAGGGGCGGGCGAGGAAGACGGCGAAGACGAAGGCGAGGGCGACCAGGGACTTCTCGCCACCTGACATCAGCGACAGTTTGCGCGTCGACTTGCCCGCCGGGTTGACCTCGATCTCGACCCCGAACTCGTCGCGCTCTTCGCGCTCCTCCTCGTCGGGATCGGGCTCCGGCGCCTCGCCGTCCTCGCCCTCGGCCGCCGCCGCCTGCTCGTCGTCGCGCACCGCCCGCAGGTTGACCCGGCGCAGCCGGCCACGGCCCCCCGGGAAGAGGTGCTCGACCATCTCCTCGAAGTTCGTCGCCGTCGCCTCGAAGGTCTCCTCGAAGGCGCGCTCGATCTCGTCGTCGATCTCGCGGATCAGCGACTCCAGCTCGCGCATCGCCCGCTCGGTGTCCTCGCGCTGCGCCTGCAGCTGCTCGACGTGCTCGGTCGCCTCTTCGTATTCGCGCTCCGCCAGCGGGTTGACCGGCCCGATCTGGGCGCGGCGGCGATCGAGCCGTTCGAGCCGGCGGTCGATGTCGGCGCGCTCCTCCTCGGTCATCGCGGCCTCGGCGGGCGGCACCTCCTCGCCCAGCTTCTCGACGATCAGCGCCATCTCCCGCTCCGCCTCGGCGCGGCGGTCGCCGAGGTGGGCGGCCTCGACCTCGGCCTGCGTCAGCTCCTCCGACACCGTGCGCATCTGGCCCTGCAGCTCGAACTCGATCTTCGAGCAGGCGCGCAGCTCGTCGGCGATCTCGTCGCCGTCGCCCTCGTTGCCGACCACCGTCGACTCGGTCCGCTCGACCCGGGCCCGGATCGCTGCGGCGGCGCCCTCGACCGCCCCGAGCGCCGCCCGCACGTCCTCGAGCAGCTCCTCGCCGCCGGCCAGCCGGGCGCGCATCTTCTCCCGGTGGCGCTCGCCGAGCAGGCCCTCGGCGCGGCGCGCGTGGCGGATCGCCCGTTCCGACCCGGCCCGGACCTCGCCCAGCGCGTGCTCGCGGGCGGTCTCCGAGGACTCGTCGGAGCGCGCCGCCTGGAGGCCGTCGAGCGCCGACCTCAGCCCCGCGTCGACCTCGCCCAGCTCCTCCTCCAGCTTCCGCGCCCGCTGCCCCGGGGCGCCGCCGCTGCTCACGTCGAGCGTCAGCGGCCCGAGCTCGGCCCGCAGCGCCTCCAGCCGCGCCTCGACCTCGGTCTCCGAGCGCGCCAGCCCCGCCACCCGCACCGCTACCCGCTCCGACTCGGCCCGCAGCTTGGTCAGCAGGCCCCAGGCCTGGGTCCGCGCCCGGTCGCGCTCGGCGAAGCGTTCCTCGGCGGCGGAGCGCCGTTTGCTCACCTCGGCCAGTTGCTCCTCGAGCTTGCCGCGCTTCTCCCTCGCCGCCGCCGCGGCCTTCGCCGCCGCCGCGGCCCGGTCGGCGCCGAAGCGCAGCTCCTCGGAGACGATCCGCGCCTTCAGCTCCATTTCCTCGCGCTCGATCCGGGCGCCGATTTCGGCGGCCTGCGCCTGCCGTTTCAGCGGCCGCAGCCGCGCCCGCGCCTCGCGCTCCACGTCGAGCGCGCGATCGAGGTTGTCGCGCGTCCCGCGCAGCTTCAGTTCCGCCCGCCGGCGCCGTTTGCGGTGCTTGCCGAGGCCCGCCGCCTCCTCGATCAGGAGGCGACGCTCGCGCGGCTTGGAGTGGATGATCGACTCGACCCGGCCCTGGCTGATCACCGAGTGCATCTCACGGCCGAGGTTGGTGTCGGAGAGGACGTCGGTGATGTCGGCGAGCCGCGCCCGCGCCCCGTTCAGCCGGTAGCCGCCGTCGCCGGAGCGATCGAGCCGCCGCTCGACCGCGATTTCGGAGAACTCGGTGGCCGCCTTGCCGTCGGAGTTGTCGATCACCACCTCGACCTGCGCCTCACGCCGTTGCGCGGTGTTCTTCCCCCCCGCCGAGATCACGTCCTGCATCGAGGCCCCCCGGATCGCCCCCGGGCTCTGCTCCCCCAGCGCCCACAGCACCGCGTCGGTGATGTTGCTCTTGCCCGACCCGTTGGGCCCGACGATCACGCTCACCCCCGGCGAGAACTCCAGGCTCACCCGCTCGGGGAAGGACTTGAAGCCCTTCATCGATATCGATCGCAGATACATGGCCCGTCAGCTTCCTCCTTCCCCCGGACGAGGATTTCGCCCTGAAAGACGCCAGTTTGCGACCTTCGTGAGGCGGTCCTACCCACCCAACTCCCTCAAAGCCTCCTCCGCCGCCACCTGCTCCGCCGCCTTCTTGCTCCTCCCCTCACCCGCCCCCACCCGCTCGGAGTCGACGATCGCCACCACCGCGAACGTGCGCCGGTGCGGCGGCCCCGTGGCGCCCGTCACCTCGTAGCTTACGCGCGCCCCGCGCCGCGCCAAAAGCTCCTGCAAAGCGCTCTTGAAGTCGATCCGCGTCTCCGAGGCGAGCTCGATCCGCGGTTCGAACGCCGCCGCCACCGCCGCCGCGGTGCGCTCGAAGCCGAAGGCGACGTGGCAGGCCCCGATCAGCGCCTCGGTCGCCTCCGGCAGCGGCCGCTCGCCGTCGAGCAGGACCTCGGCCGGGATCGCCGCGGTGACGTCGTCGGGCTCGCTGCGCCGCAGCATCCCCGGCACCCCGAGCAGCCGCCCGACCGCCGCGCAGGAGACCCCCGAGACCGCCTGGTTGTGGATCTTGGTCAGCCCGCCCGCGGCGACGTCGGGGAAGCGCTCGTACAGCGCCCCGGCGACCGAGAGCCCGAGCACGCTGTCGCCGAGGAAGGCGAGCCGCTCGAAGGAGTCGACCCGCCGCTCGGTCCAGGAGGAGTGGGTGAGCGCCTGCGTGCGCAGGTCCTCGGGGAGGTCGTCGATCAACGCCGCCAGGGCGGCGACGCTCTCCTGCCCGGCGCCGTCGTCGTCGGCCGCCGGCGTCGCGCCCATCTCAGGCAGGCGCCCGCTCGAGGACGAAGGCCACCGCGTCGCCGATCGTCGAGATCCGGGTGGCCTCCTCCTCGGTCACCTTGATCCCGTAGCGGTCTTCCAGCTCCATCACCAGCTCGTAGAGGTCGAGCGAGTCGGCCTCGAGGTCCTCGCGGAAGCGGGTCCCCTCCTCGATCCGGCCGGGATCGACTTCGAGCTCCTCGGCGAGGTGCTCGCGGACCAGGGTCATGACTTCGTCGCGCTCCATCGGCCCGATTATCGCGCAGAGTCCTCGCCGACCAGGGCCGAGCGCTCCGCGTGTCCCTCGCGCAGCAGCGCCGCCGTGCGCCCGACGGCGTCGACCCTGGCGGTGCGGGCGGCGAGCCGGACCGCGTTGGCGACGCCTTCCGGGCCGGAGGCCCCGTGGCCGACGATCGCGATCGAGCGCAGCCCGAGCAGGATCGCCCCCCCGGTCGTGTCGGGGTCGAATTTCCTCCGCAGCCCGCCCAGGGCCGGTTTCAGCATCATCCCGCCGACCGCGGCGAGGGGGTTGGTGCGGGCCACGGCGGAGATCGCCCCGGCCAGTTCCTTCGCCGCCCCCTCCATCGTCTTCAGCGCCACGTTGCCGGTGAAGCCGTCGGTGACGACGACGTCGACCTTCGCCGCGGGCAGGTCGCCGCCCTCGATGTTGCCGGCGAAGTTGATCCCCGGCGCCTCGCCGAGGATGCGGTGCGCCTCGACGATCTCCGGCCGGCCCTTGCCCGCCTCCTCGCCGACCGTGAGCAGGCCCACCGTCGGCTCGCGCACCTCCAGCACCGCGGCGCTGAAGGCGGCGCCGAGGAAGGCGAACTGGACCAGGTGCTGGGCGCGCACCTCGACGTTGGCGCCGACGTCGAGGAAGAGCACCGGTTTCTTCGGCGAGGGGATGCGCACCGCGAGGGCCGGGCGCTGCACGCCTTTCAGCCGGCGCAGGCCGAAGGTCGCGGCGGCCATCGTCGCCCCGGTCGAGCCGAGGCTGACCATCGCCGCGGCGTTCCCGGCGGCGACGTCGGCGGCGGCCCGCACCACCGAGGCCTCCTTGCGCTCGCGCACCGAGTGGACCGGGTCGTCGTCGTTGCCGATCCATTCGGTGGTCGGCACGACCTCGATCCCGGCGACCCCGTCGAGCCCGAGCGAGCGCTGCGGCCCGAAGACCCGCACGCCGATCCCGTCGGCCGCGGCGCGGCGCGCCCCCTCGGCCAGCACGTCGAAACCCTGCTCTGCCCCGAACCCGTCGAGGGCGATCGTCACCGGGCGGCTCTGCGCCACTGGCGGATCAGCTGTCGGCGGTGGTCACCGTCGGATCGGTGACTTTGTGGGAGACGACCTCGCGGCCGGCGTAGGTCCCGCAGGTCGGGCAGACCCGGTGCGGGATGTGCGGGCTGTGGCAGCGCGGGCAGCGCGCGAGGGCCGACTTGCCGGCTTTGTGCTGGGCACGGCGCTTGTCGCGACGGGCGCTCGAGGTTCTCTTCTTCGGGACGGCCATAAGTCGCGGAATCCTACAGGGTCCGGGGGGCGTGCGCCGGTCGGTTCAGTAGACCGCCCGCACGACCGCGAGGTCGTCGGCGGCCCAGGTCACCTCGCCGCCGCTCCACGCGGCCAGGTCGGCGGCCGCCTCGGGGAAGTCGTAGCCCTCCTCGACCGGGGTGACCCGGACGTCGGCCGCGACCACGTCGCCGATCACCAGGGCGCGCGAGTGCTCGCGCACGCGGCGGAAGAGTTCGCGCTTCTGGGGCGCGGTCAGGTGGTGGATCGAGAGCACTCCGATCACCAGGTCCCAGGGCCCGTCCGGGAGCGGGTCCTCGATCCGCGCCAGCTGGACGTCGTCGTACACCTCGCGCGCCCGGTAGACCATGTCCGGGGACGAGTCGAGCCCGATCACCCAGCTGTCCGGGTAGGCCTCGATCAGCCGCCGGGTCGTCTCCCCCGTCCCCATCCCCAGCTCCAGCACCCGCTCGGGGGCGAACGGGATCGCCGCGATCGCCTGGTCCTGGAGCTCCTCGTAGCGCGGGATCTCCCCCTTGATCAGGTCGAGATAGCCATCCGGTTTCCAGCTGAAATCCGACATTCCCTAACCTCGAAGTATGCCTTCAGTACCCGAGACCGTCGTCGACCTCTCCCGCCTCAACCTCTCCACCGGCGAGGGCAAGCGGATCGAGCTGCCGGTCGAGCCGGCGCCGTTCGAGCTCGGCGGCCAGACCTACCTCGCCGATCCGCCCAAGCCGCGGGTCCGCCTCGAGGCCTCCCGCCACGCCGGCGGCTTCGCCTTCAAGCTGACCTTCCCGATCCACATCGAGGGGCCCTGCATGCGCTGCCTCGAGCCCGCCGCCCTCGACGTCGAGGTCGAGGCCCGCGAGGTCGACCAGACCGGCACCGACGACGCCGAGCTCCGCAGCCCCTACATCGCAGACGACGAGCTCGACATCGGCCGCTGGGCCCACGACGCCGTGATGCTCACCCTCCCCACCCAGATCCTCTGCCGCCCCGACTGCCTCGGGCTCTGCCCCGACTGCGGCGAGCTTCTCAACGACGCCGACCCGGCCGATCATGAACACGAGAAGCCGATCGACGCGCGCTGGGCGGCGCTGGACGATTTGAAGCTGGAGTAGGGGTGGGGCTGGTGAGGGCGGCGGTCCTGACCCTCTCCTCTCTCAAACTCGCGGGTGGGAGCGCATGCCTCCGTCCGAGGAACCACCCGGCCCGCTCGTTACAAGCCGTTCGGAGAGGGTCAGGACCGCCCTCCGGCCACGGCCGAGGTGCGTCACCACCCAGGGACACCGGGATGCAGCTGAGCGACCACTCGGCGAAGCTCGCTACCCGCCTCCAGCCGCCGCCCCGAGAGCAGGCGAACCCAGGCGCACGCCGGCCGGGCCGATCAGGGTGTCCCCTGAA
>DATJUK010000211.1:0-40490 GCA_035502495.1 Solirubrobacterales bacterium
CGCCTCGACCACGGTGATCCTGCCGCGCAGCGAGTTCATCGACCAGAGCCACGTCGGCAACCCCTGCACCAGGGTCCAGTTCGCCGCGGAAGCCTGCCCGGCGAAGTCGGTCCTCGGCACCGCCAAGGCCTGGTCCCCGCTGCTGGACCGACCGCTCGAAGGACCGGTCTACTTCCGCTCCAACGGCGGCGAACGCAAGCTCCCCGACATCGTCGCCGACCTCCACGGCCAGATCCACGTCGTCCTGGTCGGCTTCATCGACTCCAAGAAGGTGGGCAGGGAAGGCTCGCGGGTCAGGACCCGCTTCACCGAAGTCCCCGACGCCCCGGTGAGCCGCTTCGAACTGAAGCTGAAGGGGGGCAAGCGGGGGCTGATCGAAAACTCGCGCAACCTCTGCCGGACCAGGCCCAGGGCGTCGGTCCAGATGAACGGGCAGAACGGCAGGATCGCGGACTCCGAACCCGTGATCGCCACCGCGTGCAAGAAGGCGAGGCCGGGCAGGCACCATCGGTCGAAGTCGCATAAGAAGGACTAGGCGCCCGTGTCCGGTCGCAAGGCGCGAGCATGCCTGGCGCTCGCCGCCCTCCTCGGGAGCTCCCTGGGGGGCGGCGTGGCCGGTGCGCCCCTCGCCGGCGCGGCGCAGATCGAATGCGAAGGCGACGCCTGCCAGCCGTTGCCCGCGCCGCCTGAAGAACCGGTCCTCGGCACCGCCTTCCTCACCGGCGAAGTGAATCCGCCGCCTCACTATCCGAAGGCCGGCGCCGCCGGGCCGAAGCGACCCGCGCACCACCATCGTCACGGCGGCCATCGGCCAGGGAAGAAGCATCGGTCGGTCGGCCGGGATCGGAGCGGGGGGTAGCCCGGCGGCCGCATATCCGCGCCGGCGGGGTCGCCCTGCTGGCGCTCTTGGCCTTCGTCCTCTGCTGTGCGCCTCGGGCCGAGGCGGCATTCGGGCTCCTGCCGGGGGCCGAAGGCTTCCGGGCGCAGGAGCTCGACGCCGCCGAAGGCGAAGTCTCCCAGGCCGGGGCGCATCCTTTCGCCCTGCGGACCGAGGTGAACTTCGCCCCGGCGGCCGACGGATCGGCGGAAGGCGGCGTCAGGTCGATCCGCCTCGCCCGCCCGGTCGGCGCGGTCGAAAACACGAGTGTGGTCGAACCTTGCTCACCGAAGCTGTTCGCGACTCCGCGCACCTCGCCCTTCGAAGAAAGCCGCTCGGGGGAGGACTGTCCGCTGCGCAGCCAGGTGGGGATCGTCACGCTCCGCGGCTCGTTCCCCGGCGGGTCGCGGACCTTCGGCCTCTTCGATCTCGCACCCGGACCGGGCCAGGCCCAGCTGATCGGCGCCAACCCGTTCGGCAGCCCGCTCACCTTCGCCTCCCGTCTCGAAAGCGCCGCCGGCGTCTTCTCGATGAGCCTGGAAGCTGCCGAGATCCCCCGGTCGCTAGGCATCTCCGGGCTCACCGTCACCCAGTGGGGCAATCCGTGGCTGGCCCGTCACGACTCCCAGCGCGGCGACTGCCTGAACGAGGTCGACCCCGCCGCGGGCCACGGCGAAGAAGCGACGCTCGAATCCGAAACGGGCTCGCCGCCGACCCCCTACATGCCCGGCACCTGCTCGACCGGCAACCCGGCGGCCTTTCCGCCCCTCGCCTACCTCACCCTGCCGATCGCCTGCGAGCCCGCCGTCTCCGGCGTCCTGGCCGGCGCCTGGGAAGGCGGCGGCTCGAGCACGGCCTCCCAGACCACCCAGGTGACGGGCTGCGAACCGCGCTTCCAGGGGATCCAAACCGAAGTGAAGACCCTCAGCGACCGGGCGGCCTCGCCCTCGGGACTCGACCTGAACCTCGACGTCAACCAGACCAACCTGACCGCCAACGTGACTCCGACGGGGCGGACCAATGGCGTCGTCCTCGCCTCCTCGCAGCTGCGCCGCGTCACCCTCGAGCTTCCCGAAGGGATGACCGTCAACCCGTCGGTGGCGGCCGGGCTCGGCGCCTGCGCGACCACCCAGTTCGAAGCCGAGGGCGCGAGCGCGGTCCCCGGCGTCGGCTGCCCAACCGAATCGAAGATCGGGCAGTTCACCGTCGAAAGCCCGCTGATCGACGAACCGGTGACCGGCGGGCTCTTCCTCGCCGCGCCGCGGGCGAATCCGCTCGGCTCGCTGGTCGCCCTCTACCTGGTGGGACGGGCGCCCGAACGCGGCGTCCTCGTGAAGCTGGCGGGCGAAGTCGAGACGGACCCCGCCTCCGGGCGCGTCACCGTCGTCTTCGACGACCTGCCGCAGCTGCCCTACACGCACCTGAACGTCCACCTGCGTGAAGGCCAGCGCGCCCCGCTGGCGACGCCGGCGCTCTGCGGCAGCTACATCCCGACGATCGATTCCGTCCCCTGGATCGACGCGCGCGCCGACATCAAGAGCGAAGCGCTCTTCACCCTCAAGGCCGGCCCCGGCGGCGGCCCGTGCCCCTCGCCCCTGGCGCCCTTCTCGCCGGCGGCAACCGCGGGCTCCTACAGCCGCAGCGCCGGCGCCCACACCCCCTTCTACCTGAAGCTCACCCGAGCCGACACCGACCAGGAGATCACCTCCTACTCGGCGGAGCTGCCGCCCGGGCTCCTCGGCAAGATCGCGGGCGTCCCGTTCTGCCCGGACTCCGCGATCGCGGCGGCGGCGGCGGCGAGCAGCGGCTTCGCCGAGACCGAACGTCCTTCCTGTCCGCCGGCGTCGAAGATCGGCCACACCGTCGCGGGCTACGGCCTCGGCTCCACCCTCGCCTACGCGCCCGGCAACCTCTACCTCGCCGGCCCCTACCACGGCTCGCCGCTCTCGGTGGTGGCGATCGACTCGGCCACGGTGGGCCCGTTCGACCTCGGCGTGATCGTGGTGCGCTCGGCGATCCACGTCGATCCGACGACGGCGCAGGTCGCGATCGATTCCGCCGGGTCTGACCCGATCCCCCACATCATCGACGGCATCCCGCTGCACCTCCGGGACATCCGCGTCTACATCGACCGCCCCGACTTCATGGTGAATCCGACGAGCTGCGAACACCTCTCGGTC
The DNA here is from genome assembly GCA_035502495.1 of Solirubrobacterales bacterium. Classification (GTDB taxonomy): domain Bacteria; phylum Actinomycetota; class Thermoleophilia; order Solirubrobacterales; family 70-9; genus VAYN01. The sequence goes on from DATJUK010000211.1 coordinate 3,058, forward strand.
ACCTCGACCCTGACCGGCTCCGGCGCGCGCTTCTCCGACCCCAGCGACGACACCACCGCGCGGGTGTCGGATCCCTACCAGGTCGCCTTCTGCTCCTCGCTGAGCTTCGCCCCGAAGATCGCGCTGCGGCTGAAGGGCGGCACGCGGCGCGGCCGCTTCCCGGCGCTGACCGCGACGGTCACGCCGCGCCCGGGCGACGCGAACATCGCCGCCGCGACCGTCACCCTGCCGCCCTCGCTCTTCCTCGAACAGCGCCACATCGGCACGGTCTGCGGGGTCGCCGCCTCGCAGGCCGGAAGCTGCCCGGCGGCCTCGATCTACGGGCATGCCCGTGCGGTGACGCCGCTTCTGGAAACGCCGCTGGAAGGTCCCGTCTACCTGCGCGCCTCGGCGAACAAGCTGCCCGACCTGGTCGCCGAACTCTCGGGGCGCGGGGTGCGGATGCGGATCGTCGGTCGCATCGACTCGCGGCACGGCGGCCTGCGCGCCACCTACGAAGGCCTTCCCGACGCGCCGCTCACCAGCTTCGCCCTGACCCTGCGCGGCGGCGGCAAGGGCCTCCTGGTCAACTCCGACGACGCCTGCAAGGCGGCGCGGGCGACGGTGCGGATGCTCGGCCAGAACAACACCGGCCAGGTCTCGCGGCCGCCGGTGGTGAACCCCGCCTGCAAGCGGCCCCAGAAGGCCAAGAAGCACAAGAAAGGGACGCACCATAAGCAGGCGAAGCACGGGAAGGGCCGGCGCGGATGAGGGGAGCGCACCGCGGCGAGCCGGCGCGGCGCCGGCCAGTACGTGCCCGCGGGCCCGGCCTCGCGCGCCTCCGCGCGCTCGTGCTCGCGCTCGTCGCCCTCCTCCTCGCGGGCGCGTCCCTCGCCTCCGCCGAGGTGCTCCAGCGCGGCGACGTGCGGATCACCCTGCGCGGCTCGATCACGCCGACCAAGCTCCCGCGCAGCGGCAGCGCCCCGGTCCGCGTCGCCGTGGGCACCAAGATCACCGCGATGAAGCAGGCCGACCCGCGCCGCCTCACCCGGATCTCGATCGCGATCAACCGCTACGGGCGCCTCGACCCCACCGGCCTGCCGGTCTGCACCGAAGAAGACATCCAGCCCGCGACCACGCAGAAGGCGCTCGAAGCCTGCCGCGGCTCGCTGGTCGGCGAAGGCTCCTTCGCGGCCGTGGTCGACCTCGACCGCCAGGCCAGCTTCCCCTCCGCGGGGAAGCTCCTCGCCTTCGCCGGGACCTACGAAGGGACTCCCGCGATCCTCGCCCACATCTACGGCACCGAGCCCGTCCCGACCTCGCTCACGCTGCCCTTCCGGATCACCCGCTCCAAGGGAACCTTCGCCACCGTCCTCACCGCCCGCCTGCCGGCCTCCGAAGCCGGCTACGTCACCGCGCTCAGCCTCGACCTGCATCGCGACTTCAGCTTCCGCGGCGCCCGCCGCTCCTACGCGAGCGCGAGCTGCCCGGCGCCGAAGGGCTTCCCCGGCGCGGTCTTCCCCTTCGCCAAGGTGAGCTACCGGTTCGCCGGCGGCCGGGCGGTGACCGCCGACCTGGCCGGGCACTGCCAGGTGCGCTGAGCGGGACCCGGCCGGCCCGTCGACGATCAGGCCGAGGCGGCCGTCAGGCCGGCGTCGGTGAGCGCGAGTTCCTCGCGGGCCACCATGTGCTCGATCGTCACGTCGGTGACGGCGGGGTCGAGGCCGGCCACGTCGGCGATCTCGGCGACGGTGATCCCCGGTCGGCTCCCGACCAGCTCGGCGATGAAGCGCCTCTTCTTCGCCGGCGCGGTCGCCACGCGGACGCCCTCGCCGTAGTCCTCGAGGATCTTCTGCCGTTTCAGCCGGTAGATCGTCGCCGAGACGACTTCGCGCTTGAGGTCGGTCCGGGCGGCCACCTCCGGGGCGGCGATGCCGGGGTTCTCGCGGACCAGCTTCATGATCACCGCTTTGTTGGAGCCGCGGACCGAGCGTCCGTCGGCGCGGCGCCGCGGCCTCACGACGCCGTCACCAGCCGCGGCCGGCGCGGCGTGGCCGCTGCTCGCACCGTTCGACATCGCCTCCGCCAGGGCGCTCAGGTCGTCGGCTTCCGTGCCCTCCTCGGTCACCGCGAGGATCCGCTGCAGCTGGGCTATCTCCCTCATCACCGGCTCCAGTTCGCGCATCCGCGACTCGGCGGCGCGGCGGATCTCTTCGACCGAGGGGCTCATCGGCGCAAAAGATACAGCGCTGACGAGCGGGCGAAAAAAACGTCTCAGGTCAGGGCGAAAACATTTCTCCCGGTAGTCGCAACGTTTTATTTACGTTCACGCGGGTCAGCGGAGGCGACCGAGCGCCCGGGCTTCCTGAGCGCGGCGGCAGGCGATGCCGGGGGCGCCCAGGCTGCAGTCGAGAAGGCCACCCACCGCGCGATCCGCCGCGTCGAAGCCGCGCAGGCGGGCGGGGGAGGTGCCCGCCGCCCCGAGGTCGACGACGAACCAGCGCAGGCGGTCGGGCACGCCGGCCTGACGCGCCGCCTCGCGGTCGCCCGGAAGCCGGGCGGCGGCGCTCGCCGCGTGGCGCCCGACGCGGGCGCCGACGCGGCGGATCCTCGGGGCGGCGTAGCCGATCACGAAGCGGCGGCCGTCGACCATCTCGCTGGCCGCGCTCAGCCCGCCGCGGTCGGGCTCCATCGCGCAGCTGCCGGCGCCGTGGCCGGCGGTGCGCAGGCGCAGGCAGAGGCGCCCTTCGTCGCGGTAGCCGAAGAGCTGGACGCCGCGACCTTCGCCGAGCAGCCGCGGCGAGGTGCTGCGGGGGGCGGCGCCGTCGTGGCTGCCGAGGCCGGCGGCGAGGGCGACGCCGGCGATCAGGCAGAGCAGCGCGACGATCACCAGCGAGCGGTTGGTCACCCGGCGCACGGTGCGGCCGCGTTCCCGGCCTCGACGCGCGGGCGGGGCGGGCGGCGAGACGTGCGGGCGCGGGGCGGCGGGCGCCTTCGCCGCCGCGACTTCGGCGGCGATGATGCGCCGGCGCATCTGCGCCCGCAGCTCGTCGACGATCGGCAGGTCGGGATTGCGCGGCGCGCGGCTCATCGGTCGCGCTCCTCGCCGAGGTCGAGGTCGAGCTGGCGTCGCAGCCGCCGCAGCCCGCGCTCGACCCGCGAGCGCGCGCCCGACGAGGTGATCCGCAGCCGCGCCGCGACCTCCTCGTAGGGAAGGTCCTCGACCACCCGCAGGCGCACCGCCTCGCGCTGGTCCTCGGGCAGCAGCTCCAGGCGCCGCTCGACTTCGTCGCGCAGCTCGGCGGTCTCGGCGAGCTCCTCGATCCGTTCGATCTCGGCGTCGGTCAGCGCCCGCCGTTCGTCGGCGAGGATCCCGCCGCGGCGGGAGACCACCTCGCGGTGGCGTTCGTGCTCCGACAGCACCGTGCGGGCGATCGACCAGAGCCAGCCCGACAGCTCGCGGTCGGTCTCACCGCGGAACTGCGAGTAGCGCTCGGCGGCGATCGTGAACGTCTCCGAGGTCAGGTCGACCGCCGCCTCCGGGTCCTCCACGCGGCGCTGGAAGAAGACGATCAGCGTCCGCGCCGTGCGGTCGTAGAGCCGGGTGAGGTCATCGAGGCGCCCGGCCATCGCCGCTAGGACCGGGGACGGCGCCGCAAGCACGGCGCCGTGCATCCGCTCACGCGTCGGCGCCGGCGTCGCCGAGCGCCTCCGGCAAGGGGATCTCGTCGATCTCGATCTCCTCGACCGGGGAGAGGATGGCGTCGAGGGCGACCCCGGAGAGGGTCTCGTGCTCGAGCAGCGCCTGGGCGGTCTCCCCGACCGACTCCCAGTTCTCGCGCAGGACGAAGAGCGCCCGCTCCTTCGACTCTTCGACGATCCGCTCGGTCTCGCGGTCGATCAGGTTGAGCGTGTCGGGACCGACCGCGCCGAGGTCCTGCAGCGCCGCGCCGAGGAACACCTCGCCGCCCGCCTCGCCGATCGTCACCGGGCCGAGCGCCGGGCTCATCCCGTAGGAGGTGACCATCTGGCGGGCCAGTTTGGTCGCCGCGTGGAGGTCGTCGGAGGCGCCGGTCGAGCCGAGGCCGAACTCGTTCCACTCGGCGGCGGTGCCGGCCAGGATCGCGACCAGCTGCCGTTCGAGGTCGTCCTGGCCGTGCATCACCGCGTCGCGGTCGGTCAGCATGTGGGCGGCGGTGCCGAGCTGGCGGCCGCGGGCGACGATCGAGAGCTTCTGCGCCGAGACCACCTGGCCGATCGAACGGGTGGCGACGGCGTGGCCCGCCTCGTGGACGGCGATCCGCCAGCGCTCCCGCTCGCTGAGGACGTGGCTTTTCTTCGCCGGCCCGGCGACCACCCGGTCGATCGCCTCCTCGAGCGTCGGCTGGTCGATCTCGGAGCGCCCTTCGCGCACGGTGAGGAGGGCGGCTTCGTTGACCAGGTTGGCGAGCTCGGCGCCGGAGAAGCCGGGACAGAGCTTGGCGATCTCGTAGAGGTCGACGCCGGCGGCGAACTGGCGGCCCTTGGCGTGCAGCTCGAGGATCTCGAAGCGGCCGTGGACGTCGGGGACGTCGACCACCACCTGGCGGTCGAAGCGGCCGGGGCGCAGCAGCGCCGGGTCGAGGATGTCGGGGCGGTTGGTCGCCCCCATCACGACCACGCCGGCGTCGCCGCCGAAGCCGTCCATCTCGACCAGCAGCTGGTTGAGCGTCTGCTCGCGCTCGTCGTTGCCCTGGCCGACGCCGGCCCCGCGCTTGCGCCCGGCGGCGTCGAGCTCGTCGATGAAGATGATCGCCGGGGCCTGTTTGCGGGCCTTGGCGAAGAGGTCCCGGATCCGCGCCGCGCCGACCCCGACCAGCGACTCGACGAACTCGGCGCCGGAGGCGCTGAAGAAGGCCGCCTCGGCCTCGCCGGCGGTGGCCCGGGCGAGCAGCGTCTTGCCGGTCCCGGGAGGGCCGACCAGGAGCACGCCCTTCGGCGCCGCCGCGCCCATCGCCCGGTATTTGGTCGGGTCCTCGAGGAAGTCGCGGATCTCGCGGAGCTCGGCCAGCGCTTCGCCCGCGCCCGCGACCGAGTCGAAGGTGATCGGCGCCTTCTCGCCCTTCTTCCGCCGCCTGCCCTTGCCGCGGAAGGCGGAGAAGGCGCCGATGCCGCCGGAGTCGCCGGTCGCCTGGCGCATGAAGAAGCTGAACAGGCAGACCAGCAGCAGGATCGGGATCAGGAACTGGATCACGACGACCCGCTCCGACTTGCCGCTCTGCGGGTCGAACTGGACGCGGGCACCTCCTTCGGTAAGCGTCTTGAAGGTGCTTTCGGTGGCGGCGCCGTTGGCCGGATAGTCGGCGTAGAGCTGGATCCCGGTGTCGGTGGTCACCTGGATCTGGTGGTCGTAGTCGTACATCGTCGCCGTGCGCACCCGTTCCTGCTTGCCGAGCTCGACCACGGTGGAGGGCGGCACCTTGTCGCCGTGCCCCCGGGCGGCGAGCGAGCCGAGCAGGGTGAAGAAGAGGACCAGGAGGACGATCGAGCCGAGCAGCAGCCCGGTCGAGATCGGATCGCGACGGAGCAGCCGGCCGGCGCCCGCGAGGAACCCACGGAGGCGCTCGAGGGCGGCAGAGGAGCGGTGCTTCGTGGGCGAGGCGAGGCGAGGATTTGACATTGGCGAGGTGGTGGGTCGGGGACGGGACGCGCGAGGACCCTGACGGCACGCGGGAGCGAGCAGTCTCTTCCATCCCGACGAGCAACTTGTGAACGGATTGAAAACGTTGGCGTGAGCGTCCGCGGGCAGATCCGCGCGACCGTCTCGCGACCTCGCGGCAGCTCAGCGAGCGCGGCGCGCGATCACGGCCGCGCCGGCTCCGCCACGCGCCCCCGGGCCCGCTTCACGGCGCACCATCCGGGTCAACGTCCGGTTCCAGGGGCCGCCCGGCGTCCGGCCGTGGGCGCGGAGATGAGCCCGCCAGCGGGGTTCGGCGTTCAGCTGGTCGACCCAGCCGCGCAGTTCGGCGACCTGGGCGGGCCGGGAGGAAGCGGGCGCCACCAAGGCCACCCACGAGGCGGGCGGCCGCCTCCCGTCCACGGGCCAGGCGAGCGGCCGGAGCCGGCCCTTGCGCAGGTCGGCGGCGAGGACGCCGCGGGAGGCCAGCACCAGGTTGGTGAGTCCGTCGGCCCGGGCGCGGGCGGCGAGTTCGTCGGCGTCGTAGGGAACGAAGGGGACGGTGCCGCCCCGGCCCACCGCCTCGACCAGCGCCGCCAGCCGGCTCCTCGACCAGCCGTCGTCGGGGATCGCGAAGACCGCGCTCGCGGGCGCGGTCCGGATCGTCCGCACCAGCGCCGCGTCGCCGTCGATGCCGCTGCCGGGCTGGGCGGCGAGCTTGAGCCGTTCGCGGGAGAGCAGCCCGATCGACGGCGAGTGGCGCAGGAGCACCTTCGCTTCGAGCGCGTGGCCGGCCGCGCCGGGCACGATCCGGTCGGCTTCGTCGCGCGCCAGGGCGGTCATCGTCGCGCTGCCGAGGACCAGGAGGTCGGCTCCCCGCCGGGTCACCGGACGGGCGAGGAACGCCGCCACCGCTTCCGAGGTGCCGCCCCGCAACCGCTTGACCACGGTGGGTCGGCCGCTCAGCTCGAGGCCCGCGGCGGCGGCCTGGGCGACCTGGGCGGAGGCGCCGCCTCCTTCCGCGGCGGGCACCCACAGCGTCAGCCGCGGCGAGGGGATCGCGTCGGCGCCGCTGCCCGGCAGCAGCGGCGAGCGGACGAAGTCGGCGAGCACGAAGGCGGCGACGATGGTGACGACCGTCAGCCAAAGGGTTCGACCGCCTGCGGGCTGGCGCTCCATCGGCGCAGATTGACAGGGCCACGCGCCATCCTGTCTCCGTTTTGTGAAGAGATCGGAGACAAATCGGCGTCAAAAACGTCAGTAGATCCGTTATCGCAACGTTCTCAACCTGTTCACATGCCCGTTCTCTGCCGTCGTCAGCATCGCGCCCCGCGTAGACGTCCAACGGTCCCGCTCGACGGGGAGAGGCAGGAACTCGATGCAGCAGATGAGAAGGACGGTGGCCCTGGCGGTCGCCATGGCGGCGATCGCCGCCGTCGTACTGGCACCGGCCGCGCAGGCGGAAAGCGGCGGGCTCTTCGCCTGGGGCGAAGTCCCGTTCAGCGGCGGCGGGACGCCCGGCATGATCATCGGCGGGCCCACCGCGATCGATCCCGCCGACGGCGACGACATCTTCACCGTGGACCTCCAGGACGGTGGGCAGCCGCAACCGCTGCTTCGCAAGTTCACCCCGGCGGGCACCGAATTGGGCCACGCCCCGATCCCCACCGAGAACTCCGGGGGCGCCACGATGATCGCGGCGTCGATCGCGATCGATCCGGTGCTGCACCGGCTGTACGTGCTGATGGACGCCAACGACGACGGTCCCGGCCAGGCGCGCGAGGTCCTCGTCTACTCGACCCAGCCCGACGAGGCCGGCAACCTGGTGGCGCCGAGCGACGCCGACGCGGTCGCCGACGGGGTCGACGACGGCGTCCTGGTCGACTTCCGCGAACCGTCGGCGGCCTCCGGCGGCGTCGATTCCGCCAACGGCATCGCCGTCGACCCCGGTACGCACAAGGTGGTCCTGTTGGGGCTGGACGACGTCGATGCGGCCGAACCACATCCGGTCATCCAGTACATCACCCAGGCCGGCGCGGCCTCGACCCGCGTCGCCGACATCACCGGGATGCCCCAGACCGGCGCCACCGACCCCGACGCCGTCCTCGCCACCGTGCCGCCCCCGGCGGGCCTGGCCATCGCCCCGGACGGGACCGTCTACGTGGTGACCGGCCAACCCGAATACGCCGGCGAGGTGACGACCTCGCCGGCCCGCGTCTACCGGCTGGCGCGGGAAAGCGGCTCGGCCACCCTGTTCGTGAAAGACCGCAACGAACCGTCGATCTCACCGGGCGCCGCGACCTTCCCGCTCGAATACGGAGCCGGCAGCTCGATCGCCGTCTCCACCGACGGCGAAACCCTCTGGGTGCGCGAGGGCAACGGCGCCGGCTCGCGGGTGCGCGGCTTCTCGACCGCGACGACCCCGGGGGTTCCGCGGATCCTCTACGGCTACCTCGACGGCAGCGGCTCAGGTCCCTGCTACATGGCCCCCTCCCCGTACGGAGGTCTGGCCGCCGGCTCCGGCAACACCGTCGTGGTGCAGCTCTCGCTGACGACGACGGAAGACGTCCACGTGTTCGGCGACGGCGGCACCGGCTGCCCGAAGCCGGAACCCAAGTTCACGATCGACGGTCAGTCGGGCGGCACGATCACCCTGGACAAGGGCGCCGAAGTCGAACTCGACGCGACCTCCTCGGACCTGCGGGGCGTCGGCGGGGTCGACTGGAAGCTCGACTGGGACCTCGACGGTTCCGGTGACTTCGCCACCGAAACGCCGATCGCCGAATACAGCCCGCTGAAGGGCACCTACCGTGTGCTCAAGGCCGGGACGTACCAGATCGGACTGAAGATCGAGTCCGACAACGGCGCCCCCCCGGTCACCGCGCCGGTCTACCAGGCGGTCAAGGTGGTGGCCCCGACCCCGACCGCGTCCTTCACGGTCTCCACCAGATCCCCCGCCTCGGGTCAGGCGGTGAAGTTCGACGCCTCGGCCTCGGTCGACCCGGCCGGCTCGCCGACCGCCGAACCGACGCACGAACTCGCCACCTACAGGTGGGACTTCGGCGACGGCGCCACCCAGACCACCGGCACCCCGAAGGTCGACCACACCTTCACCAACTCGACCGGCTCCGCACAGGCCCGCACGGTGAAGCTGACCGTGGTCAGCCACGACGAGGTCGAATCGGCGCCGGTCCAGCAGACCGTGACCGTCGCCGCGGCGCCCGCCGCGGACCCGCCGGGCGGTGGCGGTGGTGGCGGCGACAACCCACCCCCCTCGGGCGGCGGCGAGAACCCGCCCGCCGCCGGGACGGGCACCCCGCCCGCCTCGGTCCCCGCGCCCGCCACGCCGACCAAGCCCGGCAAGACCGCCCCGGCCCCGGTCAAGTGCAAGAAGGGCCAGGTCAAGAAGAAGGGCAAGTGCGTGAAGAAGCCGGCCAGGCACAAGCCGAAGAAGAAGCACCACAAGTGAGGCTCGGCCCGCGGGCAACGAGGCTGCGGGGCCGGCTGGCGCTGGTCCCGCTGCTCGCCCTGCTGGGCTGGCCGGCCGCGGCGCGGGCCCTGGTCGAACGGCCGGTCACGGTCGACGGGCCCGACTCCTCCATCATCGCCGTCGGGGGCAGCGCCCTCGCCCCCGACGGCAGCGGCGGGATCGTCTACCTGAAAGCCGAAGGCGGGATCCCGCACGTCTTCGTCGTCCGGCGCCTGCCGGGCGGCTGGAGCCTCCCGCTCCGGGTCGATCGGCTGCCCTACGAAGCCTCGCAGCCGCGGATCGCGGCCGGCGAACGCGGCCGGCTGCTGGTCGTCTGGGTGAGCCAGATCCGCACCGTCCACGGGGTGGTGCGGCGGGCTCTCTACTCGGCCGAGCTCGGCCCGCGCGCGGCGTCGTTCACCGAACCGCTGGTGGTCGACCCGAACCTCGGCGAAGGACGCAGCATCGAAGCCTCGCTGGCCGGGGTCGAACCGGGCCGCGCGATCGTCGCCTACCGCGTCGACACCTTCGAATTCCTCAGCGGGATCGCTCCCCTGGGAGGGGTGCAGCTGGTCCCTGGCGACGTCCTCGCCGAAATCCGCCTGGCCCGGTACCAGGGCACCCGCTGGTCGCGGCTCGGCGCGGTCAACCGCAACGCCAACCTCTCGATGCCGGCGGCGACGCCGGCCGCCGGCCCGCGGGTCGGGATCGCCAACGACGGCAACGCGGTGGTCGCCTGGCTGGAGCGGGAACAGAACGCCACCGCCCGGGTCTGGGCGCGGCGCGTGTTCGGCACCTCGCTCGGGCCGACGATGCTCGCCGGGCCGAGCACCTGGGAAGGCAGGCCGGTGACCGAGGACGCGAACGGGCTGGCGCTCGCCGTCTCGCCGCTCGGCATGGCGCAGGTGGTCTCCCGGGTTGGCGGCGCCGGCGGCGCCACGCGCCTGTTCGCCGACCAGCTGAAGCCGCGGATCGAAGAAGGCGCCGAAGGGTTCGTCGGGCCGGTCGCGGTAGGGGGACCGGCCGCCGGCCCGGTCGGCGCGCCGGCGGTCGCGGTCGCCGAGTCCGGCAAGCAGAACGGCACCCGCGTTGCCTTCGTCGCCGGGACCGCGCTGCAGGTGGCCGCCTTCGGCACCGCCAAACCGCTCGGCGAAGCGCTCACGCCACCACCTTCGGCGGCGGGAGAAGTCCAGATCGCCGCCTCCGTCGAAGGCACGACGCTGGCCTGGACGACTACCGGCGCCGACGGGCTGCCCGCCGTGGCCGTGCGTCAGGAACAGGGCGAAGGCCGGGTCCAGACCGGGCTCTTGGCGGGCGCCGAAGCGGGCGAAGTCTCCGGCCTCGGCTTGGGCGCGGACGAAAACGGCGACGCGATCGTCGGCTTCATGCAGACCGCCGGCCCCCGGCGCGAGGTCGTCGCCGCGGGCATCACCGGCCCGCCCTCGAGCTTCGACGTGCTGGCGCCGAAGCGCTGGGTGCGCCCCTCCGGGGCGCGGCTGCGCTGGACGGCTCCGGCCTCGGCGGGCGCCGGGGTCGACTACACCGTGCTGCTCGACGGCGACCCGGTGGCGATCGTGACCGGCCGTTCGGTCCTGCCCGCGCCGGCGGCGCTCGGCAACGGGATCAGCAGGGTCCAGGTCATCGCCACCGACGGGCAGGGGCAGACCAGCGTCAGCGCCCCGGTCAAGCTGCGGGTCGATGCCCGGCCGCCGACCGCCACGGTGCGCCGGGGGCGGGCGCGCCAACCGCACTCGATCCTGGTCAAGCTCTCCGACCCGCAGTCCGGCGTCGCCGCGAGGGGCACGGTCTGCGCGTTCGGCGACGGCACCCGCCGACGTCACGGCCGCGTCTGCCGGCACCGCTACGCCCACGCGGGCCGCTACACGGTGCGGGTGAAGGCCGAAGACAAGGCCGGGAACGCCACCACCGTGCGCCTGCCGGTGAGGGTGCGATGAGGACCGCCGTCGCCGTCACCACCACCGTCCTCGCCGCGCTCCTCCTCGCCGCCCCGGCGGCCGCCGAATGGAGCGCGCCGGAACTGATCTCGGTCTCGCCGCGCGAGCAGTCCGACGGGGTCACCAGCTCGGTCCTCTCGGCCGACGGGCGCTACCTGGTCTTCGCCGGCTCGATCGACGGCAGGAAGGGGATCCTGCGACGCGACCTGCGGACCGGGGCGATCGAACCGGTGGCGGCGGGGAGCGCCTACGTCAGGGCGCCGATCCAGTCCTCCTCCGGCCCCGCGGTCAGCGCCGACGGCCGCTACGTCAGCTTCACCACGAGCGCCGCGCTCGACCCGGCCGACGACCGCAACGAAGCCCCCGACGTCTACGTCCGCGACATGGACCTGCCGGTGCCGGGCGAAGGCGCGCCGTGCGCCGCGTCGGGACCCTGCGCGTACACCCTGGCGTCGGCGGTCGACGGCGGCGCCGAAGGCCTGGCCTACGCGGAAACGGGCGGCGCGGGCTCCGGCCGCCAGGCGATCAGCGCCGATGGCGGCCGCGTCGCCTTCCTCGTCCGTCCGCGGTCGAACGTGGCACCCGGGCCCGGACAGCCAGCCCAGGTCGCGGTGCGGGACCTGGCGACGCAGCGCACGCTTCTGGTGAGCTCGACCCGCGACCCGTCGACGGGACAGATGACCGGGGAACCGGTGCCCGGCGGGGCGATGGGGAGAGGGTTGGGCGTCTACACCCCGGGGTTCCCGGCGCTGAGCGCCGACGGGACGACCGTGGCCTGGTCGGCGATCAACGTCGCCGCCCAGGTGGCGACGGTCGCGGGCGACCCGGCGATCCGCAACGTCGAGGGCTACAACGAGGTTCTCTGGCGGCGGATCGGCGAAGGGCCCTCGGCGCCCACCCGGCGCGTGATCGGCGCCGCCGATCCCGAAGCACCGGGCTGCCCGCCCGGTGGCAGCTTCACCGACCCCGCCTGCAAGGGGCCCTACGAATTCTCCGAAGGCAACGAAAACGTCGGCTACAGCGGGGGCTGGAGCCAGAACGGCGGCAGCGAACCGTCCCTGAGCGCGGACGGATGGACGGTAGCTCTGACCGGCGCGCCGAACTCCGGGCTCACCCACAGCGCCGACCTCTTCGTCGTCGACATGCACCCGGGCCGGGCGCGTCGCGACGCCGTGCGGCGGCTCAGCCTGGGCATGGCGACCGGCTACGGGCCCGAGTTCGAATCGCTGCCGCCGCTCCTCGAACCGACCCTCTCGCCGGACGCCGGACGGATCGCCTTCACCACCGCGCGGCGCGAATGGCGGCTCTCGAATCCCACCGTCGCCACGCCGCCGCCACCGCAGGCCCTCGGCCTCGAAGTCTGGTTGGTCGACCTCGGCGACGACACCCTGCGCAGGCTCAGCGTGCCGGTCGACGGTGGCGCGGCGACCGGTGGCGGCGCCGGGTTCGGGAGCGGCGGCGCCGATTCGCCGAGCTTCGCCGATGGCGGCCGGATGCTGAGCTTCGACGACACCGCCTCGAACCTGGTCGCGGTCGACATGAACGAAGCGACCGACGCGTTCCTGGTCCGCGACACGACGCTGCCGGGCGGCAGCCCGGGCCAGGTGTCGATCTCGCCGCCGCCGGCGCCGCGCGCCGTCAAGCCCGGTTGGCGCCTCGCCGTCCACGCGGTCTCGCGCCCCGACGGCACGGTCCGCATCGTCGCCGACTGCCCCGGTGCGGGGAGGCTGCGCGCCGCGGTCGCCGCGCTGATGCCGCGGCGGCGTCGCGTCGCCGTCGGGCTGAGCCGCGTCAGGGCCGCGGGCCTCAACCGCCTCGAGCTGCGCCCGGGCGCTTCCTTTCGCCGCCTCGCGCGCCGCCGGGGCGGCCTCGAAGGGACCGCCACCGTCACCTTCGCCGCCCGCGGTCACGCCAAGCTGCGCGAACGCCTGGCGGTCCGCTTCCGCGTCCACGCGAAGGCACGGCGATGAGGGCCCGCCCCGCGATCGCGCTCCTCCTCGCGACGCTCGGGCTGCTCCTGCCGTCGGCGGCGGGGGCGACGGAATGGCACGGCGAGCAGCCGCTCACCGAGGGCAGCGCCGTGCCGGTCAGCCTCGGCACGATCTACGACATCGAGTTCTGGGCGCCGAACCGGGGCGCCCTGATCACGGCCAAGGGCGTCTGGGCCTACGACGGCACCGGCTGGCACCGCTACTCGACCGTCTGCGGCGGCACCGAAGGGCGGATCGCCTGGGCGGGCCCGCTCGACTTCTGGACGATCTCAGACCAACGCGCCGGCCAGTCGCGGACCGAAAACTTTCCCAACCTGCATTCGATCTCCCTCTGCCATTTCGTCGACGGGGCGGTGGTCGCCTCCTACGCCGAACCGACCGGGCTGGCGACCTCCTACAAGCAGATGGACGCGGCGATCTGCCTCGGGCCGAGCAACTGCTGGTTCGCCGGTGAACGGCTCGCGGGCGAACCGAACACCGGCGCCTTCCACCTGCACTGGGACGGCATCGCGCTGACGGCCTATCCGTCCCTGACCCGGTGGGAACCGGAACTGAGCGATCCGGCCCGCGCGGTGACCGATCTGGCCTCCTTCGAAGGGAGCCTCTTCGAGTCGGTCCGCGTCGACGAGGGCAAAGTGGCCGGCGAGCTGCAGGAACAGCCCTACGTCCTGCACGAGATCCTCGACGAAACGCCGCCGACCTTCACCTCGATCTTCCCGTCCAAGCCGTTCGCCTACGGGCCGAAAGGGTCGAAACCGTATTACCTGGACCAGTACCGGCTGGCGGCCGGTGGCACGGTCCTCTGGGGCATCGCCGGGGCCGAGAACCCCGGCTCCGACCCCGCCCAGGCGATCGCCTTCACCTATGCCGGAGGAGTGCTCGAACAGCTGACCTTCCAGGATCCGGAAGGACTCCTGGGCAGCGAACCCGAAGTCGGCGGGATCGCCGCGATCCCGGGGACCGAAGCGGCCTGGGTCGGCTACCACCCGGCGGCGGAGCCGGCCGCCGCCCGCCTGGTCGAGCTGCACGCGGACGGCACCGTCGACGACGCCGTGGCGCTGCCGACCGCGGCGGAAGAAATCGCCCGCAAGGGCGCGGTCAGCGCGCTCGCCTGCGCGGGCCCGGAACAGTGCTGGGCGGGGACGGTCGGCGGCTGGATCTTCCACTGGGGCCAGGACCTGCCGCGCGACGAAGCGCCGGAGATGCACCAGCTCGTCACCTACCGGCCGCCCGACGGCGCGACGCCGGTGCTGCCGCCCGACTCGCTGCCGGTCGACGACTCGGGATCCGAACCGAAGGGCGCCGAAGAGGCCGCCAAGGAACTGGCGCCCCGCGGCGGCGGGCGTCCGCGGCGACCGCTGGTGATCAAGGTCAAGCAGCGGCTGCTCGGCAAGACGGTGCTCGGGCTCACCTTCACGCTGACCGCCAAGGCCCACGTGCGGCTGATCGCCAGGCGGCGCCGGCAGGTGGTCGCGAAGACGCCGGCGGCGACCCTCGCCAAGGGCCCGCACGAACTGCGCCTGCGCCTCGACCCGCGCCGTTGGCCGACCGGGTTCCACCTCGAAGCGAAGCCCGCGACGAAGCGATGAGCGCGCCACGGCCCCTGACCCGTCGCCTCGCGGCGCGGCGCCGCCTGCTGCTCGTCGCCGTCGTGGCGGCGCTCGCGGCGGCGGTCCCGGTGGTCGCGTTCGCCGGCGACCCGCTCGGCGAAGGGCCCGCCGTCCAGCCCTGGATCGGGGTGATCGAAAACGGCTCCACCCTGATCGACGCGAGCCCGGGGGAGGCCCCGGGCGAGGTCTGGGCGATCGGCGCGGGCGGGCGGATCTCCCGCTTCACCGACGCGGGCGGCTGGACCGAGATGCCCGCCCCGCTGGATGCGGAAGGAAGGCCGGTGGCGAACCTCAAGCCGGCGACCGGCCAGCTCGCCGCGCGCGCGACCCCCGACGGCGCCGTAGCCCTGCTCGCCGACCAGCGACTCTTCGTCCGCGATCCTGGTGGGACCTTCCACGTCGCCGCCGGTGCGGGCGCGGCGACGACGTCGGGCGCTCCGACGGGCGCTTCGGCCCAAGCGGGAGCGGTGGCGATCGGGCCGGCGGTCGCCCTCCCGGACCCGGCGGCCCCGTCGTATGACCTGGAAGTCCCGGCGGCCGAATCCACGCTGCCGACCTACGAGCCGGAAGCCGAAGCTGAACCGCCGGCCGAAGAAGCGGACGCCGCCGGCGAACCGGAGACGGGCGGTTCGGACGGGGCCCTCGCGGAAGCCCTGCCGGCGCCGGAGGCGGCGCTGCGGCCGGCGCCGCGCGCGGCGGGCGAACCCGCGGCCGCGGCCGTGGAAGGCCCCGAAGCCACGGCGCCCGAAGCGGGGCCGCCGCTGGAACCGGGCGAGCAGCTCTACGACACCCCGCTCGTCGCCGCCCTCTCGGAAGGCGGCAAGGCCGGGGCCTTCGTGGTGCCGAGCGCCGGCGCCGACGGGGCGCGCGACGCGGTCCTCCACTTCGACGGCACGCGGTGGTCGCGGGAGCCGATCTGCCTCGGCGCCGCGCCGACCTGCGCGCCGCCGCCGAGCGGCTTCTCGGTGGTCGCGATCGACGCGAGCGGGGTCGGCAACGCCTGGCTGCTGGGGACCGGCACCGGCGAAGAAGCCGGCATCGTCCTCATCCACCGCGCGGTCGAGGACGGTGGCCCGGTGTGGCGCCCGGTCTCCCTCGGCGGCTCTCCCTACGCGAAGCGCCTCTCGACGGTCGCGGGCACCGCCGTCGGCGTCTCGCCGCGCGCCGCGGGCCAGCCGCTGGTGGTCACCGCCGCCGGCGTCTGGGTGGACGCGAACCTCTCGGCCCTCGGCGTCAGCCGCTCGGCCACCCTCTACTACGACCTCGGCTCGGGCACCGTCACCGGCACCTGGTGCGATCTGCCCGGGGCGGCCGGCGAAGCGTTCTGCGGCAGGCCGCTCGGCGCGCAGCTCGGCAACGGCCGCAGCTTCGCCTGGGCGGACGGCTCCGCCTACGGCGAGCGGCTGATCGTCGGCCTCGAACAGGGATCGCTGCTGCGCCTCTCCGGGGAAGCCTTCGAACGCGTCCCCGGCGGCGGCCAGGCGACCCAGGAAGGCCTCGGGGCGGCGTTCGACTCGCCCGCCGACGGCTGGCTGGGAAGCTTCTTCGGCCCGATCCGCTATGGCGGCACGCAGGCGCCGGATCGGCTCCGCCTCTGGCCGGTGCCGTTCCGCCACCCGCTCACCGCGGCCGCCCCGGAGCCGGGCAAGCCGGTCGGCGCGATCGGCAGCGAAGCGCTCGCGGTCGGCGACAAGGGCGAGGTGGCCCGCTACCTGCCCGGCGTCGGCTGGTCGCCGGAAACGCTGCTCGGCCCGACCGGCAAGGCGGCGACCCCGCGGCTGCGGGCGGTCGCCTGGCCGACCGAGGCGGAAGCGTTCGCGGTCGGCGACGCGGGCGAGATGTGGCGTTGGCGGCGTGCCACCGGGCTGTGGGAAAGCGATCCGGGCAAGCCGGCGACCGCCGACGTGGCGGTCGCCAACTTCACCGGCATCGCCTTCGACCCCGGCGACCCCGGGCGCGGCTACGCGATCGGCAAGCAGGGGGTGCTGCTCGGCTACGGCAAGCAGTGGACCCAGGAACCGCTGCCCGCCGGGATGGAGGACGCGATGTTCACCTCGATCGCCTTCGCCGGGAGCGAGGCGATCGTCACCTTCAAGATCCCCTTCCGCGACCGCGAAGGGCAGGGCTACACCGGCGGCATCCTCGTCGAAGACGGCTCCGGCTGGCACGAAGACCGGGAATTCGCGGCGGCGATGCCGGCGCCGGGGGAAGAAAGCGGGGTCCGCGGGGTGGTCGGCCTGCTGGCGATGCCCGAGCAGGTGGCCGGGCTGGCCGACGGGGCGGCGATCGTCGCCACCGGGAGCAGGCTGATCGAGCGCGAAGGCGCCGGGATGCCCTGGCGGCAGGGGGCTCCGCTGGCGGGGTTCCCGGTCGCGCTGAGCGCCATCCGCGAAGCCGGCGCGCTGCGCGCGATCGTCTCGGTCGCGCCGACCGTCCGTCCCGAGGCGCTGTTGGCGATCGACGAAGAAGCGGTCCTGGCGGCGCCGCCGCCGAACCAGGCTCCGGTCCTGGTCGACCCCTATCCGATCCCGACCAGCGGCGACCTCGTCCGGCAGACGGCGAGCGGTTGGGAAGACCAGCAGCACCAGGCCTGGCCGGTCGTCTCCGGCGCCGGGAGCAACTACGACTACGCCCAGCAGCCGGACCCGATCCTGGCGCTGATGACCGATGCCGAAGGGCGCTTCGGCTGGGCGCTCGGGGGCGACAGCGGCCTGCAGACGGCGACCGTCGCGCGGTACCCGGACGACGGCCAGGCCGCGCCCGGCTCCGGCGGCGCCCCGCTGCGGACGCGGCCGGGCTGGACCAGCTTCGCGATCGGCGGCGGGGCCGAATGCCTGGGCCCCTGCGCCGACCTCGCCCAGAGCGGCGCCGGGCCCTGGCGCTGGCTGCCCGCCGCCGTCCGCCGGGCCGGCGAAGTGGAAGGCGTGCGCGCCTTCCTCGACACCGGCGGGGGGATCGCCGGCCCCGCCGCCACCGGCGCCTTCGCCTACGAGGAGTCGGGAGCCGCCGCCCGCCTCACGCTCGCCGCCGGCGCCCTGCCGGTCTACCAGGCGGCGGCCTCGACCGATCGCGAAGCGGGCGGCGGCCTGGAAGCCTTCCTCGGCGCCTTCGGCGCGGCGAGCGCGCCGCTGGGCGCGCGGCCGGCGGGCGCCGCGATCGCTCCCGTCGCCGCCGCGGGCGCCGGCCGCGGCTACTATGCCTTCGACGCGAGCGCGCCGGGCGGGGGACGGACCCGGGTGATCGTCCTCGACACCTCGACCGGCAGCCTCGGGCAGGAACAGCGCTGCTGGCTCGGCGAACAGCTGGGGGGCGCGGCGGCCGCCGGGATCCCGGCGATCGCCGTCGGCAACGCCGCGGTGCGCTCGCTCGGCGACGCCGACCCGGCCGCGGCGGCCCTCGTCACCGGCATCTCGCCGGGGTGCGAAGGCGGCCGCCCCGCCGGCGCCTCGGCCTACTTCTACGACGAACCGGAAGCGAACCGGGAATCGCAGCTGAGCTCCGGCACCGAAGCGATCCCCGCCTACGGCAGCGGCTCGCTCGGATACATCGAAGGGTCCCTCGTCGCCAACGTCAAACCGAACAGCGGCTTCCTCGTCGTCGAAGTCGATCCCGCCCCCGCCGACCGCGGGCCGACGAACCGCGCCCCGGTGGCGGTGCGGCTGATCCCGAACATCTCCGAACTCGCCCTCGACGCCGCCGACGGGACGTTGCTGCGGCGCAGCCAGGTGGCGCTCTTCGAAGGGCTGGCGCGCCGGCCCCGCGCCGGCCTCGGGTGTCGCGGCGCGCCGAACTGCCGGATCGTCCCGGCCGATCCCTACACGCCGATCCCCGGCGAATGCATCGGGGCGTCCTGCATCGGCCGGATCGAACCCGAATACCACTTCACCTCCTCGGCTCCGGACATCGCCGACTTCGTCGCCCGCGACCCGACCTCGGCCGACCCGCGCCAGCTGCTGCTGGACAAGTCCGGCGACCCGGTGGCCGACTCGAGCAGCGGCGTCCTCTGCGCCTACAACGCCGGGACGACGACGGTGACGGTGGAAACCGGCGGGCTCGCCTACTCGATGCGGGTGACGGTGCAGCCGGGCCGGGTGCGCCGCCCCTGCGGCACCGTCCCGCTGCGCAATCCGCCGCGGCCGGCCCAGTCGGTGCCGCTGGAACCGTTCGAATTCGGCGAACCGGAACCCACCCCGCGCCAACCGCGGCCGGCGATCCCGGTGCCGCCCGCGCCCGCGCCCGCCGCCCCGGCCCCGGTGGCGCCGCCGACCCCGATCGTCGCGCCGCCGGCCAAGCACCCGGCGCCGCTGCCGCCGGCGCCGCTCGCGGCCCCGCTGCCGATGCCGCCCACCAGCATCGCCCCGCTGGCGGTGATCGTGCCGCCGCCCCCGCCGCCGGCGGCGCAGACGACGCCGCCCTCGGGGACCTCGCCGGTCACCCAGCCGGTCACCTCGCCGAACCCCGAAGACGAAGACGAGACCGCGATCGAGATGGTCCACCACGCGGTCGCCCACCGTGACCTGCTGGCGCCGGCCACGACGCCCTCGTCCGGCCTCGGCCTCGGCTTCCCGCTCGTCATCGCCCTGATGGTCGGCCTCGCCTCGCTCTCCGGGGCCGGGCTGATCGTCGGCCGTCGCCAAGCCCCGCTCGCAACCGCGTCCCTGAGGAGGTACCAGTGAACCGTCCCGCACCCGAGCACCGCGCTCTCCGTCCCGACCCGGTCCCTCGACTTCTGGCCGGCGCCGCGCTGCTGGTCTCGGTCGGGGCGCTGGTGATGGCGATGACCGGGATGGCGGCCAGCCAGGGCAGGCCCGGCCGGGGCGGGCACCCCGCCGCCGGCGGGCGCGACCGGCGGCCGGTGGCGCACCTGAACGCGAAGGGCAAGCTGCCGCAGGCGGTGCTGCCGACCGTGTCGAGCGCCAAGAACGCGCGGCGCCTCGGCGGCGCCACGAGGCAGAAGCTGAGCCTCGCCTGCCCGATCTCGGGCGCGGTCGACATGGGCTCCTGGTGCCTGGAAGGCTCGACCTACAAGATCCCGGCCGCCGACGTGGGCAAGAACGACTACGCCTACGCGACCCAGAGGTGCGCCGCCGAAGGCGGCTGGCTGCCGACCGCCGCGCAGCTGATCGGGGCGGCGCCGAAGGCCGCCCTGAAGAGCACGCTCGACGACGACCCGGGCACCTCGGCGACGACCGAATTCCCCGAAGCCCGCAACGGGATCAAGGACGAACGGGAGATGGCGGCGGACCTCTTCACCACCACCGCCGGCGGCGCCGCGGCGGGCTCGGAGGGGGTGACGAACGGCGCCCGCGGGGCGACCGCCACCGGCGAACCGGACCCCTTGCCGGCGCCCGCCGACCCGTTCCCGAGCTCGCTCGACTACGTCACGGTGTTCGACAACCACAACGCCGGCGGCTTCGCGGGCGGCCGGCCGGTCTCCGAACCGGAGAACTTCCGCTGCGCCTACGCGAAGGGCTACCAGGGCAAACCCCGCGACATCTCCTCGCGCTCGTGAGCGACGACCTCGGCCACGCGCGGATCCGCCTCGCGGTGGTCGACCGCGACCCGACCTTCGTCGCCGCGCTGGAGCAGCGCTGTCGGGCCCAGGGCTGGGAGGTCCGCGCCCTGTCGCCGGCGAGGCACGACCCGTTGGGCGTCCGCGGGGCGAAGGTGAACACCTTGCTGCTCGACCCGGCGGAGCTCGTCGCCCGCGGCTGGGAGCGCCTCGGCCTGCTCTGCGAGAGCGTGCCGGAGATCCCGCTGGTCATCTGCACCGGCCCCTCCTCGGTCGGCGAGCGGGTCCGCGGCCTGCGCCTCGGCGCCGAGGACTGGGTGACCAAGCCCTGCGACCTGACCGAGCTGATGGTGCGGATCGAGCGGGTCTCGCGGAGCCGCGGCCGGCGGACGACCGTCGAGGAGGGCGTCGACCTGGTGGCGGGGGAGATCGAGCTGCGCCCGAGCGCCCACCTCGCCCGCATCGGCGGGCGGATCGTCGACCTCTCGCCGCGCGAGTTCGAGCTGTTGCGCCTGTTCATGACCGAGGCGGCCCTGCCGCTCGAGCGGGAGACGATCTACCGGCGCGTGTGGGGATACGCGATGCCCTGGGGCGAGCGCTCCGTCGACGTCTACGTCCTCAAACTGCGGCGCAAGCTGAGGACGCTCTCACCCGGCTGGACCTACCTCCACACCCATCACCGCCTCGGCTACCGCTTCGAGGCCGAAGCCTCCGTCCAAGGCCGATGGCCCGACGACCGCGCCCCCGCAACCCTCGCCACGGGCCGTCTGGTCGGTTAGGGTCGCCCTGGCGACCTCAAGTCACCAGACGACGAGAACGGCGTTGTGAAAGGCGCACGGTGCCCGCAGCGAAGACGATCACCGAGCACGAGGCCGAGCAGGTGCGGAAGGCCAACGCGACCGGGAAGCAGCCGGTGGTCTTCGTCCACGGGCTGTGGCTCCTGCCGAGCAGCTGGGACCGCTGGGCGGCGGTCTTCAGGCGAGCGGGGTACGTCACCCTGACCCCGGGCTGGCCCGACGACCCGGAGACGGTAGCCGCGGCGCGGGAGCACCCGGAGGCCTTCGCCCACAAGTCGATCGGCCAGATCGCCGACCACTTCGAGGAGGTGATCGGCGGGCTCGACCAGGAGCCCGCGGTGATCGGCCACTCCTTCGGCGGCCTGCTCGCGCAGGTGCTCGCGGGCCGCGGCCTCGCGGCGGCGACGGTGGCCTTCGACTCGGCGCCCTTCCGCGGCATCCTGCCGTTGCCGATCTCCGCGCTGAAGTCGAGCCGACCGGTGCTCGGCAACCCGGCCAACCGGGGGCGGGCGATCCCGCTCACCTTCGACCAGTTCCGCTACGCCTTCGCCAACACGGTCTCCGAGGAGGAGGCGATGGAGATCTACAACGAATTCGCCGTCCCGGGCGCGGGCGTGCCGCTGTTCCAGGCGGCGAGCGCCAACCTCAACCCCTGGACCGAGGCGAAGGTCGACCACAAGAACCCCGACCGCGGGCCGCTGCTGATCGTCTACGGGTCGAGCGACCACGTCTCGCCGAAGGCGATCAACGAGGCGATCTTCAAGAAGCAGGAGAAGAACGAGGCGGTGACCGAGCTGACCGTGCTCGACGGGGCAAGCCACGGGCTGACCATCGACCACACCTGGCGCCGCTCCTGCGACACCGCGCTGGACTTCGTGAAGCGGTTCGTCTGACGCCAGACCGCCTGACGGCAGCAGTTTCTTCCACATAGTCGCCAGATATGGCAACTTCTTCCTTCTTTCTCGGAATTCTGGTATAAGCTGCCGCAATTCCGGGGAAGAGAGGAAATATGACCAAGCGTGTGGGTTTCGCGGTGCTGCTGTTCGCGATCGTCGGTCTGCTGGTGGGATGCGGCGGGGGGTCGGGCGGCTCGAGCGGGGGTGAAACGGGATCGGGCGGCGGCGGATCGAGCGCCGGCGGCACGATCAAGATCGGGTTCTCGGGAGACTTCTCGAGCCTGTTGGCCGCCTACGACGTGCCGCTCCGCGAAGGGCTGGAATTCGCCGCCGAACAGATCAACGCGAGCGGCGGGCCCTACCAGGTCGAACTCTCCACCGCCGACAACGAAAACAAGTCGCCGCTGACCGTCTCGCAGACCCAGAACCTGCTCGACGAAGGCTACGAAATCAACGTGATCGGAACCGGCAGCGGCCGCACCGCCGCCGCGACCCTGGTCAACGAAGCGGGCGGGATCGCCCTCGGCGCGCTGAACACCTACCCGACCTTCCCCGAAGAAACGGGCGACCACACGGCCGACCTGGTGGTCACCGACAACATCCAGGCGGCCGCCTCGGCGCAGTACGCCTGCAAGCAGGGCTACAAGACGGCCTACACCTTCGCCTCGCAGGATTTCGCCTACTCCAAGAACCTGCCGGTCTACTTCGAACAGGCCTTCGAGAAGTCCTGCGGCGGCAAGGTGGTCGGCACCGGCCAGTTCCACCTCGGTCAGACCGACTACTCGGCGCTGATCACCACCCTGAAAGGGGTCTCGCCGGAACCGGAAGCGGTCTACTCGCCGATGTTCGTGCCCGACTCGGTGGCCTTCGTCAAGCAGCTCCGGCAGGCCGGGGTGACGATCCCCTACCTGAGCTCGGACGCGAACTACCTGGATGAATTCGCGACCTCCGCCGGATCGGCGGCGAACGGGATGGTCGCCTCTCCCTACGCCTTCGCCGGCAACGGCTCGCCGCTGGAAAAGTTCCAGAAGGAATACAAGGCGAAGACGGGCAAGGCGGTGAGCACGCCGCTCTACGAGGCGGCCGGGCGCGACCAGGTCTACGCGGTGGTGAAAGCCGCCGAAATGGCCGGCTCGACCGAACCCGAAGCGATCCTGGGCGAGTTCGCCAAGCTGCCGCCGTCGACCTTCGTGGCGGCGGAAAACGCGAAGATCGGCGCCGCCACCCACTCGATCGAAAACGCCGAAATCTCGCTGGTCGAACTCGACGACGGGCAGTTCAAGCTCGCCGAAAAGATCCTCCCCTCGTTCGTCCCGCCGCCCGTTCGCTGACGTGGGCGGAGCCGCTCTCAAGGTCGAGGGGCTGAGCGTCAGCTACGGCAACGTCGCCGCCGTCCGCGAGGTCTCCTTCCACGCCGAGCCCGGTGAGCTGATCGCCTTCGTCGGCGCCAACGGCGCCGGCAAGACCAGCACCCTCGGCGCGATCGTCGGCCTGGTCCCGGCGGCGGCCGGCGAGGTCTGGGTCGACGACGTGAGGCTGAGCGGCATGCGCCCGGAGCGCGTCGTCCGCTCCGGGGTCGCCCTCTCGCCGGAGGGGCGGCGGGTCTTCGCCCGGCTGACGGTCGAGGAGAACCTGCGGCTCGGCGGCATGCCGCTCGCCGACCGCGGCGCCGTGAGCGCCAAGATCGCCGAGGTCCTGGAGCTCTTCCCGCGCCTGCGCGAGAGGATCCACGTCTCGGCCGGGGACCTCTCCGGCGGCGAGCAGCAGATGCTCGCGATCGGACGGGCGCTGATGGCCGATCCGCAGGTGCTGCTGCTCGACGAGCCCTCGCTGGGGCTGGCGCCGCGGATCGTCGAGCAGATCTTCGAGCTGCTGCGGCGGCTGAACCAGGAAGGCATGACGATGCTGCTGGTCGAGCAGAACGTCGCCGCCGCGCTGGAGATCGCCTCGCGTGCCTACGTCCTCGTCCAGGGCCGGATCGCGGCCGCCGGGAGCGCCGCCGAGGTGATGGAGAAGACCGACCTCGCGGCGC
Source organism: Solirubrobacterales bacterium (assembly GCA_035502495.1). GTDB lineage: Bacteria > Actinomycetota > Thermoleophilia > Solirubrobacterales > 70-9 > VAYN01. The sequence continues at coordinate 26,955 of DATJUK010000211.1, forward strand.
TCTACCTGGGGTCGGAGGCGGACCGGTGACCGAAGTCGTCCAGCAGGTCGTCAACGCGCTCAGCCTCGGCTCGACCTACGCCCTGCTCGCGCTCGGGCTGGCGATGGTCCTGGCGATCCTCGGCATGGTCAACTTCGCCCACGGCGAACTGCTCACCCTGGGGGCCTACGCGATGTACGGGGCCTACAAGCTGGGCCTGCCGTTCGGGGTGCAGGTGGTCGTCGCCCTGGCGGCGGCCGGCGCCGCCGGCGTGGCGATGGAGCGGGTCGCCTTCCGCCCCCTGCGCGGCGCCGGCTTCGCCACCCTCCTGTTCGCGAGCTTCGCGCTCAGCGTCGTGATCCAGAACTCGCTCCGCGCCTTCGTCTCGCCGCGCCAGCTCGCCCTGCCGGTGCCCTCGTTCTTCGACGACGTCATCCACGTCGGCGGGGCGACGATCGGCTGGCTGCAGATCATCACCATGGCCAGCACCGCCCTCGCCCTGATCGGCCTCTCGATCTTCCTGCGCCGGACCACCCAGGGCCTCGGGATGCTGGCCGCGGCCCAGGACTTCCAGATCGCCCGCCTCGTCGGCGTCCCCGCCAACCGCGTGATCGCCACCGCGTTCGGAATCTCCGGGCTGCTCGCCGGCCTCGCCTCGATCTTCGACGTCGCCCGCGTCGGCACGGTCTCTCCCTCGATGGGCTTCCAGCCGGTGATCGCGGCGCTGATCGGGACCGTGATCGGCGGCGTCGGCTCGCTGACCGGCGCGGTGGTCGGCGGCTTCATCTACGGCGCCCTGCAGGTCGCCTTCGACGCGGCGCTGCCGACTGGCCTGGCCAGCTACGCGCCCGCCTTCAGCCTCGCCCTGGTGATCGCGATCCTCTACTTCCGGCCGCAGGGCATCCTCCAGCAGGCGGCGGAGGAGCGCTGATGAAGCACGCCACCCGCAGCTCGCTGCTGGCCGTGGCGATGTTCGCCGTGCCGCTGGCGATCGTCGCCCTGGTCGGGGTGACGCTGCTGTCGCCGGCCGACGAGCGCACGGTGCTCTCCTTCTTCGTCACCCTGGTCCTGGCGCTGTCGATCCAGGCGTTCTCGGGCCCGAGCGGCATCATGAGCTTCGGCCACGTCGCCTTCATGGGGGTCGGCGCCTACGTCGGCGCGCTGCTCGTCGTCTCGCCCGCGATCAAGTCGAGCATCGCCCCGGGGCTGCCGCGGTTCGTGCTCGACGCCACCTCCCCTTCGGCCTCGCCCTGCTCTGCGGCCTGGTCGCCGGCGCCTTGGTGGCCGGGGTCCTCGGCCTGGTCTTCGCGCGGATGTCGGAGGACGCGATGTCGATGGCGACGCTCTCGCTCCTGCTCATCTTCGGCGTCGTCTTCGACTCCGCCTCGAAGTACACCGGCGGCGCCCAGGGCGTCTACGGCATCCCCCAGAAGACGACGATGTGGCTGGCGTTCGGCGTCGCCCTGCTGGTGATCTTCGTCGGCCAGTTCTTCGCCCGCTCGAAGACCGGGCTGCAGTTGCGGGCGAGTCGGTCCTCGGTGGTCGCGGCGAAGTCGCTCGGCGTGCGGATCGTCCGCCTGCGCTGGATCGCCTGGACCCTGGCCGGGGCGCTGGTCGGCCTCGGCGGCGCCCTCTGGGCCGGGTCGGCGATCGCCTTCACGCCGGAAGAGTTCGGGCTCGAACTGACCTTCAGCATCCTCGCGGCGCTGGTGGTCGGCGGCCTCTTCTCGGTCACCGGGACCGTGGTCGGCGTCGCCGTCCTCACGGTCGCCTTCGAAGTCACGCGGCGGATCGAGGAATCGAGCGGCCTCGTCGGCCTCTCGCAGATCGTCGTCTCGATCGGCATCCTGGTCCTGCTCTACCGGCGCCCGCGCGGGCTGATCCCGGCCGCCGAGCTTCCCGAGGCGCTGGCGCGGCTGCGGCCGCGGCGGCGGGTGGGCTCATGAGCGACACGCTGGCGATGGAAGGGGTGGGCAAGCACTACCGGGGCCTGGCGGCGCTCGCCGACGTCAGCCTGTCGGTGGCCCCCGGCGAGGTGGTCGGCCTGATCGGCCCGAACGGCAGCGGCAAGACGACCCTGCTGGGGATCGCCAGCGGCGTCCTCAAGCCCTCGGCGGGCAGGGTGAAGGTCGGCGCGACCGACGCCACCGGCGCCGCCGCCGCCCGCTTCGCCCGGCTCGGCGTCGGCCGCACCTTCCAGCAGGTACGGCTCTTCGAGGGCTTCACCGTCACCGAGACCGTGGCGCTCGGCGCGATCGCCAAGGGGCTGCCGGTCGACGAGCGGATCGACGACCAGCTGCGGCGGTTCGGCCTCGCGGGACATCGCGACCGCCTCGGCCTGGAGCTCGCCTACGGGCTGCAGCGACGGGTCGAGATCGCCCGCGCGATGGCGGGCCGGCCGCGCTTCCTGCTCCTCGACGAGCCCGCCGCGGGGATGAACGAAGCCGAGACCGAGGACCTGTTGGGCGCCCTGCGCCAGGTCGTCTCCGACAGCGGCTGCGGCGTGCTGATCGTCGACCACGACCTGCACCTGATCCTCCAGATCTGCGACCGGGTGCACGTCCTCAACGACGGCGTGACGCTCGCCGAGGGCGATCCGGAGGCGGTCCGCCGGGACCCCCGGGTCGTCGACGCTTACATCGGGACATTCGACCAGAAAGGGCACCATTGACCTCCTCCTCACAGACGCAGACCGACTTCGCCGCGATCGCGAGCGGGGTCATCTCCTTCCTCGGCGCTCCCCACGTGCCCGTCGAGCGGATCGCCGAGCGCGCTCCCGGCGCGGCGTTCCTCGGGGTGCCCTTCGAGGGCGGCAACGCGGCGATCGAGCGGCCGGGCTCGGCCAACGGCCCGCGCGCCCTGCGGATCGCCTCGAACATGTGCTTTCCCTGGTCGTTCGAGTGGGACATCGACCTCTTCGACGCCTATGACCTGGTCGACTGCGGCGACAGCCCGGTGGCGGTGGGCAACGCCGAGGCGACCCACGCGCTGGTCGAGGAGCGGATCCACGCGATCCTCGCGGCGGGGACGATCCCGATCGCGATCGGCGGTGACCACTCGCTGTGCATCCCCGGGGCCCGGGCGCTGAGCCGCCACCTCGGGCCGGAGCGGAAGATGGGCTACATCCAGATCGACGCCCACCTCGACGCGGGGCCCGAGCTCGGCGGCCAGGCGTCCACCAACTGCAGCGGCCTGGTGCGCGCCTCCGAGCTGCCCAACCTGGCGGTCGAGAACATGGCCGTGATCGGCGTCCGCGGCACGATCAACGTGCCTGCCTGGTGGGAGGAGGTGCGCGAGCGCGGCATCCCGGTCCACCCGATGTCGCAGCTCCGCCGGGAAGGCGTGATCGAGACCGTGCGCACCGTCCTCGACCGGGTCTGGGACGGGGTCGACGGGGTCTACGTCACGCTCGACACCGATTCGATCGACTCCGCCGCCGCGCCTGGCACCACCGGCCCCGAGCCGGGAGGATTCACCAGTCACGAGATCATCGAGATCAGTCAGATGATCGGCGAGCGCGGCCTGACCGCCGTCGACAACGTCGAGCTCGCACCCGTCTACGACCCGAGCGGCATCACCGCGCGGCTGATCTGGGAGGCCCTGTCACAGATGCTCTACGCCAACGCCAAGCACCATGGATGAAGCCGTTTCGAAATCCTCGCGAATCGACGAGGTGGATCGCGAGATCCTCGCCTGCCTGCGCGAGGACGGCCGAATGCAGAACGCGGAGATCGCGCGCCGGGTGGGGATCGCGCAGAACACGGTCCAGCGTCGCCTCGACCGCCTGAAGGATCGCGCCGGCCTGCGCGTGGTCCCGGTGATCGAGCCCGACGGGGTCGACCTGAACGACTGCATCTACGTCGGCGTCAAGACCGAGCGGCGGCGCATGCACGAGGTCGCCGAGAAGATCAAGGCGATGCCCGAGGTCCGCTACCTCGCGCTCACCACCGGCCCGTGGGACCTCCTGGTCGAGGCCTTCGTCGGCAGCCGCCACCACATGGCGGAGTTCCTGCTCGGCTCGGTCGGCGAACTCGACGGCGTCGCCGACACCGAAACCTTCAGCGTCCTGCGGATCGCCAAGTTCGGCTACGAGTGGGAGGTCCCCGAGTACGACGACGGCTGGCCGGTGGCCGGGGAAAGCAACGCCCACCCGGCCGACCGGGTCGAGAAGGGCGCCCGGGGCGAGGGCCGTTGAGCCCGATCGAGGTGATCGTCGGCGCGGGCACGCCGCCCTCGCTCGCCCCCACCGGGGTGAGCGGGCCGACGCTCCGGATCGGGCTCGTCCAGCACCGCTGGCATCCCGACCCCGACGAGCACCGCGCGGCGCTCGAGGAAGGCATCCGGCTGGCGGCCCGGGCCGGGGCGCGGCTCGTCTGCCTGCCGGAGCTGACCCTCTCGCCGTACTTCGCCTCGGACCCGGCGGGCGCGGCGGCGGCGGGCGTCGCCCCCGAGTCGGTGGAGGACGGGCCGACCCGGCGCTTCGCGGCGGCGATGGCCGCGGCCACCGGGGCGCTCGTCCACGCCTCCCTCTACGAGGCGCCGCCCGCGGCGGCCGGCCTCGGGTACAACACGGCGATCGTCGCGACCCCCGGCGGCGAGCTTCTCGCCCGGACGCGCAAGCTCCACATCCCGGTCACCGCCGGCTACCACGAGGACCGCTACTTCGAGCCCGGGCCCGGCGGCGCGGACGCGTTCCCGGTGGTCGACGTCGACGGGGCGGGGATCGGCTTCCCGACCTGCTGGGACCAGTGGTTCCCGGAGCTGGCCCGGGCCTACGCGCTGCGCGGCGCCGACCTGATCGTCTACCCGACCGCGATCGGCTCGGAGCCCGACCACCCCGAGTTCGACACGCGGCCGCTGTGGGAGACGGTGATCCGCGCCAACGGCATCGCCAACGCCACCTTCATGGCCGCCGTGAACCGGGTCGGCAGCGAGGGCGAGCTGACCTTCTACGGCTCCTCGTTCATCTCCGACCCCTACGGGCGCGTCCTCGTGCAGGCGCCGCGGGATCGGCCATGCGTGCTGGTGGCCGACCTCGACGTCGGCCAGTGCCGCGACTGGCTGGAGCTGTTCCCGTTCCTGCGGACCCGCAGGCCCGACGCCTACGGTCCGCTGGTGGAGCCGCGCGCCTGAGGCGCGGCGCCCGCGCGCCGATCAGCTCGAGCGGCTCGTCCGGGTCGGCTTCTTCGACTTGGACTTCGGCTTCGGCCGCGGTTTGGGCTTCGCCCGTTCGACCTTGAAGCGGTAGACGAGCTGGGTGGCGGCACCGCCACCGGCGCCGAAGGCGCGCACGCGGAAGGCGTGGTTGCCGACCCCGACGCGGAACTTGCGCGGCGCCGCGCAGATCGCGCCCGGCTTCGAGTCGAGCTTGCAGCGGAACCAGAAGGGGCCGGTGCCGTTGCCCTTGAAGCGGAAGGCGACGGTCGGCGCCGGGGCGCGCACGGCGAGGCGGATCAGCTTCCGCGGCGCGTGGCTGAGCACGGTGGTGGGTGGCGGGGGAGGGGGCGGCGGTTCCGGCAGCCCGGTCGCGGCGGGCTGGGTCGAGGTGAGGATCTGGCCGAATTTGCCCGCCGCGACGCAGAGCGTTTCGCTCGGGCAGGAGAGGCCGAAGAGGGCGTTGGTGACGCCCTTGATCAGGTGTTCGGTGAGCCAGGCCGCGGAGCCGCCGAGCGGGTTGGTCGCGGCGGTCACTTCGCCGTTGTTGGAGGAGAGGACGCAGAGCGCCGCGGTCGGGCAGGAGGCGTCGACAATCTGGAAGCGCCGGGAGAGCGGCGCCACCGGCCAGGCGGCGAGGCCCGCGGTCGGGGCGGTGCTGACGAGGACCGCGCCTTCGACGCCGGCGACGCAGAGCGCTTCGCTCTGGCAGGTCAGCCCGAGCATCGGCTGTTCGCCCGCCGGCTGGCCGGCCGCGGTCCAGGCCGCGGCCCCGCCCGCCGGCGCCTTGGTGGTCCAGATTTCGCCGTTGAAGGCGCTCGCCACGCAGAGCGCCCCGGTGCAGGTGATCGCGCGCAGCGGCGGGCCGCCGGCGAGCGTCGTCCGGGTCCAGGCGGAGGCGCCGCCGGTGGGATTGGCGGAGGTGACGACGAGGCCGGCGCTGCCGACCAGCACGCACTGGCTTTCGGTCGGGCAGCTGACGCCGAAGAGCGACTTCGCCTTGGGGATCTTCGTCGGCGTCCAGGCGGCCGCCCCGAGGCCCGGGCTGGTGGTGGTCCAGACGCCGCCGCTGAAGTCGACGGCGACGCAGAGGGTGGCGGTCGGGCAGGAGATCCCGCGCAGGTTCGAGGCCAGGCCTTCGGCCGGGGTCACGTGGCCGACCGTCCAGGCCGCGGCGCCCGCGGTCGGCGCGGTCGACTGGATCAGCACGCCTTCCTGGCCGACCCCGACGCAGAAGCCGCTCGCTTCGCAGTGCATGCCGAAGATCGTTTCCCCGTCGCCGAGGTTGAGGTTGGTCAGCGTCCAGGGCGAGGCCTGGGCGGAGGCGGCCCCGAAGCCGCCGCCGAGGGCGAGCAGGGCGAGGATCAGCGAGAGCCGGCGCACCGCCGGGATTCTGCACGATCGGGGCGATCGATCCCGGGGAAGGAATTCGCCCTTGGGCGTCGACGTGCAAAATTTCGGGCTCCCGGCGGCGGGCCGAAAACCCTCTGGTGAGCTTCTTCTCAAGGCGACCGCGTGCGGCTGGCTTCGCTCCCCTGGTGGTGGCGCTTTCCCTGCTGGTCGCCCCGGCCGCCCACGCCGACTCCGGCGGCCTCCGCGCCCGCTACGCCGGCGAAACGGTGGAAACGCCGTCGATCCCGGCCTCGGCGGCGGAAACCGAAATCCCCGGGGTGAGTGCGCCGAGCGGCGTGCCGGTGCCCGCTCCCACCCCTACCGTCCCCGGCGCCACCGCCACCCTGGCCGGGGAACGGGCGATCGCCCCGGCCGCGGCGCCCGCCGTGGTCAAGCGGGTGATCGCCGCCGCCAACCGGATCCGCGCCACTCCATATATATGGGGCGGCGGGCACGCCCGCTGGTGGGACAAGGGGTATGACTGCTCCGGCTCGGTCAGCTACGCCCTGCACGGCGGCAAGCTGCTGGAAGCGCCGCTGGTCTCCGGCTCGTTCATGACCTGGGGCGAACCGGGCCCCGGCGCCTGGATCACGATCTACGCCAACAAGGAACACGTCTACATGACCGTCGCCGGGCTGCGCTGGGACACCGGCGGCGACCCGCCCGGGGTCACCGGGCCGCGCTGGCACGCCGAACCGTTCCTCGGCAAGGGCTTCGTCGTCCGCCATCCGGTCGGGCTGTAGGGCGCGCCGCGCAGCGCGGAGGATGCGGCGTAAACATTTCGGTTCTTCTTGAAAAGGAACCTTTCGAAAGGTACCTTTCGATGGATGCCGGAGGCAGTCGTACAGCTGACCGATCCGCGGACGCTGCGCGCGGTAGCGCATCCGACCCGGCTGAAGCTGCTGGGTGAGCTGCGCCGGGCGGGGCCGCTGACCGCCACCCAGGCCGGGGAGCGGATCGGCGAGAGCCCGGCGGCCTGCTCGTTCCACCTGCGGCTGCTGGCCAAGTACGGGCTGGTCGAGGAAGCGGGCGGCGGGCGCGGGCGGGAGCGGCCCTGGCAGGCGACCGCGATGGGCCACGAATGGGCGACGCGCAGGCCGGGCGGCGAGCCCGACGACGCCGGCGACATGCTCACCCGGGTGGTGCTCGAGCGCTGGTTCGAGGAGGCGCTCGGCTGGGTCGAGCGGCGCACGCGGGAGACCGCGGAGTGGGCCGAAGCGGCAGTCCTCGGCGACCAGCTGATCTACGCGACCCCGGCCGAGCTGGAGGACCTGAACCGGCGCATCGGCGAGCTGCTTGAGCCCTTCGCGCGCCGTCTCACCGACCCGGCCGACCGGCCCGAGGAGGCGCGCGCCGTCAACCTGATCCAGCTCGGCTTCCCGCTCGACGACGAGGGGCCGGCGGCCTGATGCGCCGCCGCGTCCCCCGCCTGCTGCGCGTCAACCGGCCGTTCCGCGACTACTGGACCGGGCAGACGATCTCCCTCTTCGGCGACCAGATCGCGCTGCTCGCGATCCCGCTGCTCGCCGTCCTCACGCTCGACGCGGACGCCGAGCAGATGGGCCTCCTGGGGGCGGTCGAGCTGGTGCCGAACCTGCTCTTCGCCTTCGCCTTCGGCGCCTGGGCCGACCGCCGCCGCAGCCGCCGGGCGATCCTGATCGGCGCCGACCTCGGCCGCGCCGCGATCCTCTTCGGCATCCCGCTGGCGAGCGTCCTCGGCGTCCTGACGATGCCGGTCCTCTACGTCGCCGCCTTCGGCACCGGCACCCTCGGCACGCTCTTCATGGTCTCCGAACAGACCGTCTTCACCTCGCTGGTCAAGCCCGCCGAGTACGTCGAGGCGAACTCGCTGCTGATCGGCAGCCGCTCGGTCTCGATCGTCGGCGGCAAAACCCTCGGCGGGCTCCTCGTCGCGGCGCTGACCGCGCCGGTGGCGATCGCGGTCGACGCGGTCACCTTCCTCTTCTCGGCGCTCTTCGTCCGCCGCGCCGACGTGCCCGAGCCTCCCGCGGCGCCCGCCGACGGCGACCTCGCCGCCGGCATCCGCTTCATCCGCCGCACCCCGCTCCTGCGCGCCTCGCTGTTCGGCACCGCGACCTTCAACATCTTCAACACCGCCTTCTGGGCGCTGCTGGTCCTCTTCGCCACCCGTGAGCTCGGGCTCGGCTCGGGGGCGATCGGGATCGCGCTCGGCGTCGGCGCCGTCGGCAGCATCCTCGGCACCGCCTGCGCGCGGCGCCTGAACGCCCGGATCGGCCTCGGCAGGGCGCTGATCTTCTCCTTCGTGCTGGCGCCGCTGCCGCTGATCCTGGTGCCGCTCTCGCCGGGGCCGCCGGCGCTCTCCTGGGTGCTCCTCACGGTCGCCGAGTTCGGCTCCGGGGTCGGCGTGATGATCCTCGAGGTCGGCCTCGCCTCGGTGCAGGCGGCGGTGATGCCGGACGGCCTGCGCTCGCGGATCTGGGGGGCGATCCTCTTCGTCAACTGGGGGGTGCGGCCGCTCGGCGCGCTCGGCGGCGGGCTCCTGGCCGGGGCGATCGGGCTGCGGCCGACGATGTGGATCGCCGCCGTCGGCGGCATCGCCGGGGTGCTCTGGCTGATCCCCTCGCGGATGTCGAGGGTGCGCGACGTCTCCGAGGACGGCCTCGCGGTCGACCCGCCGCCGGTCGAGGCGGGCGACTCGCCGCGCGTCCCGATCGGCGTCTGAGGCTCCGCGGGGTGGGCGACCGGGTGTGGCTCGCGGCGTCACCGGGTCGCCGGGGCGGCCGGGGCGGCGCCTTGCCATTTGCGCAAAATCAACCTCGATCGTGACGAGACTCTGCACAATGGGACCGTGGGTGTAATCGGCGACACCCTGTCCGAGGCGCGGACGCGGCGCGGGGTGGACCTCGACCAGGTCCACGCGGCGACGGGGATCCGCCCCCGCTACCTGCGCGCGATCGAGCAGGAAGACTGGGACGCGCTGCCGGAGGAGTTCTACGTGCGCTCCTTCATCCGCAAGTACGCGCAGTTCCTCGCCGTCGACCCCGAGCCGCTGGTCGCCGAGTACCGGCGGCAGCGGGGTGCGAGCGGCGGGCCCGGCGACGCGCCTACCTCGCCCTTCGCCCGGACCACCTCGCGGCGGGCCGAGGCGCTGCGCCGCCGGCGCGCCCGGCAGGGCGTCTACGCCTGGGTCGGCGGGATCGCGGTCCTGGTGGCGGTGATCGTGGTGATCGTCCTGCTGGCCTCGGGTGGCGGCGGCGGGAAGCAGGGGGCGAACGGCGGCGCGGGCGGCAAGGGCGGCGCCGCGAAGGGCGCCCACGGCAAGGGCGGCGGGAACGGCGGCGCCGGCAAGGGGGCCGGCGGCGCCAAGAACGGGGCGGGCGCCAAGGGGGCCGGCAAGGGCTCCTCCGTCAGCCTGAAGATCGAACCGACGGCGGAAGTGTGGGCCTGCGTCCTCGACGGCAAGGGCAGGCGGCTCCTCGACGGCGCCACCCTCGCCGCCGGCGAAACCGCCGGCCCCTTCCACGCCCGCTCCTACACCGCCGCCTTCGGCAACGGCGCGGTCGAGGTCTTCGTCGACGGCGCCCGGGTCAAGACCCCGTCGACGCCGAGCCCGATGGGCTTCGCCGTCGACTCCCACGGCAAGCTCCACGAAATCCCGGAAGGCCGACGCCCCAGCTGCGAATAGGGGATTTACGCGACTGTTTGTGCTGACGCACACCTGAGTGCTACTGTGATGGAACAGTGGCACAGCTGGTCCAGACTCCGGATGCCTCCAATCCCTTCGCGGTCGACCCCGACGACGAGCTGCCGGTCGGCCTCCAGCTCACGCTGCGCCTCCGCGCCCTGATCGCCACCGGCCGGCTGCCCGCCGGCGAGCGCCTGCCCAGCGTCCGCCGCCTGGCCGACTGGGCGGGGGTCAACCTGAACACGGTCCGGGCCGTCTACGCCGGCCTCGAAGCGACCGGCCTCGTGGTCAGCCACCAGGGGCGCGGCACCTTCGTCGCCGCCGAGGTCCGCGCCGCCCCGGAGCTGGAGGAGATCGCCGCCGAGGCGATCCGCAAGGCCGCCGCCGCCGGGCTCGGCGCCCGCGAGCTCGCCGAGGTCGCCCTCGTCTGCGCCGAGATCCCCGGTCCTCCTGGCTCCGCCGCCACGCCCGGCGGAGCCGCCACCCCACCGCCCGCGATCGACCCGGCCGAGGCCGAAGCGATCGGCGTCCGCCGCGAGCTGCGCCGCCAGATCGGCGTGCTCGAGTCCGAGCTCGCCGCCTACGCCCGCGACGTGCCGCTCGACATGCCCACCGCGCCGCGCGTCACCACCGCCCACGTGGCCGGGGTGGAGGAGCTCGAGCAGACCCGCGACACCCTCGTCGCGCAGCTGTCGGAGGCGCGCCGCGCCGCCGAGCGCCGCGCCCGCGAGGAGGCCCGCCGCCGGGTCGGCGAGGCGGGCGGCACCGGCGGCGCCGAGGAGGCCGGGCCGCTGGCCCGCGCGATGGGCTGGTGGCGGGCGAAGCGGTAGCTCGGGTCGGGGGCCGGCTGGCCCCGCTGTTCGAGGTGGTGGGGAGCATGGTCGTCCTCACCGCCCGGACGATCTGGTCGGCGCTGCGGCCGCCCTACCCGTACGGGGAGGAGCTGGTCGAGCAGTTCGCCTTCACCCTGCGCCTCTGCTGGATGCCGCTGCTGATCTCGACCTTCGCCCTCAACCTCGGCGCCCCCGGGCTGCAGGCGGCGGGGCCGCTGCACGTCTTCGGCGCGCTCGACCGGCTCGGCGGCTTCTTCGTCCTCACCGCGATCCGCTGGATCGGCCCGATCGTCACCGCGGTGGTCGTCGGCGGCGTCGCCGGCACCGCGATCACCGCCGACCTCGGCGCCCGCAAGATCCGCGAGGAGCTCGACGCCCTCCAGGTGCTGGGCGTCGACCCGATCAAGAACCTGGTGGTGCCGCGCTTCCTCGCCCTGGTCGTGGTGACGGCGCTGCTCGACATCTTCGCGATCGTCTTCGGGCTGCTCGCCGGGATCGTCGCCGAGCTGATCTACCACGAAAGCCTCGGCGGCTTCTTCGCCACCCTCTTCCTGCAGGCCTCGGCGACCGACGTCTGGGCCTCGGTGCTGATGTGCTCGATCTTCGGCGGGATCATCGCCGTCGTCTGCTGCTTCAAAGGGATGACGGCGTCGGGCGGCGCGGCGGGCGTCGGGCGGGCGGTCAACCAGGCGGTGGTGATCGCGCTGGTCGGCGTCTTCGCCTTCAACTACGTGTTCACCGCGGTGCTGCTGGCGACCAACCCGGAACTGCAGACGATCCGATGAGGAGGGTGCGCTGATGGATCGGACCGGCGGGGGACGGGTTGGCGGGAGCGGGGCCGGCGAGGGCGGCAGAGGAGGGGACCCTTCACTCACGCGCGGCGGGGAGGTTCGCTCAGGCCCCCCTCCTCTGCCGCTGCTCGCCGGGGCGGCGGGTTACCTCGATTCGTTCGGGGAGATTTCGCGCTTCGGGGCGCGGGTGGTGGGGCTGGTGTGGAGCGGGCGGGCGCTGCGCTTCTTCGGCGAGACGCTGAGGCAGGCGGGGATCCTGATCCTCGGGTCGGGGCTGATCATCTGGGCCTTCGTCTTTATCCTCGGGCTCCAGTGCGGGCTGCAGGGGGCGTACTTCTTCCGGGCGCAGGGGGTGCCGTCCTACGCCGGGTTGTTCTCCGCCTTCTGTGACCTCCGCGAGGCGCTTCCGTATGCCTTCGGCTACATCCTCTCGGCCAAGGTGGGGACCGGGATCGTCGCCGAGATCGGCGCGATGCGGATCAACGAGGAGATCGACGCGCTCGAAGTGATGGGGGTGCCGCCGGTGACCTTCCTCTGCGCCTCGCGCCTGCTCGGGGCCTGGATCGCGCTGCCGTTCATCTACCTGGTCGGGATCGGCGTCATGTACACGGCCAGCTATTTCTCGGTGGTCAAGCAGGTCGGCGACGTCTCCTCCGGCGGCTACCTGCTGATCTTCTGGCAGTTCCAGGACCCCACCGACGTCGTCTTCAGCCTCGCCAAGGGGATGACGATGGCTACCGTGATCGTGCTGGTCGGCTGCTACTACGGCTACAACGCCTCCGGCGGCCCGGTCGGGGTGGGCACGGCGACGGCGAAGTCGATGGCCTTCAACATCGTCGCCGTCCACATCATCGGCATGGTCGGCACGCTGGTCTTCTGGGGCGCGAATCCGAGGCTGCCGATCGGCAGTTAGCGGGTACCGCGGTGCCGTGCGCCGTTCATGTGACAAAGATGTAACGATATTGTCGACCTGATGGGTCGAAAATGCACTCGGTAGACGAATGGGACCTGGTCTGGCGGCTCGGCCTGGCGCTGCTGCTCTCGGCGGCGATCGGGCTCGACCGCGAGCTGCGGCAGAAAAGCGCGGGGCTGCGGACCTACACCCTGGTCGGGGTGGGGTCGGCGCTCTTCATGTTGATCTCCAAGTACGGCTTCTTCGACGTCCTGGTGCCGAAAGAAGTCGTGCTCGACCCATCCCGGGTCGCCGCCCAGATCGTCTCCGGGATCGGCTTCATCGGCGCCGGGCTGATCTTCGTCCGCCGGGACTCGGTGCGGGGGCTCACCACGGCGGCCGGAATCTGGCTGACGGCGGCGGTCGGCGCCGCCGCGGGCGCCTCGCTGCCGGGGCTGGCGATCGCCACCACGGTCGCCTACTTCCTCACCGTCTACCTGCTCTCGCCGCTGGCCCGGCGCCTGCCCGCCTCGCCTTACGCGCCCTCCGCCGTGCGGGTGGTCTACGAGGACGGCCGCGGCATCCTGCGCAAGGTGCTCGAGGCCTGCACCTCGCGTGACTTCAAGGTCGCCGACGTGAACGTCGACCGCGGCGAGGACCCGGGCGCCTACGTCGCCGTCTCGCTCGAAGTCCACGGCCGCGGCCACGTCGCCGACCTCGCCGCCGACCTGGGCGAGATCGAAGGCGTCCACGGCGTCTCCGCCGGCGACGTCAACGAGATCTTCGACGCCTGACCCCGCCCCCGCGTCGATGGGCCGAAAACTCAAG
>DATJUK010000212.1:0-9299 GCA_035502495.1 Solirubrobacterales bacterium
TATGCGGTGACAAGTGCGAACTCACCGGGCGGCGCTAGGCTGCGCGACCATGCGGGCAGCGGCGCTGATCGGACTGGCCACCCTGTCGGGGCTCCTGGGCGTCGGCTGCGGCTCGTCGAGCCCGCCGACGCCGACGAAACCCGAAGGCGTGACGACGACGGCCCAGATCGCCGCGATGAAGAAGCGGCTCGCCGAAGACGAAGAACTGCGGCCGGTCTACAAGCGGGAACGCGTCGAATGCGAAGCGACGCATTCCGAATACGAATACGGCAAGGCGTGCGCGGAACCGCTCACCGAAAAGCTCGCCCAGCTGACCGTCCTCGACGAAAAGCTGGCCGACGAACTGATGCTGAAGGCCGGCAAAGGGTGCCAGGAAGCGCTGCGGGCGGCGCCCTACTTCGACCGCATCGAAAAGAGGGCGATCGCGGGCTGCGAACGGGACGTCGGCAAGGCGCCCTGAGGCTCCGGGGGTGGGACTCGAACCCACAACCCTTCGGTTAACAGCCGAATGCTCTGCCGATTGAGCTACCCCGGAACGGCGTCGGCCCGGCGGGCCGAAGGGGCAATTTACCGGGTCAGCTCCCGACCCGTTGCGCGTGGGCGATCCGTTCCACCAGCGCCGCCCGCTCGCGGCTGAGGGTGGCGCGCCGCTCGTAGTCGCCGCGCTCGCCCGCGGCTTCGATCTCGCCCTCCAGCCGGCGCTGCTCCAGCTGCAGGAAGTTCAGCTCCATCGCCTCCTCCGAGGCGGGCTCCTCGCGGGCCATCATCACCAGTTCGGTGATCAGCGCGGCGAGCGCTCCGTTTTCGCGCGGCAGGTGCTCGGCCGGGTCCTTCGGGTGGGCGCGGATGAAGTCGGCGGCGGCGCGGCCGCTGCCCGAGAGGTGCCCCTCCCCCAGCTTCCCGAGGTAGACCGCGCCCTGCTCGGGGAGCGCGATGCACATCGCCAGGAGGGCGCGCTCGCGGCGCTCGCGGGAGGTGAGCTCGTGCCTGGGCGGCGCCGGCGCCTGCGCCTGCGCCTCCGGGCGAGTCCGGGCAGGAGGCGTGTTCGCTTCCGGCCCGCCGGTCGCCGGGGTCGAGGCGACCACCCGCCCCATCACCATCGCCGGCTCCAGGTCGAGCCGGTCGGCGACCTTGCGCACCAGCTCCGACTGGCTCGCGCCCTCGCCCATCGCGGCGAGGATCGGGGCCACCTCGGCCAGCGCTTCGTCGCGGGCCACCGGCGAGAAGACGTCGGTGCGCCCGAGGATCAGTTCCACCTGAAAGTCGGTCAGCTCGCCGGAGGATTCGACCAGGGCGCGGAAGCGCTCGGAGCCGTTCTCCTCCAGCATCATTTCCGCCGGGTCGACGCCTTTCGGCATCGCGGCGACGCGCAGGCGCATGCGCCGTTCGCCCGCCACACCCTGGACGCGGACCATCGCCGCCTGGCCCGCTTCGTCGGCGTCGAGCGCCAGCACGACCTCGCTCACCACCCCCGACAGGGCTTTCACCTGGTCCGGGGTGATCGCCGTCCCCATCACCGCCACGGTGCCCTCGATCCCCGCCTGGTGCAGGGCGACCACGTCGGTGTAGCCCTCGACCACGACCGCGCGGTTGGCCCGCGCCATCGCCGCCCGGGCGCGGTCTAACCCGTAGAGGATCTGGCTCTTGTGGAAGAAGTCGGTCTCCGCGGTGTTGACGTACTTGGCGCCCTGGTCGTCGCGCATCGCCCGGCCGCCGAAGCCGAGCGTGCGCCCGCGGGCGTCGCGGATCGGAAACATGATCCGCGAGCGGAAGCGGTCGTACTCGCCGCCCTGGCGGCTGCGCTGGACGAGGCCGACGGCGCGCAGCTCCTCGACCCGGAAGCCGGCCCGCTGCCCGGCGAGCAGGATCTTGTCCCAGGCGCTGGGGGCGAAGCCGACGCCGAAGTCGCGCAGCGCCGACTCGGTAAGGCCACGTTCCGCCAGGTAGTCGCGCGCTTTGCCGGCCTCGCGTGACTCCCAGAGGTAGCTGGCGTAGTAGGCGGCGCTCCGTTCGAGCAGCTGCTGGAGGCGTTGGCGGGCCTGGCGGCGGGCCTCGGCGCGCGGGTCCTCCTGCTCGCGCTGCAGCTCGACCCCGTAGCGATCGGCGAGCGCTTCCACCGCTTCGGAGAAGCCGAGGCCCTCCTTCTCCATCACGAAGCCGAAGATGTCCCCCGCCTCGCCGCAGCCGAAGCAGTGGTAGAGCTTGTCGGTCGGGTCGACCGAGAACGACGGCGAGCGCTCGTCGTGGAACGGGCAGAGGCCCATCATCTGGCCGCCCGCGCGTTTGAGGTCGGTGTAGGCGCCGATCACCTCGGTGATGTCGGCGGCGTCGCGAACCTGGTTGATGCTGTCGGAGGAGATGCGGGCCATCAGAAGCGCGCCTGCTCGGGGATCGCCAGGTCGACGAAGCGGGAGATGCAGAAGCGGTCGGTCATCCCGGCGATGTAGTCGGTGACCCGCTGGGGGGCGTCGGCGCTCGGGTCGAGGGCCGGGATCGCCTCCGGGTGGGCGAGGTAATGGTCGAAGAGGCCGGTCATCGTGCGCTCGACCCGGGCGTGCTCGCTGCGCGCCGTGGCGCCCAGGTACACGCGCTCGAACATGAACTTGCGCAGCCGCAGCATCGCCATCCCGACCTCCTCGGACTGGCGGATGTCGTCGACTCCCCGGGACTGCTCGACGATGTCGCCGACCAGCGTGTCGATGCGGATCGAGCCGGTCGGCCCGAGCAGCTCGATCTCGGCCGCCGGGAGGTCCTCGGGATGGAGGATCCCGGCGCGCAGGGCGTCGTCGATGTCGTGGTTGATGTAGGCGACGCGGTCGACGAGGCGGACGATCCGCCCCTCCAGCGTCGCCGGCTTCACCGGGCCGGTGTGGTTGAGGATGCCGTCGCGGACCGGGGCGGTGAGGTTGAGGCCGGCGCCGTCGCGCTCCAGCACCTCGACCACCCGCAGCGAATGCTCGTTGTGCCTGAAGCCCGCCTCGCCGCGGCCGCGGAGGCAGCGGTCGAGCGTCTCCTCGCCGGCGTGGCCGAACGGCGGGTGCCCGAGGTCGTGGCCGAGCCCGATCGCCTCGGTCAGGTC
The DNA here is from genome assembly GCA_035502495.1 of Solirubrobacterales bacterium. Classification (GTDB taxonomy): domain Bacteria; phylum Actinomycetota; class Thermoleophilia; order Solirubrobacterales; family 70-9; genus VAYN01. The sequence goes on from DATJUK010000212.1 coordinate 3,080, forward strand.
CTCGTTCAGGCCCAGCGCGCGGGCGACGGTGCGGGCGATGCCGCAGGCCTCGAGCGTGTGGCTGAGGCGGGTCCGGTAGTGGTCGCCCTCGGGGGCGACGAAGACCTGGGTCTTGTGCTTCAGCCGGCGGAAGGACTTGGAGTGGACGATCCGGTCGCGGTCGCGCTGGAACGGCGTGCGCAGCGGGCTGTCGGGCTCGGCGACGGCGCGCTCGGCCGGGTAGGACCGCGTCGCCTGCGGGGAGAGGAACTCGTCCTCCCAGGCCCGGACGCGGTCCTCGAATGCGAGGGTGGCGGGCATCCCCTCGATCTTAGGGCCGGCGACCGTCCCGGGTGCCCCTCTACGCGGCGGCTCGGAGTTGAACATGGGCGTGGTGCTCCAGGGTTTCCCCCACCGCGCGCTCGACCTGGCGCAGGGCGGGCGGCTCGGCGGCCGGGGCCTCGATCAGCGGCTGCGCCAGCGCCGCGACCATGAAGCGGTGGGCTTCCTCGGTGAGGGCGAACGATCCGGCCTCGCAGCTGGCGCAGACGACGCCGCCCGAGGCGCCGGAGAACCCCGCCAGGTGCTCCGCCTCGCCGCAGTTGGCGCAGGAGGCGAGCTCGGGGGCGAAGCCGGCGACCAGGGCCAGCTTGAGCCGGAAGGAGAGCGCCACCTCGAGGCCGATCGCGCGCGGCTGGCCGGGTTGGTCGAGCAGCGAGAGGTAGCGGCAGAGCAGGTTGTAGGCGGGCAGGTTGGGCTCGGCGGCGTCGAGCAGGCGCAGGACGGCGTCGCAGGCGCGGGCGCCGCAGCCGATCGCGGCGCCGTCGGAGCGCAGCCGCGGGTAGCCGTCGACGGTGGTGACGCTGGTCACCGTCATCAGGTCGCTGCGCCCTTCGTGGAGGACGAGGTCGAGGCGGAAGAACGGCTCGAGTCGTCCGCCGAAGCGCGATTTCGGCTTGCGGGCGCCCTTCGCGATCGCCCCGAAGCGGCCCAGCGTCGGCGAGTAGAGATGCAGGATCCGATCGGCCTCCCCGTATCGGATGCTCCTCAAGACAATCGCCTCCGTCTTGACCGTGGATCCCGCCATCAAAACCAGTGTGCGGGACGGACCGGACGGAATCGAGCAGATCCCGCCGCACCCCACCGTGCGTTCGCACTTTTGCCCGGTATGCGGGGCTAAGTGCGAACTCGTTTGGGGGTGGCTTTGCGGCGTTTCGGTTTGCGGCGGAGTTTCACCTGGCACCGTGGGCAGAAGTAGGTGGAGCGGCCGGAGACGACGATCCGCTCGACCACGCCATCGCAGTCCTCGCCCGGGCAGGGCCGGCCCTCGCGGGTGTGGACGAGGAAGCGCTCCTGCATCCGGCCCTTCTCGCCCCGCCCGTCGCGGTAGTCGTCGATCGAGGAGCCGCCGGCGTCGATCCCCGCTTCCAGCGCCGCCACGACCCCGTCGCGGAGCGCCACCAAGTGCTCCGGCTTCATCGAACCGGCCGGGGACAGCGGGTGCAGCCGGGCCCGGTAGAGCGCCTCGTCGGCGTAGATGTTGCCGACCCCGGCGATCCCCGACTGGTCGAGCAGGAAGGACTTCAGCGGCGCCTTCTTGCCGGCGGCGATCTCCCCCAGCCTCTCCGGCCTGAACTCGGGCGAGAGCGGCTCGACCCCGAGCCGGGAGAAGCGCTCCGGCAGCTTCGCGTCGTCGATCAGGAAGGCCTCGCCAAAGCGGCGCGGATCGGTGAACCAGACCTCGCGGCCGTCGTCGAGGACGAAGCGGGCGCGCAGGTGCCGCTCCTCGGTGGTGCGCTCGCCCTGGTAGAGGATGCGGCCCTCGGCGGGGTCGAGGATCTCGCCGTCGTCCTCGCGCAGCACCAGGTTGCCGGTCATCCGCAGATGCATGACCAGGGTCTGGTCGCCATCGAGACCGAGCAGCAGGTACTTGCCGCGCCGTCCCAACCGCTGGATCACGCGCCCGTCGACCTGCTTGCCGAGCTTCTTCGGCCCGACCGGCCGCGACCAGCGCGCGTCGAGCACCTCGAGCCGCTCGATCGCGTGGCCTTCCAGCTCCGGCTCGAGCTGGCGGGCGACGGTCTCGACCTCAGGCAGCTCCGGCACCCCCGAAGTTCTACCCGACCCGTCCCCACCGATGAGTTCGCACTTCTCCCCGCTATCCGGGGATTACTGCGAACTCACTGCTTGGCGCGCGGGTGGGCGTCGTAATAGACCTGCTTCAGGCGGTCGCCGGAGAGGTGGGTGTACATCTGGGTGGTGGCGATGTCGGCGTGGCCGAGCATCTCCTGGACCGCGCGCAGATCGCAACCGTTCGAGAGCAGATGCGTGGCGAAGCTGTGACGGAGGGTGTGTGGGCTCATCTTGCCGTCGAGCCCCACCGCCCGCGCGTGGCGCTGGACGATCTTGTAGAGGCCCTGCCTGGTCAACGGCCCGCCGCGGAAGTTGAGGAAGAGGCGCGGCTCTTCGCGGCCGTGCAGCAGCTCCGGGCGACCGCCGCGCAGGTAGGCGCGGAGCGCCGCGATCGCCTGCCGGCCGAGCGGCACCAGCCGCTCCTTCGAGCCCTTGCCGCGGGCGCGGACGAAGCCCTCGTGCAGGTCGACGTCGGCCATCTCCAGGCCGATCACCTCGGAGGCGCGCAGCCCGCAGGCGTACATCACCTCGAGCAGCGCCCGATCGCGCAGCGCGGTCGGCTCGGCGCCCTGCGGCGCCGCGAGCAGCTTCTGCACCTCGGCGTAGTTGAGGACGTGCGGCAGCTTCTTCGAGCGCCGCGGCGCGGCGAGGCTGGCGGTCGGGTCGTCGCCGATCAGCTCGTCGCGGCGCAGGTGCTTGTAGAAGGAGCGCAGGCAGGCGGCCTTGCGGTGGATCGTCGCCGAGGAGCACGGCGGCCGTTCGGGGCCGCCGGTCGCCAGCTCGGCGAGGAACTCGCCGAGCTCGGCGGGCCGCGCCTTCAGCGCGTCGAGATGGTGCGCCGAGAGGTACTCCCCGTACTGCAGCAGGTCGGTCCGGTAGGCGTTCAGCGTGTTGCGGGAGAGCCCGCGCTCGAGCTCCAGGTAGGAGAGGAAGTCCAGGGTCAGCGAGCGGAAGCGCGCGTCGGCTCCGGAGTCGGCGGCTGCGGCGGGCGCTTCGTGTTTGACGGCGATGGCCATGGGCGGGTGTTCGGCTCGCTCTACGCGAAACCTCTACCCGCAACGGACTATTCGCTCAGGCGACGAGCAGGCTGCCGGCGGCGAGGGCGGCGGCGAAGAAGAGGGGGTCGGCGGCGATCGGCCGCCCCATCGTGGTCGTCGGCAGGCCCGAGGCGGAGTAGCCCTCGAGGTCGACCGAGGCGAATTTCAGGTGGTGGCGCCCACCACCCGCGGTCTCGATCCCCGACGCGAGCTCGGCGCCGCCGTCCTCCACTGCTTCCGGGACGGCGACCGTGACCGGGGCCAGCAACAGCCCGAGGACGGTAGCGGTGTGGTGGCTGAGGCCGCGGTGTCGCTCCCGCGGATCGGCGGCGGAGAGCCGCGGCGAGAGGACCGTCGGCAGGCGCAGCGAGAGGGCGGCGTGGGCGCTGTCGAGGGCGGCCATGCCGCCGTGGCCGAACTCGGTGTCGGAGCCGATGATCCCCGGCCCGGGCCCGACCAGGATCGCGTCCCAGCCGAGCGCTTCGGCGGCGGCGTCGAGGGCGGCGACGGTGCTCAGGGCCTCGTGCTCGCCGCCGTAGGAGGGCGCGGCGGTGATGTGACCGCAGAGGAGCCCGCGTTCGCGCAGCTCGGCCACGTCACGGGAGAGCGAGCCGGGCAGCGCCCCGCCGCCCGTCTGCACGTAGCCGACCCGGGACCCGGGCCGCGCGCGGGCCGCCGCCCAGGCCGCCGGCGCCAGGTGCCCGTGCAACGGCAGCACCCCCACCCTCGCGTGGCGGTCCCTCCCACCGAGCGAAGGCCTCTGCGTCGACCCTTGCTCCGCCAGGGACCGAAACTCGACGCAAAGGTCCTTGACCGGATGCTGGAGCGAGGTGTAGTTCAGCTTCATCACGTGGGCGTCGCCCTCCACCCCGCCGCCCAGCCCGCGGGTGAGGTTGACGTGGACGATGTCGAAGCCGCCCGACCCGAGGCCGAGATCGAGCGCCGCCGCGTTGACGATCACCTCGTCGCCCTCCCGCATCGGCCCAAGCAGGACCTCGTCGGCCCAGGCGCGTCGCCGCTCCCCTTCGATCTCGACCGCCAGGGGATCCGCCAAGACCACTACCCCGCGCCGCAGGTCGAGCCTGCCGCTCATCGCCATCCCCACCCCCCCACCGTGCGTTCGCACTTATCCCCGCTATGCGGGGATAAGTGCGAACGTACTGCGGCGGTGGTGGGGGTCATGCGCGGGCGAGGATGCCCTCGCAGACCTCGAGCATCTTGTCGAGGTCGGCCGCGGCGACGTGCTCGGCGGTGGTGTGGACGCCGTCAGGGCCGTTGGCGAGGAGGACGCTGTCGAAGCCCGCGAGGCGGAAGACGTTGGCGTCGCTGCCGCCGCCGATCGCCGCCCGTCGCGGCTCGACGCCGGCGGCGCGCAGGCTCTCCTCGGCGAGGCCGAGCGCCGCCGAGCTCGACGGCACCTTGTAGCCGCGGAACAGCTCCTCGACCCGCACGTCGACGTCGCAGCCGAACTCGTTCGCGCCCCAGGCGCAGGCGTCGGAGATCCGGCCGGCGACCTCGGCCGCCCGCGCCGCGTCGAGGCTGCGCGCCTCGGCATGGATCCCGCAGTGCCCGGCGACCACGTTGCCGGAGGTCCCGCCGCGGATGATCCCGACGTTCGCCGTGGTTTCCTGGTCGAGCCGTCCCAGCGACATCCGCCCGATCGCCGCCGCGGCGGCCTCGATCGCGCTCGAGCCGTCCTCCGGCCGCACCCCGGCGTGCGCCTCGACCCCGACGAAGTCGGCGAGGATCTTCATTTGCGTAGGCGTCGCCGTGATCACCTCGCCGACCGGGCCGGCGTGGTCGAGCACGTAGCCGATCGGCGCCCGCAGCCGCTCGATCGCGAAGGCCTTGGCGCCGCGCAGGCCCTGCTCCTCGGCGACGGTGAGGAGCAGCTCGATCCCGACCGGGGGCGTCCTCTCCACCCCGCGCCGGACCAGCTCCATGAAAACCGCCACCGCCGCCTTGTTGTCGGCGCCGAGGATCGTCTCGCCGGCGCTGCGGAAGACCCCTTCGTCATCGATCACCTCGACCCGGCCCTTGTGCGGAACCGTGTCGATGTGCGCGCAGAACATCACGTACTCGTCGCGCTCTCCGGCGACTCGCGCCAGCAGGTTCCCGGCTCCCGCTTCCGCCGGCCCGGCCGCGTCGTCCTCCTCGACCTCCAGCCCCAGCGAGCGGAGTTCGGCCGCCAGGGTGTCGGCGACCTCGCGCTCCTCGCCCGTCGGGCTGCGGATCTCGCAGAGCCGGACGAAGGTGTCGTAGAGCCTCTCGTTCCCCACGAAGCGCAAGATAAAGGGAGGAGACGGCCGGGCGCCCGCGGCGACTCAGGCGTGACGCTCGGAGGAGCGGCTGATCCCGATGTCCATGCCGTCGGCCTCCGGGTCCGGATCGGCGTCGGGAGCGCCGATCTCACCGCCGTCCGCGGGCTCTTCGCCCGCATGCGTGGCGGCGGCGCCGACGAACTCGCGGAAGAGCGGCTCGGGCCGGTTCGGCCGCGAGTTGAACTCGGGGTGGAACTGGGAGGCGACGAAGAACGGGTGGTCGGGCAGCTCGACCATCTCGACCAGGCGCTCGTCCGGCGAGGTCCCGCCGGCGACCAGGCCCTCGTCTTCGAGCCGGCGGCGCAGCTGCAGGTTCACCTCGTAGCGGTGGCGGTGGCGCTTGTAGATGACCGCCTCGCCGAAGATCTCCCGCGCCCGCGTCCCCTCGTGCAGTTTCACCGGGTCGGCACCGAGCCGCATCGTCCCGCCCATGTCGCGCAGTTCTTTCTGTTCCGGCAGCAGATCGACCACCGGGTACGGCGTCTCGGGGTCGAACTCGGAGGAGTTGGCGCCGTCCATGCCGACCACGTGACGAGCGAACTCGACCACCGCGATCTGCATCCCGAGGCAGATCCCCAGGTAGGGGATCTTGCGCTCGCGGGCGATCCGCGCCGCTTGCACCTTGCCCTCGATCCCGCGCTCGCCGAAGCCGCCGGGGATCAGGATCCCGTCCATCCCCTCGAGGCGCTGCGGGTCGAAGTTCTCGGAGTCGACGAGCTCGACGTCGACCTCGACGCGATGGTGGAAGCC
>DATJUK010000213.1:0-3172 GCA_035502495.1 Solirubrobacterales bacterium
GCGTCTCGGAGGCGGCCCGGGCAGGCTGTGGCCGCCTCCGAGACGCCCGGGACGGGAGCCTTTGCGGGGGGAGCGACGTGAGGGACGGGAGCTCCGCGGGGAGCGACGGCCGGGACGGGGGCCTTGAGGGAGGAGCGATGCAAGGGACGGGCGCCCCGCGGGGAAGCGATACGTAGGACGGGAAGCCTCCGGGAGGAAGCGTCAAGGGACGGGCGTCCGTGACGGGGACGCCGCACATCCGCCCCAGGTCCCGCACCGGCGGGATCCGGGCGGGATCCCGCGAGGCACCAACTGCCTCGTCTCCGTCACGAGGCACGCGCACTCCGTGACGTTCCCGGCATCTCCGTGACGCCCGGCGCCGGATGGGCCCGTGAGTTCGCACTTATCACCGCTATGCGGTGATAAGTGCGAACGCATCACGGGGCCCGGCGAAACTCCCGCGCGCGCCGGGCGGATGCGCGCGGGGTTTCGCCGGGGCCGCTTTAGTGACCGGCGGCGGTGTCCTTGCGAGATTTGAGTCGCAGCGTGGCGCCGACGAGGATCAGACCGACGCCGATGACCAGCAGCGGAATCGCGACGAAGCCGGTGAAGGGCAGCGAGCTGCCGCTGCTGACGACGGCCTGCTGTTCGGCGGCCGGAGCCGGGACGACTTCGACTTCCGCCGGTTCTTCGTTCAGCGTGTTGTGTTCCTTGCCGCCCTTGCCGTTGACGCCCTTGGTGCCCTGTTCGCCACCATGAGTGCCTTCTTCGTTGTGCGGCTGGACGTACTGGTTGGTGGCGGCGCTGCCGCTGCCGGAGCTGCCCGAGATGGCCAGCGTGGCGCCGGTCGTGCTGAGCATGAATCCGGCCACCAGGAGGAGGGTGAGAGCGAGTCTCGACTTCATAAGAGTTCCCTTCTTGACTGCGTAGAGGCTCGGTCGCGGTCGCTCGGCCTGGCGGATCGCCTGCAGCTTGATCCGGTCGAGCTCCAGCGGGGTCGCCTGGTGCCGTTCGGCGCGCAGGGCGTCCGCGATGGAATCGAGCTCCTCAGGAGTGCGGTTGCGTTTCGAGTGGTCCATTTGATGCCTTATACGAAGAACAACGTCATTTCCCAACTGGAATTTTCGAGCGGATGAAAAACGACCAGTTCGAGCAGCTCTACGAAGAGCACGCCGAGCCGCTGCTGCGGTTCCTGGTCTACCGGACCGGGGACCGGGCGACGGCCGAGGAAGTGCTCGCCGACACCTTCGAGCGGGTGCTGCGCTCGCGCTCGCGCTTCAACCCGAGCCGGGGCAAGGTGAAGACTTGGATCTACTCGATCGCCCTGAACCGGCTGCGCGACCTGCACCGCCGCGGCGAGGCCGAGGCGCGGGCGCTGCGCAAGAGCGAGGCGGGGGCCCCGGAGGGGGTGGCGGACATCGACCGGGTCGAGGAACGCGGCACGGTCGCCGCCGCCCTGGCCCAGCTGGACGAGCTCGAGCGCGAGGCGGTCTCGCTGCGCTACGGCGCCGACCTCTCGGTCGCCGAAGTGGCGCAGGCGCTCGGGGTCAAGGTCTCGACCGCGGAAGGCAGGATCTACCGCGGCCTGCGCAACCTGAAGGGCCTACTCGAGCCGGTCGGCGATCAGCCGCGCCAGGGCGAGTGAGGAGGTGGCGGCGGGGGAGGGGGCGTTCCTGATGTGGATCGCGTTCTCGGTGCGGTGGACGACGAAGTCGTCGACCAGCTTGCCGTCACGGCCGAGCGCCTGGGCGCGGATCCCGGCCGGGCCCGGCTCGGCCTTCGCCCCGGCGAGCGCCGGCACCATGCGGGCCGCCTCGGCGACGAAGGAGGAGGCGCTGGCGGCGTTTCGCATCTCGACCAGGCCCGCCCGCCACTGCTTGCGCATCATCTTCCAGGTGCCGGGCCAGCGCAGGGTCTCGCCGAGGTCGCGGCGGCTCACACGGCGCAGGTCGTAGGCGTCGCGGGCGGGGGCCATCAGGGCGCTCGGGCCGACCAGCACCTCGCCCGCGAAGTTGCGGGTGAGGTGGGCGCCGAGGAAGGGCATGTCGGGGTCGGGGACCGGGTAGACGTTGGCCCGGATCAGCTCCGCCTGGGCGGGGGCGAGCTTCAGGTAGCCGCCGCGGAAGGGGACGATGCGGGGGTCGGCCGGGGCGCCGCAGGCGACCGCGAGGCGGTCCGACCAGAGCCCGGCGCAGAACACCGCCTGCCTGGCGATCGTGGTCCCGTCGGAGTGCAGGATCGCCAGCTTCCCCGCCAGCGGCACGGCACGGTGCACGCTGGTGCCGAGGTGGAGGGTGCCGCCCGCCGCCTGCGTGTCGGCGGCGTAGGAAGAGGCGACGGCGACGAAGTCGACCACCCCGGTGGCGGGCGAGTGAAGGGCGGCGACGCCGCGCGCGTGCGGCTCGACCTCGGCGATCTCCTCGCCGCGCAGGCGACGCAGGCCGGGTACCTCGTTGGCCGTCCCGCGCCGTTCGAGCTCGTCGAGCCGGCCCAGTTCCTCCTCCCCCACCGCGACCACCAGCTTGCCGGACCTGCGGTAAGGGACCCCCTTCTCGTCGCAATAGTCGTACAGCTCCCGCGCGCCTTCGACGCAGAGTCGCGCCTTCAGCGAGCCCGGCTCGTAGTAGATGCCGGCGTGGATGACGCCGGAGGAGCGGCCCGTCTGGTGGGCCCCGAGCCGCGTCTCGGCCTCCAGCACGCAGAGGCTCGCCCCGGGCCGGCGGGCGAGCAGCTCCCGCGCCACCGCCTGGCCGACGATGCCCCCGCCGACGATCGCGACGTCACACTCGGCCGGAGGCCGCCCACTGCCGCTCGTCGTCGCCAAGCGCGAAAGGCTAGCGCCGGGAGCGCCGCGGCGGGACGGGAAAAGGACCCGGCCATCTCGGCGGCGACCCCGGCGGGCTGTGGCCGCCGCCGAGATGGCCGGGTCCGAAGAGACGGCCGAGGGCGCGAGCGCGCACCGGGTGACGACAAGATCCCGCGGGCAAAGCGCCCCAATCGTCACACCGACCGCAAGATGACGCCACGAACATCACACCGCCATGAGAGAGACGACACCCCCGTCACACCCCCCAGGTCGATGGGCCGAAAAGTGCTCGTATAGGTGTAGTTTTCGGCCCATCGACCTGGGGGCGTCGTGGAGCCGTGTCGACTCTCCCCGGATACGCGCGGACCCTGCGCACTTCCCGCCGGA
>DATJUK010000214.1:0-7979 GCA_035502495.1 Solirubrobacterales bacterium
GGCCCATCGACGGGGGTGGCGCGCGGGTGGACCGTGCTGTCGCGGACGCTGGAGGGGGCGGCGCCGACCGAGCACCTCTACGAACGGCTCTTCGGCGGCGCCGAGACGTCGTTCTGGCTCGACTCCGCCGACGCGCCCACCTGGCTCGCGCAGTGCTCATATATGGGGACCAGCGCCGGGCCGGGGGAGCGTCACCTCTCCTACGACGTCGATGCCGCCGCGACGACGATCAGCACCTCGGGTGGCGAGGAGGTCCGCCACGGCTCGATCTTCGAGCTGCTCGAGCACGAGCTGGAGGAGGTCCGGGCCGAGGCACCGATCGGAGTAGACCGCGGGCTGGTCGGCGGCTACGTCGGCTACCTCGGCTACGAGCTGAAGGCCGACTGCGGCTCGCCCAACGTCCACAGCTCCGACCTCCCCGACGCCGCCCTGATGCTCGCCAACCGCGTCGTCGCCGTCGACCACGCCCGCCAACGCACCCACCTCTTCGCCCTCGTCGACAACGGCGGCGGTGTTGACGGGCCGAAAAGCGCTGACATAGAGCGCTTTTCGGCCCATCAACAGGAAGTGGCGGGGCAGACGGCTTGGTTGGAGGAGGCGACGCGGGTCGCGGCGGCGGCGATCTGCGACCCGCCGACGGAGCGGCCGCTCGATCCGCCGGCGGAGCCGGGGGCGCACGTCACCTTCCGCTGCGGCCGTGGGCGGGCGCAGTACCTCGCCGACATCGAACGCTCGCAGGCCGAACTCGCGGCGGGGGAGTCCTACGAGGTCTGCCTCACCGACCAGATCTCGACCGACGCGAGCCCCGACCCGTTCGCGCTCTACCGTCGCCTGCGCCGCTCCAACCCCTCCCCGTTCGCCGCCTTCCTGCGCTTCGGCGACACCGCGATCGTCAGCTCCTCGCCGGAGCGCTTCCTCTCGGTCGGGCGCGACGGGGCGGTGCAGGCGCGGCCGATCAAGGGGACGATCTCGCGCGCCGAGGACCCCGCCGAGGATGCGGCGCGCCAGGCCGAGCTGGCCGGCGACGAAAAGACCCGCGCCGAGCACCTGATGATCGTCGACCTGCTGCGCAACGACCTCGGCCGGGTCAGCGAGATCGACTCGGTGCGCGTCCCCGACCTGATGGTGGTCGAGCCCTACGCGACCGTGCACCAGGTCGTCTCGACCGTGACCGGACACCTGGAAGGGGGCCGCTCGGCGGTCGAGTGCGTGCGCAACTGCTTCCCGGGCGGCTCGATGACCGGGGCGCCGAAGGAGCGGACGATGGAGATCATCGACGAGCTCGAGGACGAGGCGCGCGGGGTCTACTCGGGCGCGATCGGCTACTTCGGCGTCGACGGGGCGGTCGACCTTTCGATCGTGATCCGGACGATCGTGATCCGGCCGGGACGGACGACGATCGGCGCCGGCGGGGCGATCGTGATGCAATCTGACCCAGAGGAGGAGTTCGACGAGATCCTGCTGAAGGCGCGGGCGCCGATGGCAGCGATCGCCCGCACGGTGACCGGCCGGGAAGACGAAGGGGCGTGGAGCGTCGAGCTGGAGCCGGCCGGGCCGGGGGAGGGCGCCGCGGCGGTCGGTGTCGCGGCGCCGATGGCCGCCCCTGACGCGAGCGGCGGGGACGCCGCGGGGAATGGTGGCGGCGCTGCGGCCCGTGGCGGCGGCGGCGCGAGGGGTGATGGCGGCACTGCGCCCCGTGGCGGCAGCGCCGCAAAGGAGGGCGGCACTGCGGTCGATGGCGGCGGCGCCGCGGGGAGCGCGGCGGCGGCATGACGGGGGCGCCTGCCCAAGGCCCGGTCGCGGAGCCGGGCACGGTCGGCTGGGAGGTCCGCCCGGCCCGCGCGGAGGACGCGCCGGGCGTGGCCGCGGCGGTGGCGGCGCTGGTGGCCGAGCTGGGCGCCGCGCCGCCGCCGCGCGCCGCGATCGAGGCCGAGGCGCGCGCCCACATCGCCGACCCGGCGCTCGGCATCGTCCTCGTCGCCGCCCTCCCGACCCTCGACCCGGCTTCGCGTTCGCAGTTCTCCCCGCGATGCGGGGAGAACTGCGAACGCACCGGGGTGGTGGGGGTGTTGACGGCTAGCTGGGCGCGGGCGATCCAGGTCGCGGGGCGGCTGCTCACGATCGAGGTGCTGTGGACGCGGCGAGACTGGCGGGACCGCGGGGTCGGCGCCGCGCTGGTCGAGGCGCTCGCCGCGGCGGCCACCGCCGAGGGGGCGGGCCGGGTCGAGGTCGGGCTGCCGCGCGAAAGCTTCGCCGCCCTGCGGGCCACCGAGCGCTTCTACCTCGCCAACGGCTTCGAACGCCTCGGCCCGCGGATGCGGAGAGCCGTCCCGTGAGCCACCCGACGCGCGGTCGACACCACCGGCCTCGGCCCCGGCGGGAGGGTCCCCGGTGAGCGAGCTGGTGATGGTCGAACAGCGCACCAACGGGCTCGACGCGGGCTCGGTCTGGATCCGCGAAGGGGAGCAGCGGCTGGAAGGACAGGACTGCGACGCGCGGCTGATGGCGCTGCGGCTCGGCCTCCGCCGCCACTTCGGCGTGCGCGCGGTCGGCGCCGGCGCCGGCGACGCGGAGGTCGACGGGACCCTCGCCGCCCTGCACGGCAGGCGCCACCTGGAAGCGCTGGCGGCGGCGGGGGAGGAGCCGGAGGTGATGCCGGAGCTGGCCCCGCCGGGCCTGGAACCCGACATCCCGGTCAACGCGGCGCTGGTCGCCGCCGCCCGCGAGGCGGCCCGCACCGCGATCTCGGCCGCCGGCCTGCTGGTCGGCGGTGACCGGTACGCCTACGCGGTCTGCCGGCCGCCCGGCCACCACGCCGGGCCCGAATTCATCGGCGGCTACTGCTACCTCAACAACGCCGCCGCGGCGGTCCAGGCGCTGCGCGCCGGCGGCCTCGCCCCGGTCGGCGTCCTCGACCTCGACCTCCACTATCCGAACGGGACCTCGGCGCTGGTCGAGCGGATGGACGGCGACGCGACCCTGCACTCGCTGCACGCCGCCCCGGTCACCAACGTCGCCGCCGGGACCGCGCTGCCGCGCGCCCCGCGCGAACGCGCCCACGCCTTCGCCGCCGCCCCCGACCCGGTCGCCTACCTGGCCGAGGTCGAGGCCTCCCTGGCCGAGCTCGCCGCCGAGTCGCGGGCGCTGGTCGTCTCGCTCGGCTACGACACCGTCGACGGCGACCCGCACGGCAGTTGGCACTTCGGCCCCGAGGTCTTCGCCGGGATCGGCCGCCTGCTCGCCGCCACCGGGCTGCCGGTCTGCGTCGTCCAGGAGGGCGGCTACTCGCTCGACGCGCTCGCCCCGTGCAGCCACGCCTTCGCCGCCGGCCTCCTCGGCGAGGACCCGGTATGAGCGCCGCCGGGGAGCGCGTCACGGCCGCCGCGGAGCGCGCCCTCACCCCCGCCGAGGAGGCGGTCGCCGGCGGCCTGGCACCGTTCCGCGCGCGCCTCGACGAGATCGACGCGCAACTCGTCGATCTGCTCGGTGAGCGGTTCCAGATCTGCCGCGAAGTCGCGATCCACAAGTCGCAGAACGGGATCGAGATGATGCAGCCGGGGCGGGTCGAGATTGTCCGCGCCCGCTACCTCCAGCACGGCGCCGAGGTCGACCTCCCCGCCGACTTCACCGCCGGCCTCTTCGACCTGATGATCGACGCGACCTGTCGCGCCGAGGACGATCTGATGGAGCGCCTCGCCGCCGGCGAAGAGGGTGCTCTCGTCCTTTGTCACCCACAGGGTGACAAAGGACGAGAGCACCCAGGAGGGACGGCCGCGTGAGCCTGCCGCCGGGGCCGCGGATGCCGCGGGCCCTGCAGGCGCTCGGCTGGGCGCGTCGCCCGCTCCCCTGGCTGGAGCGCTGCCGGGAGCGCCACGGCGACTCCTTCACCCTGCGGATCCGCCACTGGGGCGACTGGGTCGTGCTCGCCGACGAGGCCGACGTCAAAGCCGTCTTCACCGCCGGCGACAAGGTCGGCGTCGCGCTCGCCAACCCGCTGCTCGGCCCGGTCCTCGGCCCGCGCTCGGTGATGCTCTCCGAAGAACCCGAGCACATGCGCCGGCGCCGCGTCGTCCTGCCCGCCTTCCACGGCGCGGCGATCGCCAACGACGCCGAGGCGATCGGCGAGGTGACCCGGCGGGAGATCGCCGCCTGGCCCGCGGGCGAGCCGTTCGCGCTCTGGCCACGGATGCAGCGGATCACGCTCGAGGTGGTGATGCGCGCCGTCTTCGGGCCGCGCGCCGACGACCCCCGCCTCGACCCGCTGCGCGCCCGCCTCACCGCGCTCACCGACTACCTCAACCGGCCGCGCAGCCTCGCCGCGCTGACGATCCTCGGCCCGGAATGGGTGCGCCGCAGCCACGGCTACCGCCGCGCGATGCGCCCGGTCGAGGACGCGGCGCTCGCCGAGGTCCGCCGCCGCCGCGCCGAGCCGATCCCCGACCGCCCCGACATCGTCTCGATGCTGATCGCCGCCCGCCGCGAGGACGGTACGCCGCTGGGCGAGGCGGAGTTGCGCGACGAACTCCTCACCCTGCTCACCGACGGGCCGACCTCGACCTCGCTCGCCTGGACCTTCGAGCGCCTGCTGCGCAACCCGGAGACGCTCGCCCGCGCCCGCCGCGAGATCGACGAGGAGGCCGGCGACGCCTACCTCGACGCGGTGGTGAAGGAGACGCTGCGCCTGCGCCCGCCGGTCCCGGTGGTGGTCCGCCGCCTGCGCGAGCCGATGCGCCTCGTCGGCCACGACCTCCCGGCCGGGACCGTCGTCGCCCCCTGCATCCACCTCCTGCACCGCGACCCGCGCCACTACCCCGAGCCGCTCCGCTTCCGCCCCGAGCGCTTCCTCGAGCGGCCCGCCGGCACCTACACCTGGATCCCCTTCGGCGGTGGCGTGCGCCGCTGCCTTGCCGCCAGCTACGCCGAACTGGAGATGAAGCGGGTCCTGCGCGAGGTCCTCGCGGCGGTCGATCTGCGTCCCGTGGACGGCCGCGACGAGCGCGTCCGCAAAGCGTCGATCTCCTTCAGTCCGGGAGAGAAGGGGTTGGTGATGGTGGGATGAGCGGCGAGGGCGGGGAAGCGGTGCCGGAGTCGGATCTGCTGATCGTCGGCGCGGGCGCCAAGGCGGCCGCGATCGCCGCCAAGGTCGACGCGCTGAACCGGCTCGGGCACGCGCGGCTGACGGTGACGATCGTCGAGAAGACCGAGCCCGCCGCCTCCTGGCTGGGGCTGAACGGGATGACCTCGGGCGAAGAGCCGCTGGCGGTGCCGCCGATCAAGGACGTCGGCTTCCCCTACCGCAGCGCCCGCCAGTTCCCCGCGATCGGCGACGAGCTCGACGCGGCGCTCCTGCCGCTGAGCTGGCAGCGCCACGCGATCGAACGCGGCGAGTACGCGCCCTGGGTCAACTCGGGGGCGCCGCCGATCCTCCACCGCGATTACGGGACCTACCTCGGCTGGGTGCTGGCCCGGGCCACCGAGGGGGTGACGACCCGGCGCGGGCGGCTCGTCGCGGTGCGCCTCGACGCGGAGCGCGAGCGCTGGGTGATCGAGGTCGAGGGCGACGAGGACAGGGAGCCGACGCTGCTCGCCGGGCGGGCGCTGCTGCTCACCGGGCCGGGCGTCCACCGGGCCTTCCCGCACGACCCGGCGGCCGAGCCGCGGGTCCTCCACTGCGACTCGCGGCGCGGCGAGTTCGCCCGCCTGCCCGCCGACTGCGAGGTCGACGTGGCGATCGTCGGCGGCGGCGAGAGCGCCCTCTCGGCGCTGGTCTTCCTGCGGGCACTGCGGCCGCAGGCCGGGATCACGGTCTACACCCCGACCCTGCCGCTGAGCCGCGGCGAGAGCTTCCTCGAGAACCGGGTCTTCGCCGACCCCGACGACGTCGACTGGGCGGCGCTCGACCTGGAGACGCGGCGGGACTTCGTCAAGCACTGCGACCGCGGGGTCTTCGACGCGACCGTGATCGCGCGCCTCGCCGGCGAGCGCCGCTGCCGCTTCGAGCTCGGCCGCGCGGTCCACGCGAGCGCCGCCGGGGACGGCGTCGAGCTGGCGCTGGAGACGCCGACCGGGCCCGCGACCGCCCGCCACGGCTACGTCGTCAACTGCACCGGCTTCGACCTGCTCGCCCAGCTGCGCGGCCTCTTCGCCGAGCCGGTGCGGGCCGAGCTGGAGTCCCGGGTCGGACCGATCTGGGACCGCGAGCCGCGGGCCGAGCTGCGCTTCGACCGCTCGCTGGCGCTCGACGGGCTGGAGCCGCGCCTCCACATCCCGGGCCTGGCCGGCCTCAGCCAGGGCCCCGGCTTCGCCAACCTCGGCAGCCTCGGGCTGCTCGCCAACCGGGTGCTGGCACCGCTGCTGCCGGCGCTGACCCGGGTCAGGAACGGCGCGGCGCTCAGGCGGGGCGCGGCGGCGGCGCTGACGATCCTGGCGATCGCCCTGCTCGCCGGCTGCGGCGGGGGCGGCTCGTCGGCCGCGGAAGCCGGAGCGGAAGCGAGCCCGGCGGCGAAGGAAGCGGACCCGGCGGTGGCCGAGGAGCCGGCCTACCCCGGCGTCGACCTCGCCAACTCGCGCTTCGTCGAAGGCCCGATCACCGCCGCCACGGCGCCGCGGCTGCAGCGCGCCTGGAAGGTGCCGGGCGAAGCGCGGAGCACCTACGGGGCCTTCTCCGCCTCGCCGGTTGTGAGCGGCGGCATCGTCTACATGCAGGACCTCGAATCGAACGTCACCGCGATCAACCTGCAGACCGGGGAAGTGATCTG
The DNA here is from genome assembly GCA_035502495.1 of Solirubrobacterales bacterium. Lineage (GTDB taxonomy): Bacteria > Actinomycetota > Thermoleophilia > Solirubrobacterales > 70-9 > VAYN01. Next base: position 6,759 of record DATJUK010000214.1, read on the forward strand.
GAAAGCGGCGATGGAAGACCCCGACCAGGGCCCGAACGGGGTCACGGTCGAAGCAGGCAAGGTGTTCGGGGCGACCTCCTCGAAGGCCTTCGCGCTCGACGCGGCGACCGGCAAGGTGCTTTGGGAGACGAACCTCACGGTGAAGCCGAAGGAAGCGATCGACATGTCGCCGGGCGTCCACGACGGGCTCGTCTACGTCTCGACCGTGCCGACCGACGCGACCAGCGCCTACAACGGCGGCATCGCCGGCGTCCTTTGGGCGCTCGACGCGAAGACCGGGGCGAAAGAGTGGCACTTCGACACGGTGCCGGAGGGACTCTGGTCGAAGAAGCACCGGGCGATCAACGCGGGCGGCGGCCTCTGGTACGCGCCGTCGTTCGACGAAGAAGGCGGCATGTACGTGGGGGTGGGGAACCCGGTGCCGTTTCCCGGCGCCGAAGGGCTGCCCTGGGGGGCCAGCCGTCCCGGTCCCGACCTCTACACCAACTCGCTGGTGAAGCTGGACGCGAAGACCGGCAAGCTCGAGTGGTACTACCAGGTGACCCCGCACGACGTCTACGACTGGGACTTCCAGGACCCGCCGATCCTCGCCACGATCGGCGGCAGGCAGGTGGCGATCGGGGCGGGCAAGTCGGGCCAGGTGGTCGCGGTGGACGCGCAGACCGGCAAGCCGGTCTGGCGGACGCCGGTCGGCAGGCACAACGGGCACGACGACGACGGGCTCCTGGCGATGCGCGGCGAAACCGCGAAGCTGCCGCGGCGGGCGACGGTCTATCCGGGCCTCCTCGGCGGGGTGATCGCGCCGATGGCCGCGTCGAAGACGACCCTTTTCGTGCCTGTCGTCAACCATCCGCTGACGATCGAAGACGGGCTCGAAATCGGCGAAGGCGAAGGGATGACCGGCGAAATGGTCGCCCTCGACCTCGCGACTGGCAAGGAAGAGTGGAGCGCCGAATACGAAGCGCCGGCCTTCGGCGCCCCGGTCGCGGTCAACGACATGGTCTTCTTCGCCACCTTCGACGGCACCCTGCACGGGCTGGAAGCCGAGGGCGGCAAGGAAGTCTGGTCGGCGGAACTGCCCGCCGGCTCGAACTCGGGGATGACCGCCTACGGCGAAACCCTGATCGTCCCCGCCGGCCTGGCGGTGGAAGAAGGCCAGACCCCGGCCCTGGTCGCCTACTCGCTCGGCGGCTGACCCTCCGGGGCGTGGGGGGGGGGGGG
>DATJUK010000215.1:0-20139 GCA_035502495.1 Solirubrobacterales bacterium
GGCCCATCGACACCTTGGGCGCGGGCGGCCTGGACGACGGCGGCGGTGGCGTCCTCGCAGGCGTCGAGGACGACGATGATCTCGTACTCCTCGGGGTCGACCTCGACCTGGTCGGCGAGCGCTTCGAGGCAGGCGCCGATGCGGGCCTCCTCGTCGCGGGCGGGGACGACGACCACCGCGCGCACGCGGGCGGCGGGCGGCGCCGGCTCGGGGACCTCGGTCGAGCTCAGCTCCACGGCGCCCGTTCCTCGATCAGCTCGCGGCCGCGTTCGTAGGCGGCGTCGTCGAGGTGGGCGACGATGCCGACCAGCTCGCCGCCCTGCCCGTACCAGCAGGCGAAGGCCCCTTCCTCGCCGGGCTCGAAGCGGACCTCGTCCCAGCCGTCGCCCCAGCCCGCGTACTTGATCGTCCGCTCGCCGATCGTCGACCAGAAGCCCGGCGCCACGTCCCAGCTCGCCTCGGCGCCGGCCATCGCGCGGCCCGCGACCTCGCCCATGTTCAGCGCCTCGCCCCAGTGTTCGACCCGCAGCCGGCGGCCGGCGCTCGCGTTGAAGGCGAAGGCGACGTCGCCGGCGGCGAGCACGCGCGGGTCGGCGGTCGCCATCGCGGCGTCGACCTCGATCCCGTCCTCGACCGTCAGCCCGGCCGCCGCGGCGAGCCCGTCGTCGCGCTCGACCCCGAGCGCCAGCACCACCCGGTCGACCACCGCCTCGCGACCGTCCTCGAAGCAGGCGCGGGCGGCCCGGTCGCCGGCCGCGCCGATCTCGGCGAGCTCGGCCGCGGCGAGGATCTCGACCCCGAGCTCGCCGAGCCAGCCGGCGATCCGCTCGCCGACCTGGCGCCCGAGCCTGCCGACCTGGGGCAGCTCCTCCAGCGTCGCCATCGTCACCGCGGCGCCCCGCAGGGCCAGCGAGGCGGCGGCCTCGCAGCCGATGAAGCCGGAGCCGACGACCAGAGCGCGGTCGCCCGGGCCGAGCTCCCGCAGGCGTTCGGAGTCGCCGATCCGCCGCACGGTCTGGACCGCGTCGCCGTCGGCCCCGGGGATCGGCGGCACCAGCGGCTCGGCGCCGGTGGCCAGCAGGACGCGGTCGAAGGGCAGCTCCTCGCCGGCGACGGTGCGGACCGCGGGGCCGCCGAGGTCGAGCGCCGCCACCTCGGTCCCGGTCCGCAGCTCGATCCCGCGCTCCTCGTACCAGGAGGGCTCGACGAGCGGCAGGGCGTCCCGGCCCGACCCGCCGCGCAGGAAGTCCTTGGTCAGCGGCGGCCGTTCGTAGGGCGGGTCGGGCTCGCGGGCGAGGATCGTCACCGCGCCCGCGCCGCCCGCCTCGCGGTAGGCGCCCGCCGCCGCCTGCGCGGCCGGGCCGCCGCCGACGATCACGATCCGCTCCGCCGCCGCGCTCACCAGCGGGCCACCCAGCGGTCGAGGAGGTAGTCGGTGGTGGTGCGGCTGGCCTCCAGGCGCAGCTTCGTCCCCGCGTCGAGGAACTCGTGGACGTCGTCGCCGGTCAGCGCGCGGCGCTCGTCGGGATGGCGCCAGTGCACCGCCAGCAGGGTGCCCTGCGGGGCGAGCGCTTCCTCCATCCGGCGCAGGCCCTCGCGGACCAGCTCGGCGCTCCAGTAATAGAGGATCTCGGCGCAGACGATGGTGTCGAAGGGGCCCGCCGGCATCCCCTCGGGGAGGCGGCGGCAGGCGAACTCGACCTGCGGGGCGCCGCGCAGCCGGCGGCGGGCGCGGTCGAGCGCCGTCGGGCTGAAGTCGACGGCGAGGAGCCGCTCGCAGCGGGGCGCCAGCATCGCCGTGAAGACGCCGATCGAGCAGCCGAGCTCCAGCGTGCGGCCGGTGCGCTCAGGCAGGTATTCGAGCGTGGTCCGGTACTTGCCCTGCTCGTAGTCGCTGGTCGCGTAGTTCCAGGGATCGGCGGATTCGTGGGCGAGCCGCTCGAAGTGCTCGACCGGGGCGCGGTCGGGAGAGGTGCGGGGGCTCATCGGCGTCCCAGCTCCGCGGCGCCGAGCCGGGTCAGCAGCGGGTCGAGCCGGTGTTGGAGGAGGAAGACCTCGAGGTCGCGACGGGCGCGGTCGAGCCGACCTCCGGTGACGAACGGGTGCGACCCGCAGGCCGCCGCGGCCGTCTCCAGCACCGCCCTGGCGGCGCGGTCGATCTCGGCCCGCAGCGCGACGCTCGTCGCCCGCGGATCGACCCCCCTTCCTTTGGTCACCCCGTGGGTGACGGAAGGAAGGGGTCCGGCGGCGGCGTCGGCGATCGGGGCGGCGCCGGCGAGCCAGGCGTCGACGGTCCCCTGCAGCGCCACGATCCGGCCCGCCGCCAGCTGGGCGAGCGGCTCGCCGGGGCGGCGCCCGGCCAGCTCGTCGAGCGCCGCGGCGACGGCGGCGTCGACCATCCCCGCCCAGCTCGCCGCGGTCCGCATCGCGTCGCGCGAGAACCACGGGTCGCGGCCGAGCTCCCCCGGGCCGCCGAGCACCGCGGTGACCGGGGCGTCGCGGAAGAAGACGCGGTGGCTCTCGGAGGCGCGCAGGCCGGCGGCCCGGTACCAGGAGCGGTCGACCTCGACCGCTGCGCCGCAGTCGAGCAGCACCAGCGCGGGCGGCGTGCCGTCATCACTGTCGACCATCACCAGGGCCGCGTCGACGCCGCCCGCGCCCGAGCAGAAGGTCTTCGCCCCGCGCAGGACGAGCCCCGCGCCGGCCTCGACGAGGCGGGCGGGCTCGCCCTCCCCCGGCCCCGGGTCGGCGCCCCACACCCCGAGCAGCCGCTCCCCCGCCGCGACCGCCGCCAGCTCGCGCTCCCGCACCTCCGGCGCGGCGACGACCTCGAGCCGCTCGACCGCGTTCAGGTGGCCGTCGAGGATGCGGCCCACGGAGGCGTCGGCGGCGGCGACCCGGCGGAGGAGGTCCCACCCGGGCCGCACCGAGGCGCCGTCGTCGACGGCGCCGATCGTCGACGCCAGGGCGCCCGCGTCGGCCAGCCGCTCGAAGGCCTCGCGGGGGAAGCGCGGCGCCCGGTCGAGCTCCGCCGCCCCGGCCGCGATCGCCGCGAGCGCCTGCTCGAGGCCGGCGCTGGCGGCGGTGGGGCCCGCGGCCTCGGCGGCGTCCGGGCGGCGGGCGCGCGGCGCGGCGGCGCGCGTGGCCGCGGCCGCGTCCCGGCGGCGCGCCCCCGACGGCGCGTCGCGCGTCCCGTCCACGCCGGTCACGCCAGCACCCCCTCGCAGGCGGAGACCGTCGCCGCCGTCAGCTCCTCCTCCGCGGCCCGTTCCAGGAGCCGTTCGGTGAGCGAGACCGTGGCCGTGCAGCCGTCGCGGCGCGCCCCCGGCCCGAGGCCGTCGTGCATCAGGATCACGTCGCCGTCGCGCAGGCCGCCCTGGGCCTCGAGCGCCGCCGCCATCCGCCCCGCCCCGTCGCCGCGCCAGTCATGGGTGTCGACGTTCCAGCCCCAGAGCCGCAGGCCGCACTCGGCGGCGAGCCGGCGGGTGACCTCGGTCTCGTCGCCCCACGGCGTCCGCCAGGCCCGCGGCCGCACGCCGACCCGGCCGAGCAGCTCCAGCCCGACCTCGAGGTCGGCGCCGACCCCGTCGCTGCCGCGCTGCGAGTGGCGCACGTGGTCGAGGCAGTGGAAGCCGACCTCGTGGCCGCCCTCCTGCATCGCCTCGATCAGCTCCCGGTGCTCGGCCGCCCGCCGCGCCTGGACGAAGAAGGTGGCGCGCGCGTCGCCGCGCGCCAGCGCGGCGAGGACCAGCGGCGTCCAGACCGGATGCGGGCCGTCGTCGTAGGTGAGGGCGATCGTTCCTGCCACGGGAGATCCAGGTACCCGACCGCGAGGCGCGGCTATCGCGGCTCAGCCGTCCGGTCGGCGCGGTTTCGGATCGCCGAGCGCGGGCACCCACCGGGCCGACGCGATCCGCGCCGGCGGAGGTCGCCCGGCAAGGCTTCGACGCGCTGATGGCGGGTAAGGAGAAGGTCGTGGCAGGCTCGCTGAAGAACAAACTCCAGACCGCGGTCGCCGGTGTCGTCCCGGACTCGGTGAAGGCCGAGATGCACCGGAAAATGGCCGAACCCGGATCGGATGGATGAGGACTCCTCGCCGGCGGCGATCCCCCCGCACGACCTGCCGGCCGAAATCGACCTCGGCCGGCACCGGGACTTCGAAGGGCGCCTCGAAGCCAAGTGGCTGCGACGCGGCTTCCTCGTCGTGCTGCTCGTCTTCATCCTCGCCGCGCTGGCCAACGCGTTCGGCCAGGCGGCGGCCACCGACTCGGCGAGCGGCGCCGCCGGCTCGCTGAGCGTCAAGGCGCCGAGCCGGGTCCGCGGCGGGCTCACCTACCAGGCCGAATTCACGATCCAGGCAGCGGCGCCGCTGGGCGCGCCGACGATCGTCCTCGACCGCGGCTGGGTCGACCAGACCACCGTCAACACGGTCCAGCCCGAACCGGTCGGCTCGACCTCCGACGCGGAAGGGAACCTGAAGCTGCGCTTCGCGCCGATGCCGCCGGGGCGCACCCTGGTCGTCTACGTCGAGTTCCAGGCCAACCCGATCAACGTCGGCAGCCACGACGCCGACGTCTCGCTCTACGACGGCGGCCACCGGGTGGCGACGATCGAACGGACCCAGCTCGACTTTCCCTGAGCCACGATGGACATCGTCATCCGCGCCGCGGTCATCTTCCTCTTCGTCTTCGTCCTCACCCGCCTGCTGGGGCGGCGCGAGCTGAACTCGCTGGAGCCCTTCGACCTGATCCTGCTGGTCGTCACCGGCGACCTGGTCCAGCAGGGCGTCACCCAGAACGACGAGTCGCTGACCGGGGCGCTGCTGGCGATCTCGACGATCGGCCTGCTCACCGTCGCGCTCTCCTACCTCAGCTTCCGCTTCAAACGGATGCGCCCGGTCCTGAACGGCGAGCCGATCGTCCTGGTCGAGGACGGCGAGGTGGTCGAGGCCAACCTGCGCCGGCAGCGCCTCACCCAGGAGGAGATCGGCGCCGAGGCGCGGCTCGAAGGCATCGCCTCGATCGCCGCCGTGCGCTGGGCGATCCTCGAGACCAACGGCCGGATCAGCTTCGTCCAGAAATCCGATTGACGGACCGGGGGCGCTCGACCAGGCGGGCGCCGGAGTCGCGGGCCGGGTGGGCGCCGCCCTCGCGCAGGCGCCGGCAGATGCCGCGAGCGGCGAAGAAGACCGCCACCGGCAGGAGGATCGCCAGCACCCGGTAGCCCCACAGCTGCTCTTCATAAGGGACGCCGAACTGGACGAAGGCGCGGTCGGCGGCGCCGGCGAAGAAGACGGTGGCGACGAAGGTGAAGACGGCGGCGCCGATCGCGGTGCGGGTCGGGTTGTCGCGGGGGCGGTCGAGCAGGTTGTGGGGGCGGCGGTCGCCGAGCCATCGGCGCTCGATCGTCGGCCACAGGTAGAGGAAGCCGAAGACCGCGCCGGGGAAGAGCACGCCGCCCCAGAAGGGGTTGGGGATCAGGGTGTAGTCGCCGATCACGACGTCGAAGTGGGGCATCAGGCGGAGCGCCCCGATCAGCCAGCCGAGGTACCAGTCGGGCTGGGCGCCGTTCGTCCCCAGGTAGGGCTCGTAGGGGCCCCACTGCCAGATCGGGTTGATCTGGACGAGGCCGCCGAGCGCGAACAGGATCGCCGCGGTGGCGGCGAAGAGGCCGAGGCTGCGGAGCGCGTAGGCGGGCCACATCGGCGTGCCGACGACGTTCGCCTCGGTGCGGCCGCGACCGCGGAACTGGGTGTGGTGGGGGCGCGCGATCAGCGCCAGGTGGACCGCCATCAGGGTGCCGATCAGGAGCGGGAAGACGAAGACGTGGACGAAGAAGAGGCGGGAGAGGAAGTCGGGGGCGCCGGGGAAGCGGCCGCCCCAGAGCAGCACCCCGAGCTGGCCGCCGACCACCGGCACCGAGAGCGCCACCGCGTTGCCGATCGCCAGGCCCATGCCGGAGAGCAGGTCGTCGAGCAGCGAGTAGCCGACGTAGCCCTCGACCACGGCCAGGACCAGCATCGTGAGGCCGACGTAGTAGTTGACGTCGCGCGGCTTGCGGAAGGCGCCGGTGAAGAAGATCCGCAGCAGGTGGACGGTGATCGCGGCGAGGAAGAGGTCGGCGGCCCAGTGGTGGACCTGGCGGATCAGCAGGCCGGCCTGGACTTCGAAGGAGAGGTCGACGGCCGACGCGTAGGCCTTGGTCATCTCCTGCCCGCGCAGCGGCGCGTAGGCGCCGTGGTAGACGACGTGGGCGGTGCTCGGTTCGAAGAAGAGCGCCAGGTAGGTCCCGGTGGCGACCAGGATCAGGAACGAGTACATGGCGATCTCGCCGAAGAGGAAGGTCCAGTGGTCGGGGAAGACGTAGCGCAGCGCCTTGGCCAGGGCGCCGGTGCCGCCGGTGCGGGTCTCGACCGTGCGCAGGACGCGGCGGGTGGTCAGCGGCACCGCTCAGCCCTCTTCCCGGACCCGGCCCCAGGAGGCGCCCACCGGGCCGGAGAGCGGCCCGGCGGCGACCAGTGCGCCGTCCTCGATCCGCAACGGCAGCTGCGGCAGCGGCCGCACCGCGGGGCCGAAGATCCGCTCGCCGCCGTCGAGCACGTTGAAGGTCGAGTAGTGGCAGGGGCAGACCAGCGCCGGCCCGGGCGAGCGTTCGGCGAAGAGCGGGTAGCGGAAGAGGCTCACCGCGCACTGCGCGTGGGTGCAGATCTTCGAGAAGGCGAGGATCCCTTCCGGCGCCCAGTCGGCGCGGTCGGCGGGCAGTTCGAGCTCCTCCGGCCTGACCCGGACGACGGCGAGCGAGGCGGCGAGTTCCTCTTTGTCGGCGCCCTCGGCGAAGGCGGTGAGGAACGAGCCGACCGCGAGGTCGTCGACCTGGACCGGCATCCCGTTCTCCTCGACCAGCCTGACCCCGTCCTTCCAGGGCGAGGCCGCGAGCCGGTTCCCCACCGCCGGCCCGAGCGAGGCCAGCGGCACCAGCGCCGCCGCCCCGATCCCCACCCCCGCCGCGACGCCCGCCGCCCCCAACAACCCCCGCCGCGTCACCCCGTCCCCACCTTCCCGCAACCCCAACGCCGCCTCCTCATACGGTTGACGGGACGAAAACTCAAGCCCTCCTTGAGTTTTCGTCCCGTCAACGTGGGTGAAGGGGGGGCGGGGCTCCTCGAGGGTCTCCTGGGGGACGACGTGGGCGGCGGCGAGGATCAGGGCGGCGGCGAGGAGGGCGAGGGCTACCGCGATCGAGAGGCCGAGGAGCTGGGTGTTCGCGTCGTCGAAGGCGTAGATCGCGACGAAGGCGAGGCCCGCGAGGGCGGCGGCGAAGAGGAGGACGGCGGTCCAGGTCTCGGCCCGGGTCGAGGCGGGGAGCTCGCGCTCGCGGCGCACGGTCCGCTTCTTCGAGTGGCGGAGGATCAGGCCGGCGACGGCGTAGCGCCAGAGCCAGGCGAAGGCGGCGGCGATCCGACGCCTCATCGCGACGCCGCCGATCCGGTCGCGGCCGGGCCGAGGCGGCGGCTCACCGCGGCTCCTCCGCGTCGTCTTCGGCGTCGCCGCCGCCGAGGCGCTCGCCGATCAGCCGGGCGACGAGGAGCAGGGCCGCCAGGGCGGCGAGCCAGGCGACCAGGCCCTCGGGCACCGGGCCGATGTGGCCGATGCCGAAGCCGCCGGCGTCTTCGGGTTCCTGGGTCAGCGCGACGTAGGCGGCGATCGAGTTCAGCTGTTCGGGCGTGATCGTCCGTTCGGAGAAGCGCGGCATCACGTAGGGGCCGACCCTGACCGCCTCGCCCACCTCGGTGGGCGTCGCTTCGCCGAGCGGCGGCGCGTAGCCGCCGATCGCCACGCCGCCCTTCCCGCCGATCCCGTGGCAGCCGGCGCAGGAGCCGGTGAACAGTTCCATCCCTTCGCTCACCGAGCCCTTGCTCGGGTCGACGTCCGGGATCGTCGGCCCGGGGCCGAGCGAGCCCACGTAGGCGACCAGCGCTTCGATCTGCGCGCTCGAGTACCGCGGTTCGCCCCGCAGCGGCTCCTCGCCCACCTGGTCGAGCGGCATCCGCCCGGTCCGCAGGTAGAAGTCCGCCGCGGCTTCGCCGGCGCCGACCAGCGAGGGCGCCTGCCCCTTCACCCCCTCGCCTTCGAACCCGTGGCAGCTCGAGCACCCGGTCTCGAACAGTTCGCGTCCCGTCGCGACCTTCGCGCCGCCGGACCCCGCCGCCGCGACGTCGACGGCGCTCGCCGCCGGCGCCGGACCCCGGCTGACCGGGGGCTGGGCCCAGGCGGCGACGGCGAACGCGCCGAGGAGGAGGGCGAGGGTGGCCATCGCCAGGCGACGCGCCCTCCTCGCCCCCGCGACGCCTCTAGCCCGCCGCATGGGCCACCTCCCGGGCCTTCGCCTTGCGCTCTTCGCGGAGGATCGCCGTCCAGGCCACCGCCGCCGCGCCGACGCCGAGCGGCAGCATCGAGACGAGCATCGCGACGGCGGCGTCGCCGTAGCCGTCGACCATCAGTTTGATCGCGCCCGCGTCGCTCGCCGACATCGCCGCCATCAGCAGGCCCGCCCGGGCCCAGGGCGACCAGCGTCCCGGCAGCGGCTCGACCGCGAGGCAGACCGACCAGAGCCAGAGCGCGGTGACGAGGAAGATCAGGTGCTCGGCCGCGTGCAGGCCTTCTTCGCGCAGCGCGTCCCAGAAGAGCGGCGTCAGGTGGAAGGCGAGCTGGGCGGCGACGAAGGCGGCGAAGGCGAGCGGCGGCCGGCAGAGGCGCCGCGCCCACGGCGAGCGCAGCAGCGTCGCCAGGTCCCGCGCCGCCGGGCGCGGCAGCGCCCGCAGCATCAGCGTCACCGGCCAGCCGAGGACCAGCAGCGGTGCCCCTACGGCGACGATCGCCCCGTGGCCGGCCATGTGGACGGCGAGCGAGATGTCGTCGAAGCCGATCCCCGCCGCGACGACGGCGAGCCCGGCGGCGAAGCAGGCGGTGCGCGCCCACGGCCACCCGGTGCCGGAAGCCTCGGCGTCGCCAGGGCGACCGGCGGCGGCGCGGCGCGCCAGCCACAGGTAGCCGGCCATCAGCGCCAGCGAGGGCAGGACGATCTGGAGCGCCTCGCTCACCGGCCCAGCCGCCGTCGCTCGGAGACGATCTCGATCGCCAGCCAGACCAGGCCGAAGACGCCGACCTCGGCGCCGATCAGGACCAGCCAGAGCCCGCCGGTCAGGCCGACGGCGGCGAGCGCCACGCCCAGCGCGGTCACCACCACCGGCACGCTCACCCGGGCGAGCAGGCGCGGGCCGCCGGGCGCCGGGCGCAGGCGGCTGAAGACCGCCAGCGGGACCAGCGCGGCGGGGCCGACGAGGAAGAGGAGCGCGCTGGCGTCGCCCGCGGACCAGATCGCCAGCATCAGGCCGAGCGCGACCATGATCGTCGACCAGGCGACCAGCGGCCCGCCGCCGCCGCGCGGCCCGCCGTTCACGCCGGCACCTCGACCGCGGGCTCGGCCGCCTCCTCCTCCCGCTCGCGCAGGTCGAGCAGCGGGGCGTAGGAGTCGATCCGCGGCAGGGTGGTGAAGTTGTCGGCCGGGGGCGGCGAGGAGGTCCACCACTCGAGCGTCTGCGCCCCCCACGGGTCGTTCCCGGCCGGCACCCGCCGGCGCAGCGAGACCGCCAGGTTCGCCAGCACCATCAGCACCCCGATCGCGATCACCCCGGCGCCGATCGACGACAGCAGGTTCAGGTCCCCGAGCCGCGGTTCGTAGTCGGCGACCCGCCGCGGCATGCCGTCGTAGCCGAGGAAGAACATCGGGAAGAAGGTCAGGTTCGCGCCCGCCGCCAGCACCCAGAAGCTCGCCTTCGCCAGCCGTTCGCGCAGCATCGCCCCGGTCGCCTTCGGGAACCAGTAGTGGACCCCGGCGAGCAGGCCGAAGAGGCTGCCGGCGAACAGCGTGTAGTGGAAGTGGGCGACGATGAAGTAGGTGCCGTTGACGTGGTAGTCGAGCGGCGGCGAGGCGACGATGATCCCGGTCAGCCCGCCGATCAGGAACTGGACGATGAAGCCGAGCGCGAACAGCATCGGCGCGCGGAAGACCAGCGCCCCGCCGATCATCGTTCCGATCAGGTCGAGGTACTCGATCCCGGCGGGCACCGCCAGCAGGGTCGAGGTGAGCGAGTAGTACTGGTTCTTCACCGCCCCGGTGATGAACATGTGGTGTCCCCAGACCGCCATCGAGAGCGCGGTGAAGAAGAGCAGCGAGACGACCAGGGCGCGGTAGCCGAAGAACCGTTTGCGCGAGAAGGTGGCCACCGTCTCGGCCACCGCGCCGACGAAGGGGAAGAACATCACGTAGACGACCGGGTGGCCGTAGAACCAGAACAGGTGTTGGTACACGATCGACCCGGTCGAGCCGGTGAACACGCCGCCTAGGTGCCGTTCGGCGAGCAGCAGCGCCATCGCCACCACCAGCACCGGGAACGAGGCGACGACCATGAAGGTGGTGACCAGCATCGTCCAGCTGAACACCGGCAGGCGCAGCATCGTCATCCCCGGCGCCCGCAGCCGCAGCACCGTGAGCAGGATGGTGATCGCGATCAGCAGCGAGCCGAACACCGCCAGCGCCACCCCGATCACCCACAGGTCCATCCCCACCCCGGGCGTGCCGCTGCTGTTGGAGAGCGGGATCGTCGCCGTCCAGCTGTCGTCGCCGGCGCCGTTGTCGGTGAGGAAGCCGGAGTACATCGTCAGCCCGCCGAGCAGGTAGAGCCAGAAGCCGAAGAGCGCGAGCCGCGGTGCCGCGACCTGCGACGCGCCCACCTGCAGCGGCACCAGGTAGAGCCCCAGCCCGAGCGCCGCCGGGGTGAGGAAGAGGTAGATCATCCCCGACCCGTGCATGGTGAAGAGCTCGTCGTAGGTGTGGTCGGAGACGAACTGGAGGCCGGGCTGGGCGAGCTCGGCCCGCATCGTCAGCGCCAGCAGGCCGCTGAGCAGGAAGAAGCAGAGCGAGGCGATGCCGACCTTCGCCGCCGTCTTCTTGTGGTCGGTGGCGGCGAGCCGGCTCACCGGTGCGCCGCCAGCCATCGTTCGTAGCTCGCCTGCGAGAGGATCCAGACGCCGAAGCGCATGTTCGAGTGGCGCAGGCCGCAGAATTCCGAGCAGAGGCCCTGTTCGCGCCCGCGCGTCCCGAACTCCAGGTCGAAGCGGTTGGTCCGCCCCGGGATCGCGTCTTTCTTGAACCGCTGCCCGGGGATCCACATCGCGTGGATCACGTCGCTGGAGGTGAGCGCGAACGACACCGTGCGCCCGGCCGGGACGGCGAAGTCAGGTTCGTGGTCGCTGTCGCCGACCACCGTCACCCCCTCGCCGGGATAGGTGAACTTCCACCCCCACTGGAAGGCGTCGACGTCGATCCGCACCGCACCGACGGCCGAGGAGTCGTCCTCCTTGGCCTCGGTCGAGAAGGTGCGGAAGACGAGCAGCGCGACGATCGCCAGGATCAGCGCCGCCACCGTCCCCTCCAGGAGGTTGAGCTCGGCCCGCCGCGACGGCGCCCGCCCGGGCCGCTCCCGGTAGCGGACGACGGCGAAGCCGACGGCGCCGAAGACCAGCACGGCGACGCCGATCCCGATCCACAGGTAGAGCGACCAGACGCTCGCGAAATCGCTGCGGGTGCTGCCCGACACGGACCCGAGGTACCCGGCGCCGGTTAGCCGTACCGGCCTCGGGTACCCCGGGCCATGGTTCTAGCTCTGATCATCCTCATCGCCATGGCCTTCGGCTTCCTCGTCTCGCCGCTGGTGGCCGGGATCGTCTTCGTCGTCGGCGCCGTCGCCTGGGTGCTGCTGGCCGTGATGAGCGGCGCCAAAGGCGAGTCGCCTTCGGGGGGCGGGCCGGAAGCACACACCGCCGCGCGGATGCGCGCCGAAGGGCGCGACGCCAGTCACCGCTGAGCGTCGCCGGCGCCGAGCCGCACGGCGCTCTCCAGCAGCAGCGCGTGGACGAAGGCCTGCGGCAGGTTGGCGCGCAGCTGGCGCTGCTCGACGTCGAACTCCTCGGCGAAGAGGCCGGGCGTGCCGCAGGCCGCCCGGGCGCGCTCGAAGGCGCCGCGGGCGCGGACCGGGTCGCCGGCCTGGGCGTGGGCCAGCGCGAGCCAGAAGCCGCAGACGAGGAAGGAGCCCTCGGGCACCCCGAGCGGCCCGTCTTCCACCCGGTAGCGGTAGACGTAGCCGTCCTCGACCAGGTCCGCCTCGACCGCCGCGAGGGTGAGCCGCGAGCGCGGGTCGTCGGCCGGGACGGCGCCGCGCAGGGGGGCGAGCAGCAGCGCGGCGTCCACCCGGTCGTCGTCGGGCGCGCGGCGCCAGCGGCCCTCGCGCGAGACCCCGCTCGCCGCCGCCGCGGCGACCAGCCGGTCGGCGAGCAGGAGCAGGCCCGGGCCGCGCTCGCGGCCCGGCGCGTGGGCGGCGATCGCCCGCAGGCCGGCGGCGCAGATCAGCCGGCTGTGGGTCCAGCGGGCGGGCTCGATCTCCCAGATCCCGGCGTCGGGCTCCTCGTGGCGCGCCTCGATCGTGCGCGCGGCGACCTCGACCGCCCGCCAGGCGTCGGCGTCGAGGCGGTCGTGCCGCGCCCCGGCGGCGAGCAGCAGCAGCACCTCGCCGAGGGCGTCGAGCTGGAACTGGTCGCGGACCCGGTTGCCGACGATGTCGACGCCGCCCGGATAGCCGGGCAGGTCGAGGTGGGATTCGCCCGGGACCGGGTCGCCGGCGACGGTGTAGGCGGGCATCAGCCGCGGGCCGTCGGCGAGCACGCGGGCGGTGACGAAGCGGATCGCGTCGCCCAGCAGCGGGTAGGGGCCGGCGGCGGCCACCGCCTGGCCGGCGTAGGACTGGTCGCGGATCCAGGCGTAGCGGTAGTCGTAGTTGCGGGGGCGCTCGGCCTGCTCGGGCAGCGAGGTGGTCGCGGCGGCGACCATCCCCCCGCTCGCGCTGGTCAGGCCGCTCATCACCGCGTAGGCGTGGCGGGCGTCGCGGCGGGCGAGAGGGAGGCCGTGGAGCCCCGGGACGCGCTCCGCCCAGGCCGCCTCGGTGGCTTCCCAGAGGTGCTCGGGGGGCGGCGGCGCGGAGTCGTCGCCACCGTGGTCGAGGACGAGGACGAAATCGCGGCTCTCGCCCTCGCCGAGGCGCAGCTCGAGGGCCAGCGAGGAGCCGTGGACGCCGGCCTCGGCGGGGGCGGCGTCGGGGGCGCCGAACCAGCGCAGCCGCTCGGCGCCGAGCGCCGCCGTCCAGCTGCCGTCGTCGCGGCGGCGCAGGCGGGCCATCCCGTGGCGGTCGAAGCCGGCCCCGGCGGCGAGCGAGACCGCCAGCCGGGCGTCGCCGCGAACCGCGATCGCCCGCCGCAGGAGCACCGCGCGGTCGGCCCGGGAGGGCAGCGCCAGCGCCTCGCGGCACTCGACGATGCCGCCCTCGGTGACCCAGCGGCTGCGCCAGATCAGGCCGCCGTCCTCGTAGTGCCCGCCCCAGACGAAGCGGCCGACGGGGGTGACGGTCCAGGCGGCGCGGCCGCCGATCAGGGCGCTGAAGACGGCGTCGTCGTGCCAGCGCGGGAAGCACATCCAGGCGAAGTCGCCGCGCGGCCCGACCAGGACGCCGCGCTCCCCGTCGGCCAGCAGCGTGTAGTCCCGCAGCGCGTGCGGGGCCGGCGCCGCGGCGCTCATCGGCGGCCGAGGCGGGCGGCGAGGAGCGCGGCGGCGCCCGCCACGGTGCCGCCGGCGAGGGCGCGGCGGTGGCGGCTCACCCACCAGGTGAGCGCCCGCGGGTGCGCGCGTTCGTCGAACGGGCCGTGCGCGCCGGGATCGCCGGGCGGCGCCTCCATCAGGTTGCCGGCGCGGTTCCCCGGATCGGGCGGCTCCTCGGCCTGCTGCCCGGAGACCGCCGTCCGCGCCAGGTAGAGCTCGGCGAGCCAGGGGGCGAATTTGCTCCCCAGCACGGTGTAGTAGGTGGGCAGGCCGACGTAGACCTGGCGCCGGCGGTGGGAGGCGGCGAAGTGGATCGCGTCGGCGGCGACCTCGGGCTGGTAGACCGGCGCCACCGGCTGCGGGTGGCCCGGCATCTTCGAGCGGCCGTGGTCGAACTGGGGCGTGTTGAGGCCGGGCAGCTGCACCATCGTCACCTGGACCCGCGAGCCCTGGTGGCGGAGCTCCGTGCGGATCGAGTCGAAGGTGCCCTTGATCGCGTGCTTGGCGCCGCAGTAGGGCGACTGCAGCGGGATGCCCTGGTAGGCCATCGCCGAGCCGACGAGGACGATCGTCCCCCGGTCGCGGGGCACCATCCGGCGCAGCGCCGAGCGCAGCGACCAGACCGCGCCGAGGTAGGTGACGTCGATGGCGCGCCGGAACTCCTCCGGCTCGATCTCCCGGAAGAAGGCGAAGACCGTGGTCATCGCGTTGGAGACCCAGACGTCGATCGGCCCCAGCTCCCGCTCGATCCGCTCCGCCGCCGCCTCGACCGCGTCGGGATCGGCGACGTCGGCGGGGACGATCAGCGCCGTGCCGCCGCGCGCTTCGACCTCGATCGCCGCCCCCTCGAGCTCTTCCTCGCCGCGCGCCAGCAGCGCCACCTTGTCGCCGTCGGCGCCGAACCGGCGCGCGGTGGCCCGCCCGATCCCGGCGCCCGCGCCGGTGATGACGACCACCCGCGGCTGCCTGCGCTTCGCCATGGGCGGGGAGTACCCGCAAGCGCGGCGGGCGACTCCGGGGCGCGGGCGGGCGGCGTCACCCGCGAGGAGGCGACGAGGTCGGTCCCGCGCTCCCGCGGGCGGCGGCGGGGCGGGCGTCGACGCGCCCGTCCGCCAGCCGTGCGGCCAATCGCGAGGCCAGCGCCATGATCGTCAGCGCCGGGTTGGCGGAGCCCTGGGTCGGCATTACGCTGCCGTCGGCGACGAAGAGGTTGGGCACCTCCCAGGCGCGGTGGTCGGCGTCGACGACGCCGGTCGCGGGCGAGGCCGACATCGCGCAGCCGCCGACCAGGTGCGCGTAGCGGTCGATCGTCAGCACGTCCTGCGCCCCGGCCGCCTCGAGGATCTCGTGCAGGCGCCGTTTGGCGCAGGCGATGTTGGCGCGGTCGTTGTCGCACTGCGAGTAGTCGAGGCGGGCGATCGGCACCCCGTTGGCGTCGGCCTCCGCCGCCAGGGTCACGCGGTTGTCGGGCCGCGGCAGGAGCTCGCAGAGCGCCCCGAGCGCGTACCAGTGGTTGTAGTCGCGCATGTACTCGCGCAGCGCCTGGCCCCAGTGGCCGTCGGCGAGCACGTGCTCGGCCCAGCCGATCGGCAGCGGCCCGACCGTCTGCAGCGAGAAGCCGCGGACGAAGCCGCGCGCCGGGTCGGTCTCGTAGAACTGCTCGGAGGCGATCTCCGGCGGCGGCGCCTTGTACATCCGCAGCTCTTCCGGGAAGCGCCCGGCGACCTGCGGGGCGCCCTGGACCATCACCCCGCGGCCGACCAGGTCGTTGCCGTTGGCGAGCCCGCGCGGGAAGCGGGGGCTGGTCGAGTGCAGGAGCAGGCGCGGCGTCTCGATCGAGTAGCCGGCGACGGCGACGGTGGCGGCGCGCTGGTGGTGCTCGACCCCGGCCTGGACGTAGGTGACGCCGACGGCGCGGCCCGCCTCGTCGACCTCGATCCGGGTCGCGGTCGCGCCGTCGCGGATCTCGACCCCGTGGGCGAGCGCGTCGGGCACGTGGGTGACCAGCGGCGATCCCTTCGCGTTCACCTTGCAGCCCTGCAGGCAGAGCCCACGGTAGATGCAGTGCGGCCGGTTGCCGAAGGAGCCGTCGGCGATCGCCACCGGGCCGACCTTGAACTCGATGCCCACCCGGCGGGCGCCGGCGATCGCCCGCAGGGCTCCTCCCGCGACCGGGTGCGGGGCGTGCGGGTAGCCGTGCGGATCGCCCCAGGGCCAGTGCTCGCCCGCCGCCGGGAGCTCGCGCTCGACCCGCTCGTAGTGGGGCCTCAGCTCGGCGTAGGAGAGCGGCCAGTCGGCGGCGACGCCGTCGCGGGTGCGCACCTCGAAGTCGGTCGGATGGAAGCGCGGCACGAAGCCCGCGAAGTGGACCATCGAGCCGCCCACCCCGCGGCCGCTGTTGTTCTTGCCGAGCTCGACCGGATCGCTGCCGCCGATCACCCGCGGCTGGTTCCAGTAGAGGTCGTGGGACCCGGCCTCGTCGGAGACCCAGTCCTCGTCGGGGTCCCAGAACGGGCCCGCCTCGAGCACCACGATCCGCCAGCCCCGCCGCGCCAGCCGCTGGGCCAGCGTGGCGCCGCCGGCGCCGCAGCCGACGATCACCATGTCGACCTCCTCGCCGGGCGCGAAGCGGGCCATCGTCGCGCGGCCGGGCACGGCGCGCCGGTGGCGATCGAGCAGCCAGGCGGAGTCGTTGTCGGCGGGGCGGCGGGACCCGCGCAGCGCGGTGGCGAGCCGGGTGCTCACGGCGCCCCGCCCGCCCGCGGGCCGGCCGTCACGCCCCCTCCACGCGGCGCTCGGCGACGTCCTCCACCGGGTCGACCTCGAACTCCGGCGGCCGCTCCCAGTGCTCCCGTTCGCCGGCGCCGAGGCGGGCGAAGCCGCGCGGGTAGGCGGGGCCGCCGAAGCCGATCTCGTTCCAGGCCCAGGGGTGGGAGTAGAAGGCGGCGAGCGCCATCCGCGTCACCACCGACCAGGCCTTGGCCACCGGCAGCTCAGGCCACTCGAGCTCCCCGGCGGCGAAGCGGGCGACGATCCGCGTGCGTCGCTCCCACTCGAGGGCGGCGAAGTCGCCGTCCGCCTCGCGGTCGAGGAGCCGCGCCACCCGGCGCCAGACCTGGCCGTCCTCCGGCATGTCGGCGTGGCGGTAGCCGTCCAGCCGGTGGGCGTGGAGCTTCGCGTCGACCATCGCCAGCACGGGGATCCGCGGCTCGCGGTCCTGGGCGAGCACGGCATCGCAGAAGGCCCCGAGGGTCGCCGCCTCGGCTTCGTCGAAGAACCGGATCGGCGGCACCTCCTCGACCCGGGCGAGCACCACCCGCCGGGTCGCCGCGTCCCAGTGGCCGGCCTGCTCGAGCACGTCGAAATCCGGATAGCGGCCGCGCCCCTGGGGGGTGGTCCCGCGCCGCTGGCGCGGCAGGCCGGCCGGCGGCCCCTCGTGCGGCGCGGGCCCACCGTGGTGGGGGAGGTGCTCGACCGAGCGCGACATCAGCGCTCGCGCCGCGCCGCCGCGGCGACCAGGCCCATGCCGCCGACCAGCGCCAGCGAGCCCGGCGCCAGCAGCGGCGGTCCCATGACGATGTTGTAGAGCGGCTCGGAGAACCCGCCCGGCCGCTTGCGCACCCCCTGCACGTGGGTCCAGACGCCGATCGCCCCGTCGAGGCAGTAGAGCGCCGAGACCGCGGGCAGCACCGTCGTCGCCGCCCGCTCGGAGCGCACGGCGGCGATCCCGGCGCCCGCCAGCGCCGGCGAGAGCACCACCGGCGTCCACATCCACTTGTCGCCGAAGGAGCCGCGGAAGTGCTCGAACCAGATCTCCAGCCCGAGCGGCAGGGCGCTGGCCGCGGTCGCCGCCGCGAGGCTGCGCTGCACGCGCCCGCGGCGCAGGTTGCGCAGCGCCTTGCGCGCGCGTGCCGGCGCCCTCATTTGCCGGGCAGCGCCTCGGCGACTTTCTGGCGCAGCGACTGGGCGATCGGGCGCCCGGCGGAGGGGTCGCCGCCGAGCACCGCCGAGGTGAACGCCCGCGCCTGTTCGAGGCTGATGTGCGGGGGCAGCGGCGGCACCTCGGGGTCGGTGAGGACGTCGAGCACGGTGGGCCGGTCGGCGCTCAGCGCCTGCTCCCAGGCGAGGGCGACGTCGACCGGGTACTCGACCCGGATCCCCTGCAGCCCGATCAGCTCCGCCCAGCGCGCGTAGTTGACGTCGGGGAGCGACTGCGAGCCCTCGAATTTGGGGTCGCCGTTCATCGCCCGCTGCTCCCAGGTCACCTGGTTCAGGTCGCGGTTGTTCAGCACCATCACGACCAGCCGCTGGTCGGGCCAGCGGTGGCGGTATTTGGCGATCGTGATCAGCTCCGCCAGCCCGTTCATCTGCATCGCCCCGTCGCCGACCAGGGCGATCACCGGCGCGTGCGGGTGGGCGAACTTGGCGGCGATCGCGTAGGGGACGCCGCAGCCCATCGTCGCCAGCGTGCCGGAGAGCGAGGCGCGCATCCCGGGCCGCAGCTTGACGTCGCGGGCGTACCAGTTGGCGGCGGAGCCGGAGTCGGCGGTGACGATCGCGCCGTCGGGAAGGCGGGTCGAGAGCTCGCTGAAGACCAGCTGCGGGTTGATCGGCTCGGCGGGCTCCTTGGCGCGGGCGTCGATCGTCTTCCACCAGTCGGCGACGTTGCCTTCGACCTTCTCGCGCCAGGAGCGATCGGCCTTGTGCTCGAGCAGCGGCGCCAGCTCGCGCAGCGTCGTCCGCGCGTCGCCGACCAGGTTCAGCTCCATCGGGTAGCGGATGCCGAGCACGCGGCCGTCGATGTCGATCTGCACGCCGCGCGCCGCTCCCTCCTCGGGCAGGAACTCCGCGTAGGGGAAGCTCGAGCCGACCATCAGCAGGGTGTCGCATTCCTGTATCAGGTCCCAGCTCGGCTTCGTCCCCAGGAGGCCGATCGAGCCGGTAACCCAGGGCAGGTCGTCGGCCAGCGCCGCCTTGCCGAGCAGCGCCTTCGCCACCCCGGCGCCGAGCGCGTCGGCGACCCGGGTCACCTCCTCTTCGGCGCCCAGCGTCCCGGCGCCGATCAGCATCGCCACCTTCTCGCCGGCGTTGAGGATCTCGGCGGCGCGGGCGAGCTGCTCGTGGGTCGGCGAGATTTCGGCCCGCTCCCAGCCCGCTCCGGAGTGGACCGTGCCGTGCTTGTGGGGCGGGACCTCGACCGCGTCTTCCTCCTGCAGGTCGTTGGGCAGGATCACGCAGGTGGGGCTGCTGGTCGACTGGGCGATCCGCATCGCGCGGTCGATCAGGTGGCGGACCTGCTCGGGCTCGGTGGCCATCTCGACGTACTCGTGGGCGACGTCCTTGAACAGGGTGACCAGGTCGACCTCCTGCTGGTAGTTGCCGCCGAGCGAGGCGCGCGCCTGCTGGCCGACGATCGCGACCACCGGCTGGTGGTCCAGCTTGGCGTCGTAGAGGCCGTTCAGCAGGTGGATCGCGCCGGGACCCGAGGTCGCCATGCAGACCCCGACCTCGCCGGTGAACTTGGCGTGGGCGCAGGCCATGAAGGCGGCCATCTCCTCGTGGCGGACCTGGACGAACTCGGGGCGCGGCCCCTCTGCCTCGAAGGCGCCCATCACCCCGTTGATGCCGTCGCCGGGATAGCCATAGATCCGTTTGACCCCCCAGTCATCGGCCAGCCTGGCGAGCAGTTGGTCGCCGACGGTCTCGCTCATCGTCGCTCCTCTCGGTCGCGGGTCCCGCAGGGGTACCCCTTGGGAGCGGACGCAACCGACGAAAGGGACGGGCCCCCTCGGCCCGATCCGGGGAGGAACCCGACCCGCCGGAGTACGCGCGCGTGGACACGTCCCATGCGCCCACCCCGCGCGCCCGGCCGTGCGCCCGGCCCGGGCGTTCGCACTTATGACCGCATAGCGGCCATAAGTGCGAACGCACGGGGGGCTGGGGACGGGACGGCGAGGGACGCGGCCGAGGGTGGCGGGAGCGGCGAGGGTCCCGGCCCTCCCGGAGGCGACCCGGGCAGGCTGAGGCCGCCTCCGGGAGGGCCGGGACGTGGAGCCTTCGGGTAGGGACCGTCACGGGACGGGGCGCATCCGTGACGAAGATGCCTCGGTCCCGAGTGCTCAGGAACCTCCGTGGAACATTTCGGGTGCCTGGCAACCGAAATGTTCCACAGAGGCGGGTGGACCCTCGAGGGGCGCCCGCGGGGGTGGCGAACTTTCCGAGGGACGCCCCGTGGGGATGCGGGGCACCCGGCGCGCCTTCGGCACGAAGGCGCGCACCTTCTTCTCCGTGACGAAGACGTGAGGGCACCCTGTGTACGCCAGGGCGACCTCGGGTTCCCGAAGGGGGATCTGACCGGTGGAGACGTCACCGGGGTCCGCCGGGAGGCGTACCGGATCGTGTCCTCCCCCTGAGACCTTCCGTCCCGGGCGT
>DATJUK010000216.1:0-3708 GCA_035502495.1 Solirubrobacterales bacterium
TGAAGTGGAGCTTGGCTTCTTCGGTGTAGGGGGTGCCGCCGGTGGGGGTGAAGGTGACCGCGACCCGCTCGAGGACCTGGTTCTTCTGCCGGAGCCGGCGGAGGGCTTCGCCGCTCAGCTTCAGGCGGACCTGGGGGGTGCCGCAGGCCGAGGCCTTGGCCTTGGCGGTCGGGCCGGAGATCGGGACCTTGCGTTCCTTCTTGCCGACCAGGAGCGCCACCGGCTTCACCTTCAACCGCCCCGCGCTCGGGACCTTGACGGGGAGGAGCGCGGAGCCGTTGCGGCGCACCCCGGTGAGCTTGCCGACGTGGAAGGTGTTCACCTTGCCCTGCGGCGGCTTGATCCGTTGGATTTCGTCGAAGCCGCCGGAAAACCAGGCGCCGCCTTCCGGGCCGGTGGCGATCCATTTCGGTTCGAGCGAGATGCCGGCGAAGATCTGGGTGATCTGGCCGGACGGGGTGATCATGCCGATCGATGGCGGGTCGCTGATGTTCGGCGTCGAGCGTTCGGCGAGGCTGGTGAACCAGAGGTTCCCTTCGGCTCCGAGGGCCAGGGTTTCGGGGCCGAAGTAGGGCTGACCGTAGGTGAGGCAGTCGCTGAATTCGGTCGTCGTGCCGGTCGGGGCGAGACGACCGATCGCCGACTGCCGGTCCGACTGGAGGCCGTAGAAGAGGTTCCCTTCGGCACCGAGCGCGGCGCCGCCGACCAGCGACGCGGCCGGCTTGGTCGGCCGCCGCGCGCCGAACCCCGGCGACTGGTCGGCGGGCTGAGTCAGTTCACCGCTCGGGGTGAGCCGGCTGAGCGGCGCCTGGATGCCTTCGCCGCCGTCGGCGAACCAGAGGTTGCCATCGGCCCCGATCGTCAGCCCCGGCAACTTGCCGGAGCTCAGCGGGACCGCGGTCTTCGAGATCGCTCCGGTCGGCGAGATCTGCCAGATCGCCGGGTTCTTGTCTTCGAAGCCTTCGGCGGTGGCGAACCACAGGTAGTCGCTCGGCGCGGCGACCAGTTCGGCGATGTAGCCGGAGCCGCTCGGCAGCGGGAAGAGCTTCACTTCCCCGGTCGGCGTCACCCGCGCCAGCTGCGTTTCGCCCGCGGTTTCGATCACCACCCAGAAGTTGCCGTCGGCGGCGGTCGCCACCGGGCCCGGGCCGCTCTTCTTGGGGAAGGGGCCTGAGAATTCCGTCACCTTGCCGTTCGCCGTCACCCGGCCGACCTTGGCGCGGGCCGGTTCGTTCACGCTGTATTCGACGCAGCCGAACCAGGCGCCGCCGCCCGGCGCGATCGCGATGCCGTGGACCCAGCACTTGGTGTGGAAGCGTTCGGCGATGCCGATCGGCTTCGCCGCGACCGCGGCGGCCGGGGCGCCCGCCGCGACGGCGAGCGCCAGGGCCGCGAGCAGGACCCTCCTAGTTGGCCTCATCGGCGGCCGGCGGCGCCGTCGGGTCGGAGGACTCCTCGCCGAGGCTCTCACGGGCGATGAACTCCTCGGCCAGCAGCAGGTTGTCCTTGGAGCGCTCGACCACGTTCAGCAGGTCGCCCATCAGCGCGACCTCCTCGACCTGCTCCTTGACGAACCACTGGAGGAACTGCTCGGCGCGGTAGTCCTTGATCTCGCGGGCGAGCTCGAAGAGGGAGAAGATCTCGTCGCTGACCCGTTTCTCCTGCTCGAGCGCCATCTTCACCGGCTCGGAGCCGTCGGCGTAGGTGGTCGGCACCGATTTGATGTCGGGGATGTGGATCTCCTCGCCGGTGTCCAGCAGGTAGCGGATCATCATCATCGCGTGCTCGCGCTCCTCAAGCGCCTGCCGGTAGAAGAAGGCGGCGAGGCGGGGCAGCGTCTCGGCGTCGTAGTAGACGGCGGCGCCCACGTACTGCTGCGAGGCGGCGAACTCGTTCGAGACCTGCTCGTTGAGGGCGGCGGCGAAGGACTTCTTCTTGGGCATCGTGTGGCTCCTCTCGGTGGGGGTGTCAGGTGGCCCAGCGGAAGCCTAGGTCTTCGATCCGCGGCTCGAGCGGGCTGGACGGGAGCCCCGGCTTCGTCGCCTGGGCCGGGTCGTTGTAGCCGCTCGGGGCGACGTCGTTCGGCGTGTCCGGATGGAAGATCGAGGCCAGGTACTGGATCTGCCCGCGGCCCGGCCCGAGCTCGGTCTGGCCGCCGCCGTAGGCGCCGATCCCGCGCTCCTCGCAGTAGTCGTAGGCGGCAAAGAGGCGGGAGATCGGGCCGAAGCGGGAGGGCTTCACGTTGACCGTCTTCGGCGGCGACCAGGGCATCGCCTCGATGTCGGCGACCCGGTGGATTGGCGCGTCCCAGGTGACCCGCTCGTGCACAGGCTCCAGCAGCGGCCGCGTCTCGTCGGTGACGTCGGGGTCCTCGAGCCAGGCATCGGGGAAGGCCTCGATCAGCTTCGCGTAGAGCCCGGGGTCGGTGATCACGTCGACCGGCGTCCCTTTGTAGAAGCCCTTCAGGTCGAGCGAGTCGACCGCGCCGGTCGCGACCAGCGCCGCGATCAGCTCGTCATCCCAGTCGTTGAAGGGATCGAGCTTGAAGCGCAGGGTCGGGTAGACCGCGAGCCGTTCCTCGACTGGCTTGATCGAGGACTTCTCGGACGGGTCGAAGCCCGCCAGCCGCAGCGAGCTGACGAAGTTGAGCGGCCGCGGCTCGCGCCCGAGCGCCGCCACCAGGTTGGTCCCCGCCTGGCGCAGCGCCAGGTCGAGCGCCGCCGACTCGAACGCCCAGCGCCGGTAGTCGCGCGAGACGTCCCCGCGCTCGGGCGCCCCGGCGGGAAAGAGGTCGATCCCGTCGAGCTTCTTCGAGAACTCGTCGAAGGTGCCGGAGTGGGCGAGGCCGTCGGGCGGCCCGTGGCCTTGCTGGCCGATGTGGTCGACCGCGTCGTAGACGACATCTTCGCCTACCCCCTCGTGGCCGCCGCCCCGGAGCTTGACCACCGTGGTCAGCCGTTCGAATTCGCCGATGCTGAATTCGAGCCCCTCGAACGAGCAGGACTCGATCGTCAGCGGCAGGTCGGCGATCGCATCGTAGGAGGCCATCGTGCGAGCAGCCTATCCGCGCCGCTCGGTGGCGACGCGCAACGTCTTCAGCTCACGGTCGGAGCCGCCGCGCACGTAGCCGCCGTGGGCGATCGACTCGCGGATGTAGGAGAGGGTCTCGCCGGTCAGTCGCTCACCGGGCAACACGTTGGGGATGCCGGGCGGGTAGGCGGCGAGCCCCTCGGCGGCGACCCGGCCCGCGGCCTCCTCGAAGGGGATCACCTCCTGTGGCCCGAGGAAGGCTTCGCGCGGCGTCATCACCAGCTCGCCCCAGGGCGGCGGCGGTGCCAGCTTCTCCTGGGCCGGTCCGGGCTCGGCTTCCAATTCACCGACCGCGGCGCGCATCGCCGCCACCAGCCGCTCGCCGGTCGCCGCGGCGGGCTCGCCCAGCCCGAAGATCGCGACGACGACGTTCTCCGAGTAGAGCTCGAGGTCGATCCCGTGCGAGTAGAAGATCTTCTTCGCCAGCCGGTAGCCCGTCGAGCCGGTGCCGCGCACGTCGACCGAGAGCCGCATCGGATCGAGCCCGGCGATGCCGGGGCGGCCGACCACCGACTCGTCGAGGACGGCGAGGCCGGGGATCGCGACGATCTGCTCGCGGGTGCGGGCGATCGCCTCGAGCGTCTCGCCGAGGAGCTTCTCGCCGTGGACCGCGGCCTG
>DATJUK010000217.1:0-12408 GCA_035502495.1 Solirubrobacterales bacterium
CTCGTGGCGGCCACAGCCTGCCCGGGCCGCCACGAGACGCCCGGGACGCCCGTCCCCGGCCGCCCCGGCCGCGGAGCACACCCCGTCCCACCGCCACGGCCACGAGCCCGGCACTCACGGGGCGGGGGGCGACGGCGGGCCCGGCCGCCGACGACCGCAAATCACGCCGTCCCAATCAACCCGCCCTCGAACCACGCCGTCCACTCGCGACGGCCCCAAACCCGCCCCGGGATCGAGCTCTAGCCGCGCAGGGCCTTGGCCGCGGCCGCCGCGCCCTCGGTCGGGCAAGCGCTCGCCGGCCGCACGTGGGCCGGCCATCCTCGGTCGTGGCGGGCGGTTGTTCGCCTCTTCGGCCAGGAGTTATCGATCGGCTGCGTCTGGCCGCGGACGCAGCGGGCGTCCGCGGGAAGGGGTACTCTGCGAACAGGTGTTCGGCTGTGTCCAGATCCGGCAATTGGAGGAAAACGGAGACCACCATGGTTGACCTTGACCTGACCAAGCGGCAGAAGGAGATCTTCGACTTCATCCGCAAGTACGCGGCAAAGACCGGCTACCCACCGACGGTGCGGGAGATCGGCAAAGCCGTCGGTCTGCACTCGTCCTCCACCGTGCACGCCCACCTGGCGAACCTGGAGAAGCTCGGGCTGCTGAAGCGCGATCCGTCGAAACCGCGGGCGATCGAGCTGCTGTTCGAGAAGGCGGGCCAGGCGGTCAACGCGGTGAAGTCGAGCAATGGCATCCCGTTGGTCGGCTCGGTGGCCGCGGGCGCGCCGATCCTGGCGGAAGAGAACATCGAGGAGTACCTCGAAGTCCCCGACGTGATCGGCGGGGAGGACGGCGACTACATCCTCCAGATCCGCGGTGAATCGATGAAGAACGCAGGCATCATCGAATCCGACTACGTGGTCGTGCGGCCGGCCGACGATGCTGCCGACGGCGAGATCGTCGTCGCCCTGATCGGCGAGGAGGCGACGGTCAAGCGGATCTACCGCGAACCCGACCACATCCGGCTACAGCCCGAGAACGACGAAATGGAGCCGATCATCACCACCGAGGCCCGAGTACTCGGCAAGGTCGTCGGAGTCTTCCGCAAGGTCTGAGCCCGGGGCCGGTGGCCCGGGGCCCCAGGGCGCCGGTCCGGTCCGGCCGTGGGACGGTCGCGCTTCGCGGCCGGGGACGTACCGCGCGACCTGAGGCCGACCGGGTGGGGACCGGCGCCTGGCCGGGCGTTGCCCGCAGCCGTGGCGCTGGGGTCCGGCGTCTCGCGGGTGGCCATAGCCTGCCCGGGCCGACACGAGACGCCCCGGCCGCGAGCCTTTCGCAGGGATGACACAGGGACGGGAGCCTTGCGGATAGTTCCCACCGTTCAGATTCACCTGACCGACTTTTGAGCCCCTATGGGGGCCAAAAAGTCGACAGCGCGATCCAGGACCGCGCCGCTTGCGCGCCGGGTGCGCGCCGCTCGCGCGCCGGTTCGCACCGGCTCGCACTGAGTGGATCCGGAGCCCGTGAGGAGACGCGGAGTTCCGAACGTCTCCTGCGCACTTCCGGCGGGGCACGCATCGGTCTCCGCCGCTCGCCGGTACCTCTGCCGGTCCCCTTGAGCTTCGGGCGCCAGCCCGATCCGGCCTCGGACCCCCGCCGCCCGAGGGACCGGGCGCCAGCGGCCGACCATCCCTTTCCCAACCCTCCGAACCCGTCAATGGCGCTCTAACATCGAACGTGCGAGCCGAGCGGACGCGGGGGGAGAGACAACCCCTCGAGGAAAGTCCGGACACCAAAGGGCAGGGCGGTGGGTAACGCCCACCCGGCGAAAGCCGCGGGAAAGTGCCACAGAAACACACGGCCGATGGCGCGGCCACACGTGAGCCGCGTACAGGCAAAGGTGAAAAGGTGCGGTAAGAGCGCACCGGCGTCGTGGTGACACGGCGGCCAGGCAAACCCCGCCCGGTGCAAGGCCAAGCAGGACCGTCGACCCGGCTCGGCGAGGTCCAGGTAGGTCGCAGGTGCGCTTCGGCGCCCCGCCAGGGCTCCGGCCCCGGCGAGATAGATGTCCGCTCGCGACAGGATCCGGCTTACAGGCTCGCTGTCGGAAAGCCCCGCCTCGGCGGGGCTTTCCCATGTTGCGACGTCGATGGGACGACGTTGATGGGACGAAAACCGGCCTTATAGGCCGGTTTTCGTCCCATCAACGGACGGGGTCGGGTCGGGCGGATGGCGGGAACGGCGGATGGCGGGAACGGCGGATGGGCGGGAACGGCGGATGGGCCGGGAGGGCGGATGGGCCGGGAGGGCAAATGATGGCTCGTCTGGTCTGGCGACGCATGAGGGCGTGCAGGGATTTGGCTCGGCGCGGGGCGGGTCGATGGAGGGACTGCGCTCTTTGCGGGGGCGCCGAACGGGTCCGGCGGCGGGTCGGCAATTTTTCTGTCTTAGCGTTTGCTAATCTGCCGCCAACTTCCGCTGAATCTTCGCCTACATATCGCGAAGAGCGGGGGACCCGATTGGTTGGGGCGAATCGCCGGCGTCGGCCGGTGTAGCGCAGCTCTTTCAGCGCGAGCCCGTCAGCTAACCCCGCAAGCGCACCGAAAGAGACATGAACGACTCCCCCCACCGCCATGCGCGGACAACCAAATTTTCGGCTGCCCTCGCCTGGGCGATCGCCGCGACCTGTCTGGCGCTGCTCGTCCTGATCGTCGCGCCGCGTTCGCAAGCCGCGACCGGCGGCGCCGCCTCGGCGGTTCCGATCCCCGCCGAACCCACTCAGACGACCACGGTCACCACGGCGTTCAACGAAGCCGAACTCTCCTTCACCCCCTTCCGCTACGCCGGCGCCAGCTGGTACGGCGGCACCAGCATGTGGGGCCGCTCGACCGCGTGCGGCCAGACTCTCCGCCCGAGCACCGTCGGCGTCGCCAACAAGACGCTCCCCTGCGGGACGCCGGTGAAGTTCGTCTGGCACGGCCATTCGATCGTCGCCCCGGTGATCGACCGCGGCCCCTACATCAAAGGCCGCGCCTGGGATCTCACCTCCGCCGCCGCCAAAGCGCTGGAATTCGAAGGCGTCGGTCGGATTCGCTACGCGGTGGCGATCGAATACGCCTCCAAGGGTCTGTAGGCGATCCTCGGCACCGCATCGTTCCCCGCCCTCGGCGGTTAAAGTTCCCTGCTCAGTACACGTTTCGAGAGAGGAGCTGCACCGATGTCGAGGACTTCCCACCGTGCTTTCACCGCGCCCGCAGGGCCGGGTCGCCGGGTCGCCGTCGCCATCGTCGGGGCGCTCCTCGCAGTGATCGCGATCGCCGCAGTGGCCAGCGCCGCCCAGGTCGAAAAGACCACCGTCACGCTCGGCGCCACCGCGAGCACGCCCGATCCGTCCTGTCCGGACCTGCCCTGCCAGGCGGTCGGCAGCGTCACCGGCTTCCAGGTCTCCAACGGCCAGACGCAGAACCCGTTCCTGGTCCAGACCAACGGCACGATCAAGTCCTGGACCCTCACCTTGGCCCAGCCGACCAACAGCCAGCGCAGCTTCTTCAACGGCTTCTTCGGCACCCCGCCGGAGGCGCGGCTGGCGATCCTCCGTCGCATCCCCGGCACCAACCCGCCGCGCTACAACCTGCGCCGCCAAGGCGCGGTCAAGGTGCTGACGCCCTACCTCGGGCAGACGGTCAAGTTCGGCGCCTCGCTGAAGGTAGAAAAGGGCGACATCATCGGCATCAGCGTGCTGACCTGGGCGCCGATGTTCTCCCAGGGCCTCAGCGCCAACAACGTCTGGCGCGCCAGCCGCTCCCCCGGCACCTGCACCAACTCGACCGACATCCGCCAGGGCCAGCCGCAGGAAACGGTGGGCAAACGGGCCACCTACGGCTGCAAATACGCGACCGCGCGGCTGCTCTACACGGCGACGCTGGTCGAGGAAGGCTGACGCGCCGGAGGAGGGCCGACGGGCCCGTGGAAAGCCGACGCCCCGGGCTCCGTTCGCAGTTATGACCGCATAGCGGTCATAACTGCGAACTCATCGAGGGTGCGAACTCACCGAGGGTCAGGCGGCCGACGGGAGGACCCGGGGCGTGGCCTGGTCCTGGGGGAGCGCCGCGGCGCTGGCGATCAGGCTCTGGAACTCGTTGAGCGCCAGGTGGCCTACCGCCTCGAGGATCTCCTCGTCGGTCCAGCCGATCTCGCGGGCCTCCTCGTGGAGGTGGAGGGGCGGCGGACCTTCGGCGTCGAGCGCCTCCTTCAGGTAGAGCAGGAGGGCGGCCTCTTTCGGGTCGGCGGAAGTGAAGGAGCGGGCGCGGGAGACCTCGTCGAGGCCGAGCCCGGCGCGGCGCGCCGACTTCGCGTGCTGGGCGATGCTGTAGCTGTCCTCGCGGTGCTCGGCGACGGCCAGGGCGATCCGCTCGCGGGTCGCCTGGGGAAGGACGCCGCCGCGCAGCTCGGAGCGCATGCGGGTGTAGGCCCGGAGGACGGCAGGGGCGCCGGCGAGCACGCCGACGAACTTGGTGACCGCGCCGCCGGCCGCCTGGATGGACTTGATCAGCGGGGCGCTCTCGTCGGGCGCCGTCAGCTCATCGTGGATCTGGAATCTGCTTACTGCCGTTTTTACCGTCAACTTGCTTCTCGTCTCTGGCTCGTGGATTGGCGGGGGATATCGCTTTACAGAGCCTTTACGTGGCCTTTACTTTACTTTGAGCCGCTTACTTACGTGTCGTAAGTTATACCGAGATTTGTGACTGCTTTCAACCCGGTCGAAACGGCCAATGACTACCCGGAATACGGCGTTCTGCACCTCGGCGGCTCATCCGGGGGTCCGGCCCCGGGACAACCGTCCACACCGGGCCTCCCTGCTTCGCCTATCGTTGCCCGCTTACCGCGCCCAGAGCCAAGGAGGCAACTCGACCAATGGCAGACCGACCGCAGACCGCCGAGGATGTCATCAAGCTCGTCAAAGAGCACGACGTCCGCTTCGTCCGCCTCTGGTTCACCGACGTCCTCGGCCAGCTGAAGAGCTTCTCGGTCAACGCCTCCGAGCTCGACGACGCCTTCGAAGGCGGGATGGGCTTCGACGGCTCCTCGATCACCGGCTTCAACCCGATCGAGGAGTCCGACATGCTCGCGGTGCCGGACCCGACCACCTTCGCG
Source organism: Solirubrobacterales bacterium (assembly GCA_035502495.1). GTDB lineage: Bacteria > Actinomycetota > Thermoleophilia > Solirubrobacterales > 70-9 > VAYN01. The sequence continues at coordinate 5,140 of DATJUK010000217.1, forward strand.
CTGCTGCCCTGGCGCCCGGAGGAGCGTGACTCGGTCGCGCGCATGTTCTGCGACATCCGCGTGCCCGGCGGCGGCCCCTACGAGGGTGACCCGCGCTGGATCATGCAGCGGGCGCTGAAGCGGGCCGAGGAGATGGGCTTCGACGCCTACAACATCGGCCCCGAGCTCGAGTACTTCTACTTCCGCAGCTCGCAGCCGGAGTCGGGGGTGCCCGAGGTGCTCGACGAGGGCGGCTACTTCGATCTGACCACGCTCGACGCGGGCTCCGACCTGCGCCGCGAGACCGTCCTCGCGCTGGAGAAGCTCGGCATCCACGTCGAGTACACCCACCACGAGGTTGGGCCGTCCCAGCACGAGGTCGACATGCGCTACAAGAACGCGCTGGAGATGGCCGACGACTGCATGACGTACCGCATCGTGGTGAAGGAGTACGCGATGAAATACGGCTACCACGCGACTTTCATGCCGAAGCCGCTCTTCGGTGAGAACGGTTCCGGGATGCACGTGCACCAGAGCCTCTCCAAAGATGGCAAGAACGCCTTCTACGACGCCGACGATCCGTACTTCCTCTCGCCGATCGCGAAGTCGTTCATCGCCGGGCAGCTGAAGCACGCGCGCGAGATCTCGCCGCTCTTCGCCCAGTGGGTCAACTCCTACAAGCGGCTGGTGCCCGGCTTCGAGGCGCCCGTCTACCTGGCCTGGTCGCGCCGCAACCGCTCGGCGTTGATCCGGGTGCCGCTCTACCACCCGGGCAAGGAGTCGGCGACCCGCGCCGAGCTGCGCTGCCCCGACCCCGCCGCCAACCCATACCTCTGCTTCGCCGGGATGCTGCAGGCGGGGCTCGAAGGGGTGGAGAAGGGCTACGAGCTGCCCGAGCCGATGGAGCAGAACCTCTACCACCTCTCGCAGGAGGAGCTCGCGCACCAGGGGATCGAGCAGCTGCCGGCGACGCTCGGCGAGGCGATCGAGGTCGCCGCCGACTCGGAGCTGGTGCTGCGCACGCTCGGCGAGCACACCTTCCGCCGCTTCGTCGAGATCAAGCGACAGGAATGGGACGACTACCGGGTTCAGGTCACCCCTTACGAGATCGAAAACTTCCTGCCGATCCTGTGACGGGAGCGCGGCGATAGTGGCTGAGCTGCACGTTTTGCGCGTCTTTTGTGACGCTCGTTGGGGATTTGGCAACCCGCTGGGGGTGTTCCTCGACGGCGACGAGGTGCCCGAGGAGCGCCGCCAGGAGGTCGCCGCCGAGCTCGGCTTCTCCGAGACCGTCTTCGTCGACGACGCGGCGGATGGCCGGATCCGGATCTTCACCCCGGGGCTGGAGCTCGAGTTCGCCGGCCACCCGAGCGTCGGCACCGCCTGGCTGCTCGGCAAGGAGCGGCAGCCGGTCTCGGTCCTGCGCCCGCCCGCGGGCGAGGTCGAGGTGCGGGTCGACGGCGGCCTCACCTTTGTCGCCGCCCGGCCGGAGTGGGGCCCGGACTGGAAGCTGGTCCAGCTCGAGGACGCGCTCGCCGTAGAGGAGGCCACGGGGCCGCCGGAGGGCGAGCTCGAGGCCTGCCTCTGGGCCTGGGTCGACGACGCCGAGGGCACGGCCCGCTCCCGCTGCTTCTCGCTCGAGGACATCGGCGAGGACGAGGCGACCGGGTCGGCGGCGATCTGCCTCTGCGTGGCGCTCGAGCGCGACATCGAGATTCTCCAGGGCCGCGGCTCGCGCCTCGACGCGCATTACCTGGGCGAGGGTCGCGCGGAGGTCGGCGGCCGGGTCGTCATCGACGAGGTCCGCGAGTTTCGGGTCTAGCGGCGCGGGCCGGCGGTGATCCGGCGGAGGTGGTCGCCGTCGAGAGGGCCGTCCCTCGGGAGGACGGCGCGGGGTGCGGATTCGGTGTGGGCCTCGCTGGGGAGACGGGCGGAAAGGGTCGGGGAGAGGTGCGGGAGATGGGCGGAACGTTGGAAAGTGGGGTGCTTGGTGCGGGTTCTTGCGTTGGTGCAGAGGCGCTTGGTGGATTGACCACACCCTGGTGTGGTCAAAGTGCCCTCACGTCTTTGTGACGGTGATGGAGCGGGGAGGTCCCTGAGGAACGCCCTTAGTTGCTTGGGCGAACCCTCGCAACTCTCCCCGGATCCTGGGGGTACTCCGCAGTTCCATGCGCACCAGGGTGTTTTGGAGGTGGCCACTGCCCGCCCGGGTCGCTCCGAAACGCCCTGGTGTCCATCTAGGGTTTGACGGTCGCCAGTTCTTTCTCCAGCGCTGTTGGGAGGGTCACCGGCAGGTTGCAGGCGAAGCCCTCGCAGACGTAGGCGGCGGGCTCGCCGCCGATTTCGGTGCGGGCGTCGAGGAGGGGGGGTTCGGTGGCGCCCGCCGGGCCGGCGGCGACGACCACGTTGGGTCGGAAGGTCGCCCGGACGACGGCGGCGAGCGCCGTCAGGTCGTCGCCGACCAGGGCCACCTCGCGGGTCGGGGAGTGGTCGAAGTCGAGGGCGCGCAGGAGGTGGGCGAAGGAGTCGGGGTGGCCGATCGCGGGGTCGCCGAAGAGGGCGAGGACGCCGCGGGCCTGCTCGGCGTAGCGGGCTTCGCCGGTGAGCGCCGCCAGGCGCAGCAGGCCGAGGGCGGCGGCGCTGTTGCCGGCCGGGATCGGGTGGTCGCCGACCTCCTTGCGACGGGCGATCAGCGTCTCGTGGTCGGTCGAGGTGGAGAAGAAGCCGCCCCGCTCGGGGTCGCCGAAGCGCTCGATCATCGTCTCCGCCAGTTCGCGCGCGGCGGTGAACCAGCGCGGATCGAAGCCGGCTTCGTAGAGGACGAGGAGCGCTTCGAGCAGGAAGGCGTGGTCCTCGAGGTAGGCGTTCAGGTGGGCGCGGCCGTCTTTGTAGGTGCGCAGGAGGCGGCCGCTCTCGTCGCGCATCGTGCCGAGGACGAATTCGGCGCAGGCCGTCGCCGCCTCCAGGTAGTCGTCGCGTCCGAGCACCGCGCCCGCCTCGGCGAGCGCCGCGATCGCGAGCGCGTTCCAGGAGGTGAGCCGCTTGTCGTCGAGGCCGGGCGGGACCCGCGTCGCGCGGGCGGCGAGCAGGGCGGCACGGCCGGCGTCGAGGCCCTCCGGCGCGGGAGCCGCGGCGCCGTCGGCGAGATGGAGGATGTTGCGCCCCTCGAAGTTGCCGGCCTCGGTGACCCCGTAGTAGGCGAGCATCTCCTCGGTCCGCGGTCGTCCTTTCATCCCCGTGGCACCGGTCGGGTCAACCCCGCTCGGGCCGTCCAGCACCGCGCGGATCTGCGCCGGCGTCCAGACGTAGAACTTGCCCTCCTCGCCCTCGGAGTCGGCGTCGTAGGCGGAGTAGAAGCCGCCCTCGGGGCCGCGCATCTCGCGCAGCATCCAGTCGAGCGTCTCCTCGCAGATCCGCCGGTAGCGGTCGTGCCCGAGCACCTGCCAGCCGTGCAGATAGGCCCGCGCCAGGAGGCCGTTGTCGTAGAGCATCTTCTCGAAGTGGGGGACGAGCCAGGCCGAGTCGACCGCGTAGCGGGCGAAGCCGCCGCCGAGCTGGTCGTAGATGCCTCCGGCGAGCATCGCGTCGAGGGTGCGCTCGACCTGCTCCAGGCCTTCGCCGCGGCTCATCAGCAGCTCCAGGGACGAGGCGGGCGGGAACTTCGGCGCCCGGCCGAAGCCGCCGTTGGCCGGATCGACGCGGCCGAGCAGCGTCGCGATCGCCTCCGCCAGGCGCTCCGGACCGGGGACCCCACCTGGGGCAAGCTTTGCCAGCGCCTCGAGTCTCCCCACCATCGTCTCCGCCCGCCCGCGGATTTCGTCGCGTTTGCCGTGAAAAGCCTCCAGCACCGCTTCCATCACCATGCGGAAGCTCGGCATCCCGCGCGCGTCGTCGGGCGGGAAGTAGGTGCCGCCGTAGAACGGCACGCCCTCCGGATCGAGGAAGACGGTCATCGGCCAGCCGCCCTGCCCGGTGAACGCCTGCACCGCCTCCATGTAGATCGCGTCGACGTCGGGCCGCTCCTCGCGATCTACCTTGACGCAGACGAAGTTCTCGTTCATGAAGGCCGCGGTCGCCTCGTCCTCGAAGGACTCGCGCTCCATCACGTGGCACCAGTGGCAGGCCGAATAGCCGACCGAGAGCAGGATCGGCAGGTCCTCGCTCCGTGCCCGCTCGAGCGCCTCCTCGCCCCAGGGAAACCAGTCCACCGGGTTCTCGCGGTGCTGGAGCAGGTACGGGCTGGTCTCGGCGGCGAGGCGATTGGCCATTCAGCAGAGCGTAACTATCGCCGGGACCACGGAAACTTGGGATAACTTCACTCGTTCAGTGACTATGGAAAACAGCGGCAAGGGAGACGCCGCCCTACATGCAGTCTTGGCCAAGCTGGAGCCGGCCGACCGCCAGGTCGTCCTCGGCGCGCTCGAACAGGCCCAGAAAACCGAGACCGAGCTGCGCTACCTCGCCGATCACGATCCGCTGACCGCGCTGCTCAACCGGCGCGCCTTCCGCACCCGCCTCGACACCTACGTCAGCTTCGCCGCCCGCTACGGCGGCCGCGGCGCGGTGATGGTGATCGACGTCGACGGCCTGAAGGGGGTCAACGACCGGCTCGGCCACCAGCAGGGCGACAACCTGATCCGCCGCATCGCCGCGACGCTGCGCGAACGCGTCCGCGCCACCGACATCGTCGCCCGCCTCTCCGGCGACGAGTTCGCCGTGCTGATGCCCCAGACCGACGTCGAAGGGGCGCTGCAGCTGGGTGAAGACCTGCGGATCGAGGTGGCCGACAGCTTCGCCACGGACCCCGACCTGAAGGGGGCGACGATCAGCGTCGGGATCACCATGTTCGGGGCCGAATTCGAGGGCGGGGCAGAGGCGGTCCTGGCGGCCGCCGACGAGGCGATGTACCGGGCGAAGGCGGAGGGGCGCAACCGGATCTCGCTCTTCGAGGCGCCCGTGGAGGCGACGCTCGACAGCCGCCGGCTCACGACTTCCGCGAAGATCCGCAACGCCCTCACGCAGAACCGTCTCAGCCTCGCGACGCAGCCGATCCAGAGCCTCGCCGACGGGGCGGTCGAACGCTTCGAGCTGTTGCTGCGGATGCGCGGCGACGCCGGCGAGCTGCTCCCCGCCGCCGCCTTCATCGGCGTCGCCGAGCGCGCCGGGATGGTCCAGGAGCTCGACCGCTGGGTGGTCGGCCAGGCGCTCGACCTGCTCGGCGAACGCGAGCGGGCGGGCGCGCCGGTCTCCCTCCACATCAACCTCTCGGGCGCCTCGCTGACCGACATCTCGGTGCTCGAATACATCGAGCGCGGCCTCGACGAAGGGGACGCCGACCCGGCCCGCTGCACCTTCGAGATCACCCAGACCGCCCGGGTCGAGGACCTGGAGACGGCGGCGGGCTTCGCCGACCGGCTCACCGAGTTCGGCTGCGAAGTGGCGATCGACGACTACGGCGCCGGCTTCGGCCCCTTCGAGTACCTGAAGCGCTTCCCCTTCGACGTGATCAAGATCGACGGCACCTTCGTCCGCGACCTCGTCCACAACGACGCCGACCGCCTCACCGTGCAGGCGATCGTCGGCATCGCCAAGGGCCTCGGCAAGCGCACGATCGCCGAGTTCGTCGAGGACGAGCCGACCGCCGCCCTGCTGCGTGAGCTCGGCGTCGACATGGCCCAGGGCTACCACCTCGGCCCGCCCGTCGGCGTCGAGGAACTCCTCGAAACGACCTAGGTCGCCGATTTCAGCCTCGCGTCCCGAGAAGCGAGGCGGGCCGTGACCGGGCTCTCGTCCTTTGTAACCCTGGCGACGGCTCAGGCTTCGGCGCGGAGCTGGGCTCGCTTGACCTTGCCGCTGGTGGTCTTCGGCAGCTCGTCGACGAAGTCGACGATGCGGGGCGCCTTGTAGGGGGCCGTCTGGGCCATGCAGTGGTCGCGCAGCTCGGTGACGAGCTCCTCGCTCGGCTGGCGGTCGCGGAGGACGACGATCGCCCGCACGACGCTGCCGCGTTCGGGGTCCGGCGCGGCTACCGCGGCCACGTCGGCGACCGCGGGGTGGGAGAGGAGCGCGGCCTCGACCTCGGTCGGCCCGATCCGGTAGCCGGAGGAGCTGATGATGTCGTCGCCCCGCCCCTCGAAGAAGAGGAAGCCATCGTCGTCTTCCGAGACCAGGTCGCCGGTCGGCCACCACTCGCCCGCGAAGCGCTCGCCGTCGAGGTAGCGGGAGAAGAAGGTGGGGGAGGAGGCGGCGCGCAGCTGCAGCTCGCCGTCGGCGATCCGCACCTCCATGCCGGGCAGCGGCCTGCCCATCGAGCCTCGCCGGACCGCCTCGCCGGCGAGGTTGGCGGTCACCTGGCCGGTCTCCGTCTGGCCGTACCCGTCGGCGGGCTCGAGCCCGGTCGCCTCCTGCCAGGCGGCGATCGTCTCCGGGTCGAGCGGCTCGCCCGCGGAGACCATCCGGCGCAGCGCGGGGAGCGGGCGCAGGGCGGTGCGCCGGGCCAGCATCCGGTACTCGGTGGGCGCCATGCAGAGGACGTTGACGCCGAGCTCCTCGGCGAGGTCGAGCCGCTCGGCCGGGTCGAAGCGGTCGTCGTGGATCACCGCCGCGGCGCCGGTCAGCCAGGGCGCGAGGAAGACGTTGCGGGCCGACTTCGACCAGCCGGTCGCGGTCGTGCACCAGGCCAGCTCGCCGGCCCGCGAGCCGAACCAGTGCTCGGCCTGGGTCCGCTGCCCGAACAGGTAGCGGTACGCGTGCACGACCCCGCGCGGGTCCCCGGTGGTGCCCGAGGTGAAGACGATCAGCGCCGGGTCCTCGGCGCCCATCTCGGCGACCCGGGCCGGCGTCTCCTGGGGGCGGTCCTCGTCGAGGACGTCGGCGACCTCGGCCATCGTCATCGTCGCCACCCCGGCGGGAAGCTCGCCCAGCAGTCGCTCCTCGCCGACGCACAGCACCGGATCGGCGGCGGCGACCCGCAGCTCCAGGTCCTTGCGCCGCAGCTGCGTGTTGCAGGGCAGCGCCACCGCGCCCATCCGCCAGCAGGCGAGCAGCGTCAGCACCCACTCGATCCGGTTGCCGGCCAGCGTCATCACCACGTCGCCGCGCTTCACCCCGCGCGCCGCGAAGGCCCCCGACAGCCCCGCCGAGGTGGCGATCAGTTCACCGTAGTGCCAGTCCCGCCGCCGCCCCTCGGGATCGATCGCGACGATCCCCAGCTTCGACGCCGGCGACCGCTCCAGCAGGTCGTCGATGACGTTCACGAAGCGGCAGTCTGCCGCAAAGCAGGTCGACGGG
>DATJUK010000218.1:0-20043 GCA_035502495.1 Solirubrobacterales bacterium
CTGACACCCGAAACGTTCCACACGGACTCTTGAGCAAAGTCTGGGGACAGGTCAAAGCCTCGGGCAGGTCCCGGTGACGATCCACGTCTCCTTGGCGTTCCACGTCTCCGTGCGTTCCTCCCGCCTTCGTGGAGTTCCTCCCGCCTTCGTGGGTTCCTCCGGTCTCCGTGGAGTTCCTCCCGTCTTCGTGGAGTTTCCGTCCCTGCGATGCCCCCGGCACCCCCGGCGTCCCTTGCACCTCTCCCCGTGGACCCGCCCTCCCGGCGGCGGCCTCAGCCCGCCCGGGCCGCCGCCCGGAGGGCGGGTCCCTCGGCGTCCCTTGCCCGGGACGCGTCGGCCGCGGGGCCGCCGCGTCCCTTGGCCGTCGGGATCGCCCCTGACCGGCGGGTCCTCTTTGCCCTCGGCCCCAGCTCCTCGACCTGGACTTCGCCTCTGGTGTGCGCCGTCGAATAGATTCCGCCGGCAAGAAAAACGGCAGGAGGCGACTTGAGACACCCCAGAGACTTCTTCCATCCGCAGGCGATCGGCGCGCCGGAGCCGCTGCGCGAGATCCCGGTCACCCCGTCGCGGATGATCCATTTCCTCGACTTCTCGAACCCGAAGATGGTCGCCAAGGCGGCCGACATCGCCAAGCAGACCGACATCCTGCTGGGCAACCTGGAGGACGCGGTGCCGGTCGACCGCAAGGAGGCGGCCCGCGCCGGGCTGATCCAGGCGGCGAAGGAGTCGGACTTCGGCACCACCTCGCTGTGGACCCGGGTCAACTCGCTGGAGAGCCCCTGGATCCTCGACGATCTCGAGCAGCTGGTCGGTGAGATCGGCGACAAGCTCAGCGTGGTCATGGTCCCCAAGGTCGAGGGCGCCTGGGACATCCACTACGTCGACCGCCTGCTCGCCCAGCTGGAGGCGAAGGCCGGGCTCGAGCGGCCGATCCTCGTCCACGCGCTGCTGGAGACGCCGCAGGGCGTCGTCAACGTCGAGGAGATCGCCTTCGCCTCGCCCCGCATGCAGGGCATGAGCTTCGGCCCCGCCGACCTCGCCGCCGCGCGCCGCATGAAGACCACCCGGGTCGGCGGCGGCCACCCCGGCTACCTGGTCCTGAACGACCCGCCCGATCCGGAGAACCCGGAGGAGGGCCGCGTCTCCGCCCAGCAGGACCTCTGGCACTACTCGATCGCCCGCATGGTCGACGCCTGCACCTCGGCCGGGATCCTGCCCTTCTACGGCCCCTTCGGCGACATCAAGGACGTGGCCGGCTGCGAGGCCCAGTTCCGCGCCGCCTTCCTGATGGGCTGCGTCGGCGCCTGGTCCCTCCACCCGGTCCAGATCGGCATCGCCAAGAAGGTCTTCAGCCCGCCGCCGGACGAGGTCGTCTTCGCCAAGAAGGTCCTCGAGGCGATCCCCGACGGCCGCGGCGTCCACATGATCGACGGCAAGATGCAGGACGATGCGACCTGGAAGCAGTGCAAGGTGATGGTCGAGCTGGCCGAAATGCTGGCCGCCAAGGACCCGGAGCTGAAAGAGGCCTACGGCCTCTGACCCGTCCGGGGCGCCCCACGACCCGGGGCGCCCACAGCCGCGGTCGACCTGACCGGCGCGGTAGGTGGGATAGATCGGGAGCGCGCGCCGGGGTGGGCGCGCTCAGGTAGGCCCGCAGCGATGGGCGGGGCCTGGCCGCCCGGGGCTTCGGCGCTAGCTGGGGTCGAAGGCCGCGACGGCCTCGGCGACGCGGGCGATCTCGGCGGGCTCGATGCCGGGGAAGATCGGCAGGGAGCAGATTTCGCCCGCCAGCTTCTCGGCGACGGGGAGGCTGCCGGGGCCCTGGCCGAGGTCGGCGTAGGCGGGCTGCAGGTGGATCGGGGTCGGGTAGTGGATCGCGCTCGCGACCCCTTCCGCCTCGAGGTGGGCGCGCAGCGCGTCGCGCGCCGCGGAGCGGACGACGTAGAGGTGGAAGACGTGGTCGCGACCCTCGGGGACCCCGGCCGGGGCGATCACGGAGGAGCCGGCGAGCGCCTCGGTGAGCGTGGCGCCGGCCTCGCGACGGCGCTGGTTGGCCGCGTCGAGGTGGCCAAGCTTGACGCTCAGGATCGCCGCCTGAAGGCCGTCGAGGCGGTCGGTGCGGGCGGGCATCTCGTGGTGGTGGCGAGCACCCTCACCGTGGGAGCGCAGCAGGCGCACCCGCTCGGCGATCCGCTCGTCGTCGGTGACCAGCGCGCCGCCGTCGCCCCACGCCCCGAGGTTCTTGGTCGGGTAGAAGCTGAAGCAGCCGACGTGGCCGATCGAGCCGGCGCGCCTGCCCTCGTAGGTGGAGCCGTGGGCCTGGCAGGCGTCCTCGATCAGGTAGAGACCGCGGGCCTCGCAGAGCTCCGCCAGCGGCCCCATCTCGACCGTGCGGCCGTAGAGGTGGACCGGGATCACGCAGCGGGTTGCGGGGGTCAGCGCCGCGGCGACGATCTCCGCGGTCAGAAGCGACGTCTCCTCGTCGACGTCGACGAGTCGCGGAGTCGCGCCGACGGCGCTGACAGCCTCGGCGGTGGCAATGAAGGAGTTGGTGGGGACGACCACCTCGTCGCCGGGACCGATCCCGAGCGCCCGCAGGGCCAGCTCGAGCGCCGCGGTGCCGGAGGAGACGCCGACCGAGAACTTGCTGCCGCACCAGTCGGCGAACTCGCGCTCGAACTGCTCGACCGGGGCGCCGAGGGTGAAGGCGGAGCGGGCCGCGACGTCGGCGACGGTCGCCAGCAGCTCGTCCATCAGCGCCTGGTCACCGTTGTCGAGGCGGACGAACGGGACGCGGGCGGGCGCCGCGGTGGTCGCGGACGGGGCGGTCATATCTGCATCTCCTCGAGGTCTGGATCGGACTGGGGACTGGGAACGCCTGAGTTGAGGTCGAGGAACGCCGCCCTCGCCTCCTTGCGGGAGTGGACTCCCAATTTGGTGAAGATCGAGGCCATGTGGCTTTTGATCGTGCTTTCGGCGAGGAACAGCGCCTCGGCGATCTCGGCGTTGGTGTGGCCCTCGCAGACCAGGTTCAGGACCTGGCGCTCGCGATGGGAAAGGTTGGGACGCTCGACCCCGGCGCGGACGTTGCGCGGGACCACCGACTGGCCGCTTTCGACGGCGCGGACGCTGGCGACCAGCGCCACGTCGATCTCCGGTTCGAAGACGATCGCGTCGGCGCCCGCGTCGAGCGTGCGGCGCACGGCGGTCGCGGTCGAGCGCGGCGAGACGACCACGATCGGCGGCGCCGGGTGGTCGCGGCGCAGCCGCCGCAGCGCGGTCATGTCGGTGGGACGGTCGACGTCGCAGGCGAAGATCAGGACGGTGAGGGCGCCGATCTCGTACTCGGTCAGCGCCTCCGCCCGGGCGACCGCCTCGAGTTCGATGCCCGCGGCGTCCATGGTCGCGACGAGTTCGCGGCGCAGGCTCGGCGACTCGGCGACGACGATCGGGTGAAAGGACGCCGGCCCGGTCGGGACGACGTCCTCGTGCTTGCTCACGACTGACATATATGGAAGTAACGGCGTGTGGATGCAATCGCTTTCGCGACGCTGAAGGAATTGATCGCGGGAGCCGCCACGTCGCCCCGCTCAGAGCGGCCGGGCCGGGTTGCCGACCACGGTCGCCCCCGGCTCGACGTCGCGGGTGACGACCGCCCCGGCGCCGACCAGCGCGCCGCGGCCGATCCGCACGCCGCCGAGGATCGTCGCCCCGGAGCCGATCGAGGCACCCGCCTCGACCACGGTCTCTTCCAGCTCCCAGTCGTCGGGGGTCTGCAGCCCGCCGTCGGCGGCGATCGCCCGCGGGCGCTTGTCGTTGACGAAAGTGACCCCGTGGCCGACGAAGGCGCCGTCCTCGATCGTCACCCCCTCGCAGATGAAGGTGTGGCTCTGGATCTTGCAGCGGGCGCCGACCCTGGCCCCCGCCTGGATCTCGACGAAGGTGCCGACCTGCGAGCCCTCGCCGACCTCGCAGCCGTAGAGGTTGGTGAACGAGAAGACCCGGGCCCCGGCGCCGAACTCGACCTCGCGGAGCAGACGGTAGGGCGCCTCGTTGGCGGGCTGGTCGGCCATCGGCGGGGAGCGCTCGCTCCGGCGGCTATTCGGCGCCTTTGCCGTGCAGGACGGTCGGCACGGTGAGGAAGATGATCTTCAGGTTGAGCAGCAGTGAGCGCCGCTCGACGTACTCGGTGTCGAGGTCGATCATCTCGGCGAAGGTGACCAGGCTGCGCCCGCTCACCTGCCAGAGCCCGGTCAGCCCCGGGCGCACGGCGAAGCGGCGGTAGGCGCGGGCGGGATAGGCGTCGACCTCGTAGCGGATCGGCGGCCGCGGCCCGACCAGCGACATCTGGCCGCGCAGGACGTTCCACAGCTGCGGCAGCTCGTCGATCGAGGTACGCCGCAGGAAGTGGCCGACCTTGGTGATCCGGGGGTCCTCCCGCAGCTTCATCATCGGCTTCTGCCGACCTTCGGCCTCGGATTCTTCGCGGATCATCTCTTCGACGTAGGCGCGGTGCGGATCGGCGGCGACGCCCTGGCGCATGGTGCGGAACTTGGCGACGCGGAACGGCTTCAGGTCGCGCCCGATCCGCTCCTGGCGGAAGATCGCCGGGCCGCGCGAGTCGAGCCGCACGAGGACCGCGACGACCAGCAGGAGCGGCGCGAGGACGATCAGCGCCAGCGCCGAGACGGCGATGTCGAGACCGCGCATCGCGATATCGGAGGCGCGCGGCGTGTCGGCCGGCAGGATCGCCGGCCGGGCGAGGGCCTCGGCCTTTCCCCGGGCCGTCTTCGTGGTCACGCCCCGATCACCGCCCCGGTCCAGGCGCCGACCCGGTCGACGACGTGGTCCTGCTGCTCGTCGGTGAGCCCCGGGAAGAGCGGCAGGAGGACGAAGTCACGCACCGCCGCGTCGGTGTGCGGCAGCGGCCCGGCGCAGTTGGCGTAGCTCGCCTCGTGGTGGATCGCCATGATCCCCCGCCGGGTGGCGACGCCGTCGTGCAGCAGCGCGTCCATCAGGTCGGCGGCGGAGACGCCGGCCTCGGGCAGCACCCGCAGCGGGTAGGACTGCCAGGTCCGCCGCGCGTAGCTCGGGTCCGTCGGCGTCTCCACCGTCGGCATCCCCCCCAGGAGCTCGTTGTAGCGCTCGGCGAGGCGACGACGCTCGGCCAGGATCACCTCCAGCACCTCGAGCTGCTTCAGCCCGACCGCCGCCTGCAGGTCGGTCATCCGCGCGTTCCAGCCGCGCTCGGGGTAGTGCTCGACCACCACCCGGTCGGCGGCGTGCCGGTCGAGCGCCGACTGGTCCATCGCGTGCTGGCGCAGGCGGCGCAGGCGCTCGGCGACGAGCGGGTCGGAGACCGCGATCATCCCGCCCTCGCCGCAGGTGATCACCTTGCGCGGGTGCAGGGAGAAGCAGGCGAGGTTGCCGAGCGAGCCGATCGGCCGGCCGCGGTGCTCGGCGCCGATCGCGCAGGCGGCGTCCTCGACGATCGCCAGGCCGTGGCGGTCGGCGAGCAGGGCGAAGGCGTCCATGTCGGCGGGCAGGCCGACCTGGTGCACCGGCATGATCGCCTTCGTCCGCCGCGTGATCGCGCGCTCGGCGGCGACCGGGTCGAGGTTGCAGGTGGCGGGGTCGATGTCGGCGAAGACCGGCGTCGCGCCGCACTGCCAGACCGCGTTGGCGGTGGCGATGAAGGAGAGCGAAGGGACGATCACCTCGTCGCCGGGGCCGACCCCGGAGACGTAGAGCGAGAGCTGCAGGGCGGTCGTGCAGTTGGTGGTCGCGACCGCCTCGGGGGCGCCGACGCGGGCCGCGAAGGCGCGCTCGAACTCTTCCACCCGGGGGCCCTGGGTGAGCCAGCCGGAGGCGAGCACCTCGCCCACGGCCTCGGTCTCACCGCCGCCGAACCACGGCTTGGCGAAGGGGACGTCCATCAGCGCGCCTCCGAGCCGACCAGGGCCGGCTCACGGCCGAGGGCTTTCTCCGCCTGCCACCACTCGACCAGCTCGGCGAGCCCTTCTTCGAGCCCGATCTCCGGCTTCCAGCCGAGGTCGCGCTCGGCGGCGGAGACGTCGGCGAGACGGCGGGTGACGCCGTTGACGGCGCGCTCGGGCCCGTGCTCGACGTCGAGGTCGGAGTCCATCGTCCGCAGCAGCGCCTCGGCCAGGCCCTTGAGGCTGGTCTCGGTGCTGGAGGCGATGTTGTAGACGCGGTCGGTGACGTCGGCCTCGGCGGCCAGCACGTTGGCGCGGGCGATGTCGGGGACGCAGACGAAGTCCATCGTCTGCTGCCCGTTGCCGAAGATCAGCGGCGGCTTGCCCGCCGCGATCCGCTCCATCCAGCGCACCAGCACCTCGGTGTAGAGGCCGTGCACGTCCATGCGCGGGCCGTAGACGTTGAAGTAGCGCAGGGCTACGTAGTCGAGCCCGCTCATCGCGTGGAAGCTGCGCAGCAGCCCCTCGTTGAAGACCTTGGAAGCCCCGTAGAGCGTGTCGTTGTCGTAGGGATGCTGGGTCTCGGTGGTCGGGAACCGTTCGGCCAGCCCGTAGACCGAGGCCGAGGAGGCGGCGATCAGCTTCTCGACGCCGACCTCGGCGGCCGCCTCGACCACGTTGAAGGTGCCGTCGACGAGGACCTCGAGCGCCAGCCGCGGCTCCTCCGCGCACTGGGTGATCCGGATCGCCGCCTGGTGGAAGACGATGTCGGCGCCGACGGTCAGCTCGCGGACCAGGCCGCGGTCGCGCACGTCGCCCTCGACCACGGTCAGGTTGCCGTGCTCGCGGGCCCGGTCGAGGTTGCTCTGCCGGCCGCGGACGAAGTTGTCGAGGACCGTGACCTCGGCCGCCCCGGCCTCGATCAGCTGGTCCACCAGGGTGGACCCGATCGTCCCGGCGCCGCCGGTGACGAGCATCCGCTTACCCGCGATCCTGCTCTTCGCGGGACCTTTGTGGGTGTTGGTGATCTGGTCCATAGCCCTTCTCTTCCTGTGTCTTTCCCGAGCCCTAGAGGTGGGGTCGCTGGGAAATCAACGGCTCGGCGGCGTCGATCTTTTGCCTGACTTCGGTTCGGTTTCGAAAGTCGAGGACCGAGCGCACGCGGGCGCGCAGCTCGCGGCGGGTGAAATCGCGGAATTCCGCGTCCTCGACCCGGGGGACGCGGCGCAGCGCCGCGCGCCAGTAGCCCCAGAGGAAGGCGAACCCGGAGAGCACCGGGGGCGAGCTGCGGCCTACCTTGACCGCGCGCAGGGTCACCCAGGCGGGGCCGTAGTGGAGGATCCAGGCGCACTCGCCGTGCCGGGCGCGGCCGCGCAGGCGGCCGTCGGCGGAGCCCCAGGGACGGTGATGGCGGGCGACGAGGCCCTCGAAGGAGCGCGTCTCGTAGCCGCGCATGCGGGCGTAGGTCTCGTCGATCGTGTCCCAGGCGAGGCGCTCGGGGATGCCGCCGATCGCTTCCAGGCACTCGCGCCGGAAGAGCTTCACGGCGCCGTGGACGTGGTGCGCGGGGATCTCGATCCGGGCCCAGCCGCCGTCGCCGTCGGCCTCGACCAGGCGCCCGCCCGCCAGCCCCAGGGCGGGGTCCTCGGCGAAGCGCTCGACCAGCATGGCCAGCCACTCGGGCGGCAGCTCGACGTCGCCGTCGAGCTTGCCGACGAAGTCGTACCCGCGCCAGCCGGCGTGCTTCAGCCCGATGTTGAAGGCGCGGGCCTCGCGCGCCAGCGCCAGGTTGTCGGCGCCGGGCCCCACCCCGCCGTCGGCCTCGATCACCTCCATGAAATCGATCTCGGCGGCCAGCCGGCGGGCCAGCGCCAGGGTGCCGTCGCGGGAGCCGTCGTCGACCACTACCCAGCGGGCCGGCGGCAGGGTCTGGGCGGCGAGAGCACGGGCGGTCTTCTCCAGGTGCGCCGCCTCGTCGAAGACCGGGCTGGCGAGGAGGATGCGGGCCGGGGCGGTCATGCCTCCGCCCCCGCGGGAGCGCCGTCGCGACGGCGCAGGCCGAAGCGCACCGGGGAGACCCGGCGCAGGGCGGCGAAGAGGTCGTGGGCAGCGGCCGGGAACCAGCGCTTCAGCACGGCGACGTAGGCGATCCCGCCGGCCAGGCAGACCGCCGCCGTCTGCAGCAGCACCGGGGCGCCGCCCGCGCGCAGCGCCAGCTCCAGCGGCAACGCCACCGCCGCCATCGCCGCGCAGCCGGCCAGCGCCGGGTAGAGGTCGCGCCAGAGCGCCAGCAGCGGGTTGCCCTCGCGGCGCCCGAGCAGCACCACGTAGGCGACGGCGAGGAAGATCCCGTGGACCACCGAGCCGGCGATCGCCACCGCGGCGAGCCCCATGTGGGCGACGGCGACGACGGCGCCGACGTAGACGACGAAGTGGGCGACGCCGTAGCCGAGCAGCGCCTTCGCCCGGCCCTCGGCCTGCAGCGCCGACCCGGCGGCGTTGATCACCAGCGAGGCGGCGCCGCCGGCGACGAGGATCTGGGTCGGCACCACCGCGCCCTCCCAGTCGGCGCCGAAGAGCCACGGCACGACCACCGGGGCCAGCACCAGCAGCGCGACCAGCAGCGGGAAGAGGACGACGGTCTGCAGGTGGACCATGCGCCGGCGCAGGCCGAGCAGCTCCTCGGTGTCCTCGGTGCGGGCGAGGACCGGGAACGCCATCTGCACCATCGGCACCGCGACCTTGCCCTGGTATTCGACCGCCAGCTGGTAGCCGCGCCAATAGAGGCCCGCCGCGTTGGGCCCCAGCACCGAGCCGATCACCGCGTAGTCGCCGTTGCGGAAGCCGGTCCAGGCGAAGGTCGCGAGCGCCGCCGGGCCGCCGTAGGGGAGCAGGTCCCGGACCGCCTGGGTGCGCCAGCGGGGCAGCGGCACGGGGGCGAACCAGAGCGCCACCACGAGCGCCACCGCCATCCCGATCGTGCAGCCGAAGACCAGCGCCGGGGCGTCCAGCCCGAGCAGCGCGAGGCCGATCGTGGCCAGCACGCGGGTGGTGTTCTGCAGCGTTTCGACGATGCTGACCCGGCGGAAGTCGAGCCGCCGCCGCAGCACCGCGATCGGCACCGCGTAGATCGCCCCCATCAGGAAGTAGGGAGCCTGGGCGATCGTCAGCACCTCGGTCTCGTGGTTGAACAGCGGCCCGACCACGACGATCCCGACCACGACGGTCAGCGCCGCCATCGCCAGGCCGGTGAGCACGGTCATCGCCAGGCCCGCCTGGAGGTGCTCGCGGGCCAGCTGCGGCCGCTGCACCAGGGCGCCGCCCACCCCTTCCGCGGGCATCGTCACGGCCAGCTCCTGGACGATCACGATCACGGCGAAGATCCCGAACGCGGCGGGCGGCATCATCCGCGCCAGGATCACCGCCGAGCCGAACAGGGCCACCTCGATGATCACCCGCGCGTAGGCGATCCAGCGCAGCCCCTCGGCCGCCGCCTGGGTCAGGTCCGCGGTCGAGCGCGCCCCCTCGTCGACCAGCTCCTGGCCCTGGCTCAGCCTGCTCGGCACCTCGGTCATCGGCGCTCAGAGCTCACGGATCACGCGGGCGGGGTTGCCGGCGGCGATCACGCCCGCCGGGATCGAGGCGGTGACCACCGAGCCCGCGCCGATCACCGCGTCGTCGCCGATCGTCACGCCCTTCAGGATCTTCACGCCCATCCCGGCGAAGACGCCGTCGCCGATCTCGACCGCGGCGGTCTTCGGCGTGCCGCCGACCCGCCGCCCCGGGGTCAGCTCGTGGAAGTCGGAATCGAAGATCTGGACCTCGGCGCCGAACAGGCAGTCCTTGCCGATCCGGATCCCCTCGCCCTCGCTCTTCAGCATCAGGTTGTTGTTGAACTCGGTGCGGTCGCCGACCTCGATCCGTGCCGCCGCGTTGCTGACCTCGACGTGGCAATAGCCGCTGTAGAAGAGCGGCGAGTTCTTCCAGCCGAACTGGACCCCCTCCCCCAGCGCCACCTCGCCGGGGCCGACGAAGAGGATCGGCTGCAGGGCGACCGGGGTGCCGCTGACCTTGCGGCAGGTCGAGAGCAGGCGGTATTTCTGGATCCGCGGCTGCTGCGCCATCGCTTCCAGGGCGGGTCGCAGGATCTGGCGTCCGAGCCGCCGTTTGAAGGAGACGGGCGCCTCCGGAGCAGCGGCGGGCGACGCCGAAGGCGCCGGAGCGGTCGTCGCGAGTTCGGTCATCTTCTTCATGAACGGCCGACGACGGCCATGACTTGCGTGGTCAAATCGATCCCACCACGCCCCGGCCGTGGAGCCTGACCGCCGCATCGGGACGGTTTCGCCGATCCCTCCTAGACCCCGCTGAGGCGCCAGCGCAGCTGACTCAGGTGGCCGCGGACGCGGTGGCCGGCGCCGGTGGCGAGGAAGGGGACGAAGAGGAGGGAGCGGCCGGCGCCGATCCTGCGGCGCAGGCGCAGGCCCGCCCACTCGCGCAGGTGCCGCGCTTCCGGGCAGGTCTCGAGCGCGAACTCGACCAGTTCGGCGACCGGCACCGCGCCCGGGCCGTCGAGCTCGCCGCGGTCGTAGGCGCGGCTGGCCTGCCAGAGCGCCTGGCGGGCGAGGGTGCGGCGCAGCGCCCGCTCCATCCCCGCGCGGCCCTCGATCGCGCTCCCTGCCTCGGCGAAGAAGCGCTCGAAGGCGCCCCGGCGTTCGCGCAGGTCGACCATCGGGTCGGCGTCCGAGCGCAGCATGCTGTCGGCGTGGATCCGGTACATCGCCTGCACCGCCCCGCGCACGTAGGCGACGTCGGCGACGGCGGCGATCCGCAGCCACATGTTGAGGTCCGAGGTGTGGTAGCAGGCGGGGTCGTAGCCGCCGACCCGGCGCTGCACCGAGGTCCTCACCACCGCCTCCGGCGAGGCGATGCAGTTGTGGGCGGTGCGGCAGCGGCGCTCGATCCAGCGCCTCCCCGACCAGACCGCGGTCCCCCGCCACCTGGTCGACTCGGGCTGTGGCCGCGGGCCGGGCTCGAAGAACTGCGGCCGGCCGTAGACCAAGCCCACCCGCGGGTTGTCCTCCATCGCCTTCACCGCCCGCCCGAGGCAGCCCGGGGTGAGGAAGTCGTCGGCCGAGAGCAGCACCACGTAGTCGCTGTCGGCGGCCCACTCGAGGCCCTCGTTGGCGGTCCCGATCAGGCCCACGTTGCGCTCGTGGCGGCGGAACTCGATCCGCTCGTCGGCGGCGGCGAGCCGGGTGGCGATCACGGCGGTGTCGTCCGGCGAGCAGTCGTCGACGACCAGCACCCGCACGTCCACCCCCTCCTGCGAGGTGACGCTGGCGAGGCAGTCCTCGAGCAGGTCCCCGTACCGGTAGCAGGGGACGATGACCTTGACCAGCGCGCTCATGCCGGGACGGGGGTCGGGTCGGCGGCGGCGACCGCCTCGAGCAGGATCCGCTCGAACTGGTCGGCGCTGGTCTCCCAGGAGGTCGAGTCGACGCTGGCGGCGGCGGCGCGGGCGCGCGCCTCGCGCTCGGCGGCGGGCGCGGCGACGATCTGGCCGAGCGCGTCGGCCAGCGCCGCCGGGGTCGGCCGCGCGTAGGCGACGTGGTCGTTGCGGAGGACGACGCGGTTGTGCTCGGCGTCGTTCATCACCGGGACGCAGCCGGCGGCGAGCATCTCGTAGGGCACGAGGGAGACGTTCGAGGCCGAGAGCACCAGCCCGGCGGCGCAGCGGTTGTAGATCCGGCCCAACTCGGCGGGGGTGGTCAGCCCGTGGTCGACGGTCGGGAACGGCAGGTCGGCGGCGCTTTCGCCGTAGGTGTGGATCGTCACCTCGGGGTGGCGCGCGTGGAACATCGCCAGCGCCGGGACGGCGAGCTCGTGGGCCCGGCGCGGGGTCGAGGGGCGGCAGAAGTAACAGACGTCGGTGTGGACGGAGTCCGGCCGGATCGCGTAGTGCTCGAGGTCGCAGCCGAAGTCGAAGTGGTCGGCGGGCATGCCGTAGTCGCGCCGCATCACCTCGGCCAGCCAGCGGCCCGCGGTCACCCCCTGGAAGCCGAAGCGGTAGGTCTCCTCGGCCAGCAGGGCGAGCGAGCCCGCCGGATAGAAGCGCGGCTCGAAGTCCTGGACGAAGTAGCAGCGGCGCCCCTTGGCGGGCGAGGCGAGCACCGGGTAGGCGGTTTCCCAGCTGGTCGCGAAGAGGACGTGGGCGTCGTCGATCCCGTCGGCCAGGTCCTTGACCTCGGCCTTCAGCCAGGGCCACCAGCGGCGGATCCGGCGCCGGTGCTGCTCGATCTCCCAGCCGTGGCGGTCGTAGATGTAGACGGTGACCCGGTGGCCGCGGCGCTCGAGCCCGGCGAGCATGCGGAAGATCGTCGTGTGGCCGCCCGAGCCTTCCCCCGCCGGGCCGCAGACCAGCGCCACCTCGAGCGGCTCGCCCGCGCGCCAGGGCTTCGGCCCCGGCGGGGCGATCCCGGCGGCCAGCTTTTCCGAGGCCAGCGCGAGGTCGGCGGGCAGCACCGGGAGCTCCTCCGGGCTCGACCCGGCCAGCGCCGCGGCGGCGCGACCGCGCAGGCGCCCCATCACGCCCGCCGCGCCTTCGCTGCGCAGCAGCCGCCGCGCCTGGCGCAGGCGCTCGGCGGCGCTGGGAGAATTGCGGTCGGAAGCCATCGACTGACCAACGAGGTGCCCGGCGGCCTTCTTTCACCGCCAGGAGGGCCGAAAGAACCGTAGCGGGCGGCGCGTTGCTTTCCCGATGCGCAGGACCGAACTCATCGATCCCTTCCTCGACCCGGGCTACGCGGAGCTGGTCGCCGCCGGCCAGGGGGCCGAGATCTTCCACGACCGGCTCTGGCTGGAACTGCTGCGCGACGAGTACGGCTACGAGATCGGCGCCTGCTGCGTCCGCGACGACGAGCGGATCGAGGCGGCGATCCCCTTCGCCACGATCAAGAGCCGGCTGACCGGCAACCGCCTCGTCGCCCTCCCCTTCTCCGACCACTGCCCGCCGGTCCTCGCCGCCGACGCGGGGCTCGAGGCGCTCGGCCTGCTCGGCGACACGCTCGCCGCCCACGCCCAGGAGAGCAGGCTCGACCTCACCGTCCACGCCGCGCTGCCGAGCCTGCCCGCGGGCCACGTCTCCGAGCGCTTCGTCCGCCACCTGCTCGCCCTCCCGGCCGATCCGGACCAGGCCGAGGCCAACACCTCGAAAAGCCTGCGCCGGGGCGCCCGCAAAGCCGCCCGCGAAGGCCTGGCGGTGGAGAAGCGGACCGACCAGGACGGGCTCGACATCTTCTACCGCCTCCACCTCGAGACCCGCCGCCGGCTCGGCGTGCCGACCCAGCCGAAGAGCTTCATCGACCGCTTCGCCCGCCTCTTCGACGCGGGCCGCGGCGGCGTCTGGCTGGTCCGCGACGGCGGCGAGCCGATCGCCGCGGCGGTCTACCTCACCCACGGCAAGCTGGTCACCTACAAGTACGGCGCCTCGGCGGCGGCGGGGCTGCAGAAACGGCCCAACAACCTGCTGATGCTGGAGGCGATCCGCGAGCACGCCGAGCGCGGCTTCGAGGTCTTCGACTTCGGCCGCACCGACCTCGACAACGAGGGCCTGCGCCGCTTCAAGCGCTCGCTCGGCGCCGAGGAAATCCCGCTCGCCTACACCTACCTGACCGAGCCGGCGCCGCTCGGCGAGCCCTCGCTGAAAGAGCGGCTGATGACCGCCACGATCCGTCGCAGCCCGGCCGTCGTCGGCCGGCTCGCGGGCCAGGTGCTCTACCGCCATGTCGGCTGAGCGCGAGGCCTCGCGGCCCGACCTCTCGGTCGTCGTCGTCACCCACAACGGGCGCCGGAAGGCGCTCGAGACGCTCGCCTCGGCGCAGGCCGCGCAGGGCTGGATCGACGCCGAGTGGTTCGTCGTCGACGCGGGCTCGGGCGACGGCACCCCCGACGCGATCGAAGCTCGCTTCCCCACGGTGCGGGTGCTGCGGCGCGAGAACCGCGGCTTCGCCGCCTCCAACAACGTCGCCCTGGAGCGCGCCCGCGGCCGCTACGTGCTGCTGCTGAACCCCGACGTCGAGTTCTCCTCCGGCAACCTCGCCGAACTGGTCGCGGCGATGGACGCCCGGCCCGGCACCGGGATCGCCAGCGTCGTCCAGACCGACGCCGACGGCAGCCTGCAGCCCTCGATCCGCCGCTTCCCCTCGGTCCTGCGGGGCATCGGCGAAGCGCTCTTCTCCTACCACTGGCCGCTCGGCCGCGGCCTGCAGGAGCCGGTGGCCCCCGGGCCCCGCTACGAACGCGCCGGGGACGCCGACTGGATGTCCGGCGCCTTCCTGATCGCCCGCGCCGAGGCGGTCGCCGAGGTCGGGCCACTCGACGAGCGCTTCTTTCTCTACTCCGAGGAGACCGACTGGTGCTATCGCTTCAAGCGCGCCGGCTGGGGGGTCGAACACCTGCCGGTGGCGACCGTCGTCCACCACTGCGGCGGCGGCTCCGACGGGGTGCTGAAACCGCAGCTGACCCACTCGAAGATGCTCTTCGCGCGCAAGCACTACGGTCGCGTGCGGGCGGCGGCGATCCGCGGCGCGCTGGCGCTCGGCCACGCCCTGCGGGTCTTCTCCGGCACCGTCCTCGGGCTCTTCGCCGGCGCCCGCCACCGCGAGCGCGCCGCCCACGAGGCCGCCGCGCTGAAGGTCGCCCTCGGCGCCCCGCCGCCGTACGGGCCCTACGCGGCGAACGCCGGCGCGGGAGTCGCCGCGGCCGACCCCTCCCCCGCCGACCTCGACGACCGCGAGCTGCGCGAGGAACGCTACCGCGGCCGGGCGGAGGGCCGCTCGCGCCTGATGAGCGCCTACTACAACGTCAAGCCCCTGCTGCCGCGCTCGCTGCAGCTGGCGATGCGCCGCCGCTACGCGGTGCGCCAGGCACGGGTCGAGTTCCCCCGCTGGCCGATCGAGCCGATCCTGGTCGAGCGCCGCCAGGCGGCCCTGCGCGCCGAGCTCGAAGCGAGCGGCGCCACCGCCCTGCCGACCGTCGCCACCTGGCCTGAAGGCCACCGCTTCGCCGCCATCCTCACCCACGACGTCGAGGGGCCGAAGGGCGTCGCCCTGGTCCGCGAGATCATGGCGATCGAGCAGCGCCACGGCTTCCGCTCCTCCTGGAACTTCGTCGGCGACTGGTACCCGATCGAGGCCGGCCTCTTCGACCACGTGCGCGCCGCAGGCCACGAGATCGGCCTGCACGGGATCAAGCACGACTGCAAGCTGTTCGAGAGCCGCGCCAACTTCGAGGCCGAGCTGCCGGAGATCCACCGCAAGCTGCGCGAGTGGGACGCGGTCGGCTTCCGCGCCCCCGCCACCCACCGCAACGCCGACTGGATGGAGGAGCTGGGCGCCGCCTACGACAGCTCCTTCCCCGACACCGACCCGTTCGAGCCGCTCGGCGGCGGCTGCTGCTCGATCCTCCCCTTCTTCCTCGGCGAGATGGTCGAGCTGCCGATCACCCTGGTCCAGGACCACACCCTGTGGGAGATCCTGCGCCGCGACACGATCGACCTCTGGACCGAGAAGAGCGACTGGATCGCCGCCAACGGCGGGCTGGTCAACCTGATCACCCACCCCGATTACCTCGACACCCCGGCCCGGCTGCGGATGTACGAGGAATTCCTCGCCCACCTCGCCGAGATGGACGGCGGCTGGCACGCGCTGCCGCGCGACGTCGCCGACTGGTGGCGCCTGCGCCGCGACCTCGGCTGCGTCAGCGACGGGCCCGACGCGGCCCACGTGGTCGGCCCCGGCAGCGAGCGGGCGCGGATCGAGTGGGTCCGCGCCGACGGCGCAATGGTGCCGACGACCGCCGACGCGGTGGCCGCCCGATGAGCGCGCGCGTCCTGATCCTGCTCCAGAACGAGCCGCTCCCCCACGACCGCCACGTCTGGAACGAGGCGCGGGCGCTGGTCGGCGGCGGCTACGACGTGACCGTGATCTGCCCGGCGGGCGAGCAGCGCGACCACGAGCCCTACGTCGAGCTCGAGGGCGTGAAGATCCACCGCTACCGGCCGCGGCCGGCAGGCGAGCGGGCGGCCGAATACGCGGTCGAGTACGGCGCCGCCCTGCTCTCGATGCGCAAGCTGGCCCGTCGGCTCGCGCGCGAGCGCCCCTTCGACCTCGTCCACGCCTGCAGCCCTCCCGACTTCCTCCTGCTGGCGGCGCTGAAGCTGCGCCGCGACGGCGCCCGCTTCGTCTTCGATCACCACGACCTGACGCCGGAGCTCTACGCGACCCGCTACGGCGAGGGCCTGCCGCAGAAGGCGACGCTGCTCGCCGAGCAGGTGGCGTTCCGCGCCGCCGACGTGATCCTCTCGGTCAACGACTCCTACCGGCGGGTGGCGATCGAGCGCGGCCACCGCGATCCCGCCGACGTCGCCGTCGTCCGCACCGGCCCCGACCTCAGCCGCTTCGTCCCGGTCAAAGCCGACCCGGGGCTGAAGCGCGGCAAGGACTTCCTGCTCGGCTACGTCGGCGTGATGGGCGCCCAGGACGGGGTCGACCACGCTCTCCACTCGCTCGCCGCGCTGGCGGCGAAGCGGCAGGACTGGCACGCGATCTTCATGGGCGACGGCGACGTGCTGGACGAGATGAAGGCGCTCGCCGCCGAGCTCGGGCTGGCCGACCTGGTCGAGTTCAGCGGCTGGGTGGAACACGACACGATCGCCGCCGTCCTCTCGACCGCCGACGTCTGCCTCGCCCCCGATCCGCGCAACGCGCTCAACGACCTCTCCTCGATGGTGAAGCTCGGCGAGTACATGGCGATGGCCCGGCCTATCGTCTCCTTCGACCTGGCCGAGTCCCGGGTCGGGGCGGGCGACGCGGCGCTCTTCGCCGCCTCCGGTGACTTCAGCGGATTCGCCGACCTGATCTCCGGGCTGCTCGACGACCCCGGGCGGCGGCGCGCCCTCGGCGACGCCGGCCGCCGGCGGGCCGAAGAGGTGTTGGCCTGGGAGCACCAGGAGCGGGCCCTCCTGGCCGCCTACGAGCGGGCCCTCGCGATGGGCCCGGTGCGCGAAAGCCGGCTCGACCTCCTGCGCCGACTGCTCCTCCCGCGACGCTCCCGTCACGCCGCCGTCCCGGCGGCCTCGCTCGCGCAGTAGTCGGTCCGCGCGGCGAAATTTCGGTCGCGTACTAGTACTTATTTCATTCGATCGTGCACCCGTCGCACGCAGTAACAATTCGTTGACGTTTAGGAAATTTCTCCTTAACGCCTAAACGTCTGCCACACGGGTAGTACATACGGCCATAGGGTTCGATTAGGCTGGGGCCCTTTTCCAAGGCAGCCGATTGGGAGGTCGGAATGAATAGGCACGGGATTTTCCTCACGTCAGCCTGCGCGCTATGCGCAGTAATCGCAGGTCTCGCCGCACTCAGCGCGGGGGCCTTTGCCGCCGGGTCGAAGGCCCCGGAGGGCATCGCCAACGGCCTCCGCAGTGGCTCCAACCTGCCGAAGATCGAAACGCGGCACGCGGTCTCGAAGAAGCAGCAGAGGAAGAGGAAGGCCCGCCGGCATCGGGCTCGCCACACCAAGCCGCGGGGCGTCGCCGAAACCGGCGTCAGCATCCCGGGCACCGGCGGCGACACCGGTGACAGCTCCGGCGTCGGCAACTCGGCCCCCGCCGGCGGCAACGGCACCGGCACGGGGACCGGCACCGGCACGGGTGGCAAGAAGACCGCGCCGACCTCACCGACGTCCCCGACCTCACCGACCGCGCCGACGTCACCGACCAAGCCGACCAAGCCGACGACGCCGGTGACCGAAACCCCGGCGACCCCGCCGGTCACGGAAACGCCTCCGGTCACCACCCCGCCGGCGGAAACCCCGTCGACCCCGACGACGCCGAACCAGACGACCCACTGCTTCTCCTCGCCCCACCTCTGCGGCTTCCCCGACCCGACCAACACCGGTGTCCCCGCCGGGACGTCGCTGACCGCGAGCGGGTCGATCAACGTCACCCAGGCCGGCACCGTGATCTCGGGCCGCCAGGTGACCGGGACGATCAACGTCCTCGCCAACAACGTGACGATCGAAAACACGAAGGTCACGCAGAACACCACCTGCGGCACGCGCAGCACCTGCGGCAACTACGCGATCCGCATCGAAGGTGGGGTGAGCGGGACGACGATCCGCCACGTCGAGACCGCCTCGGCGCCCGGCGACACCTGCGAGCACGACATCCGCAACACCGGCGGCACGACGACGATCGAATACGCCTACCTGCACGCCTGTGACTCGAACGTCTACGCGGTGGGCCCGACCACGTTGAAGAACTCCTACGGGATCGGCGCGCTGGCGATCTCCGAAGACCACGTCGAGAACATCTACTTCAACGAAACCAGCTTCACCGCGATCCACGACACGCTGCTGAACCCGGTCGAGCAGACCGCGGTGATCTTCGGCAACTCGGGCGGCGGCTACGACGTCACCAACTGCTCCAACCAGCTGACCGTGCTGGAAAGCCTGCTCGGCGGCGGCGGCTACTCGCTCTACCCCTGCGCCCACGCGGCCCAGGCCGGGACCAGCAGCCTCAAGGTCGAAGGCAACCACTTCGCCCGCTGCGTCAGCGCCGAAGGGTACGAACCCAACGGCGGCACCCATCCGTGCGTCGGCGGCGCCGACTCGAGCGGCTACTACCCGAAGTCGGGCAGCTACGGGGTGGCGACCAACTACTTCACCGCGGTCACCACCTGGCGCAACAACGTCTGGGACAACAACCTGGCGAAGGTCTGCATCAGCGGCAGCAGCTCCGGCTGCGAATGAAGTTCGACGGGGCCGGCGCGGCGGCCGGCCCCGTAGTCCCTATGCTGGACGGGTTCTGCATCGCATGGCCTTCACCAGCCTCATCACCGTCCTCGCAGCGCTGATCGCCGGGAGCCCTGCCTTCGCCGGCCCCGGGGTGAAGCCGGTCCACCAGGCCCACTGCTTCTCCTCGCCGCACGTCTGCGGCTTTCCCGACGCCTCCAACACGGGGGTGCCGAAGGGGATGTCGCTGAAGCCCAGCGGCAGCATCGAAGTGAAGGAAGACGGCGCCGTGGTCAAAGGCCTGGAAGTGACGGGGACGATCGAGGTCGACGCCGACGACGTCACGATCGAAGACACCAAGGTGACGCTCACCGGGCCCGGCTGCGGCACCCAGACCACCTGCGGCAACTACGACCTCCACGTCGAAGCGGGCTCCACCGGCACGGTGGTGAAGGACAGCGAATTCCTCACCGCCCCGGGGACCACCTGCGAGCACTCGGTCCGCAACAGCGCCGGGCCCGACATGAAGCTGATCCGCGTCTACATGCGCGGCTGCGACTCCAACGTCTACGGCGGCGGCATCGTCAAGGACTCCTACGGCCTCGCCCGGCTGGCGATCGCCGACGACCACGTCGAGAACGTCTACTTCGACGACAGCCGCTTCACCGCGATCCACGACACGCTCCTGAACCCGGTAGGCCAGACCGCGGTGATCTTCGGCGACTCCAATGGCGGCGAAGAAACCCCCGCCTGCCGCAACCGGATCACCGTGCGGAGCAGCCTGATCGCCGGCGGCGGCTACTCGCTCTACCCCTGCGCCCACGCCGAAGGACCCGGCACGAGCCGCCTCACCGTCGAAGGCAACCACTTCGCCCGCTGCCGGACCAAGGAAACCTACGAACCCGACGGCGGCGCCCACCCCTGCGTCGGCGGCCCCGACTCGAGCGGCTTCTACCCCAACTCGGGCGCCTACGGGGTGATGACCGACTACTTCCCGTCGGTGACCAAGTGGCGCGGCAACGTCTGGGACGACAACCTCGCCAAGCTCTGCATCGACGGCCGCACGGCGAAGGGCAGTTGCGGGCGCGGACGGCGGTAGCGGCGCGGGCGGCGGCGGGTGCGGGCGGCAGCGGGTGCGGGCGCGGGCGGCGGGCGGGTGCGGGCGGCGGCGGGTGCGGGCGCGGGCGGCGGCGGGTGCGGGCGGGAGCAGTACGGGGAGGGCGGCGGGAGCGGGGAGTTCCACGTGAGGGTCGGGCCAGGTGGATTGGGATCGGCGCGATTCGGGGGCGGGATCGGCTGGGGACCGTGCGCCCGG
>DATJUK010000219.1:0-9525 GCA_035502495.1 Solirubrobacterales bacterium
CTTGCGAGAGCCTCACGTCCCGGGCGTCTCGTGGCGGCCACAGCCTGCCCGGGCCGCCACGAGACGCCCGGGACGCCCGGCCCCGGCCGCCCGGGCCACGAACCACGCCGTCCCACCGCAACGGCCACGAGCCCGCCCACCCCACCCCGTGAGTTCGATCATCCAATCGACCTCGCAGGTGGGATATCGGGTTGCTTGGGGCGGGGTCGGGATAATGGGGGCTTGTCCGCCACTTCTGACGAGGCTGAAACCCGCGTGGCACCTGAAGATCCGACGCTGCTCGACGCGCTGTCCGAGGCGGTCGAATCGGGCGCCGGGCTGCCCGCCGTCGCCCGTGCCGCGGCGCGCCTGTTGGACGCCAGCGACGCCTTGATCGACCGGTCGAGCGCTGTCCTTGCCGTCGCCGGGGCCTCGCCCGACCAGGAGCAGCGGCTGTTGGCCGGGGGGGCGGGGGTGACCGTGGTCGAGCTGCGCGTCGCCGACACCGTGGTCGGCGAGCTCCGCTACCGCGCCAAGGCGCCGCCCGCGCCCTCGATCGCGCGCATGGTCACCACCCTGCTGGCGCTGGAGCTGGAGCGCTCGCGCGCCCCCGAGTGGGCGAGCGAGGAGGTGGCGAGCGCCTTCGTCGCCGACGTCCTCTCGCGCAAGGTCACCGACCGCGGCGACATCGTCGCCCGCGGCGCCGAGCTGGGCGCCGACCTCGACCGCGGCGCCGGGGTCCTCGTCCTCCGTGCCGCCCCGCGCGCCGCGCAGACGGGGGAGTGGCGCGGGCGCGTCCTCACCCTCGCGCTGCGCGCCCTGCGCTCGCTCGCCCCCGGCAGCCTGGCGGCCACCGAAGGCGCCGAGCCGCACGCCGAGGTGGCGGTGATCGTCCCTGCCGAGGACGACGAGCGCCTCGCCCGCGCCGCCGCCGGCCTCGCCCGCGAGCTCGCCGACAGCCTCACCGGCTTCCACCTGACGATCGGCCGCAGCCGCCGCTGCGCCGACCCGGTCGACCTCTACCGGGCGGGCTCGGAGGCGCGCCTCGCGGTCAACGTCGGCGAGGCCGAGGGCCGGCCGCTCCTCGCCTTCGAGGACACCGGCGCCTACCGGTTGCTGCTGCCCGCGATGAGCGACGACCCGGCCGAGCTCGAACGCTTCTACGCCGAGACGATCCAGCCGCTGGCCTCCTACGACGAGCAGTACGAGACCGAGCTGGTCACCACGGTCGAGGCCTACCTCGACAACGACGGCAACGTCGCCGCCACCGCCAAACAGCTCTTCACCCACCGCCACACGGTGCGCTACCGGCTGGAGCGGGTGCGGGAGCTTTGCGGGCACGACGTCTCGGCGACCGAGGGCCGGGAGAAGCTCGGCCTCGGCCTGAAGGCGATGCGGGTGCTCGGCATCGCCTCCCCCCGCGGCCCGGCGCTGGAGCCCGGCGCCGGCGCCGGCAAGGTGGCCCGCAGCACCGAAGACTGAGCCCCCGCGCCCGTGCGTTCGCACTTTTCCCCGCTATGCGGTGATAACTGCGAACGCACCGGTGGGCGCTAGGCTGCGAGCCCGGTCCGGGGTGGTGTATTTGGCCAGCACGCCAGGTTTTGGTCCTGGAAGAGAGGGTTCGAGTCCTTCCCCCGGAATAGACTCCTTATCCATGGAGTACGGAGGAGCTTCACTCGACCCCGAGGTGCGCGAAGGCCTGGCCCAGACCTGGCGGACGCTGCGCACGCTCGGCATCATCGCGATCTGCATCGGCATCGTCGCGATCATCCTGCCGGAGATCTTCGCCCTCGGCACCTCGATCTTCATCGGCTGCATCCTCGTCGCGGTCAGCGCCTTCCTCGCCGCCGCGGCGTTCGTCGCCCACGGGGTCGGCAGCTTCCTCGCCCGCCTCGCCTGGGCCATCCTGACCTTCGTCGTCGGCCTCTGGCTGATCATCGAACCGCACAACGGCAGCCTCACGCTGACCCTGGTGCTGGGCATCTACTTCCTGCTCATGGGACTGACCCGGGTGATCGTCGCCTTCATGGGTCGCGGCACCCCGAACGCCGGCTGGGTCGGCCTCAGCGGCATCTGCGGCCTGATCATCGGCGTCCTCGTGCTGGCCAAGTTCCCCTCCAGCGGTGACTGGGCGATCGGCCTGCTGGTCGGCATCGACCTGATCTTCGCCGGCTGGACCCTGATCTCGGTCGCCTCGGTCGGCAAAGAACTCTCCCGCGACGCCTAAGAGGGAGCCGCCTACGAGGGCTTGGCGGAATTCCGGCGCGCCCGCCCGGCGGCGGCCGGACGCGCCGCGGTCCGGCGTCCTCGGGCAGCCAGACAGCGGTGCCATTCGGCGCCTCGCGTCCCCGCCCCGCTCGGTCCGGCGCTCGCCGGCCGCGCACAGGAATTCCGCCAGTCCCTCCTGATCGCGACGCCGGCGGGCCGGCGCGAATATTCTGGGAGGCAGTGGCACCACCCTTGGTCCTGGTCATGGCGGCCGGCGAGGGAACGCGGATGCGCTCCTCGACGCCGAAGATGCTGCACCCTGTCTGCGGGCGGCCGATGGTCGCCTGGCCGATCCTCGCCGCCCGCGAGGCCGGCGCGGGCCGCGTGGCGGCGATCGTCTCGCCCGGCCGCGACATCTCCGCCGGGCTCCCCGCGGAGGTCGAGACGGTCGAGCAGCCCCGCCCCGACGGCACCGGTGGGGCGATCCGCGCCGCCCTGCCGCTGATCGAGGAGGCCGACACCGTTCTCGTCCTCTCCGGCGACGTGCCCCTGATCTCGACCGACACGATCGCCGCGCTGCTCGCCGCCCACGCGGCCGCCGACGCGGCGGCGACGATGCTGACGATCGAGCTCGACGATCCCGGCGCCTACGGCCGCGTCGTTCGCCTCGCCGACGGCTCGGTGGAGAAGGTGGTCGAGGCGAAAGCGGCGGGCGACGCCGACGCCTCCCAGCTGGCGATCCGCGAGATCAACGCCGGCACCTACGTCTTCGACGCGGCGCCCCTGGCCACCGCCCTCGCCGGCCTCTCCGCCGACAACGCCCAGGGCGAGTACTACCTGCCCGACGTCTTCCCGGCCCTCCGCGCCGCGGGCCTCGCGGTCGCCGCCCACCTCGCCGACGACCTCGCGGTGACGATGGGGGTCAACAACCGGGTCGACCTGGCCGCGGTCGAGACCGAGGCCCGCCGCCGCCTGCTCGAGGCCCACATGCTGGCCGGGGTGACCGTCGTCGATCCCTCCTCGACCTGGGTCGACGCCGGCGTCGAGATCGGCAAGGACGCCCGGATCGAGCCCGCCACCAGCCTGCTCGGCGCGACCAAGGTCGGCCCGCACGCCGTGGTCGGCCCGCACACGACCGCGATCGACACCGAGGTCGGCGCCGAGGCCGCCGTCGTCCGCTCCCACGTCGAAGGCTCGAAGGTCGGCGATGGCGCCGCCGTCGGCCCGTTCGCCTACCTCCGCCCCGGCACCGTGATGGAGGCGGGCTCGAAGGCCGGCGCCTCGGTCGAGATCAAGAACTCCCACATCGGCAAGGGGGCCAAGGTCCCCCATCTGTCCTACGTCGGCGATGCCGACATCGGTGCCGGATCCAACCTCGGCGCCGGCACGATCACCGCTAATTACGACGGTTTCCGCAAGAACCGGACGACTGTCGGGCGCGACGTGCGGATCGGCGTCGACACGATGCTGATCGCCCCGGTTGAGGTCGGCGACTCCGCTTACACTGGCGCCGGCGCGGTGATCAAGGACGACGTCCCGGAAGGGGCGCTTGCCGTCTCTGAGAACGCGCAACGCAATATCGACGGCTACGCGGCAGAAAAGGCGGCGAAGATGCGAGAGGAGCAGGATTCTTGAGCACGCTCGAGGAGCAGCCCATGTCCACCACGGCGATCTCCCACGACTATTCGAAGCGGATGATGGTCTTCGGCGGGCGCAGCTCCGGCGAGCTCGCCACCAAAATCGCCTCCAAACTGGAAATCGACCTCGGCAACGTGACCCTGAAGACGTTCGCCGACGGCGAGGTCTACTGCCGCTACGAGGAGTCGATCCGCGGCGCCGACGTCTTCATCGTGCAGTCCACCTGCCAGAACGAGCAGACCGGGATGACGCCTAACGACTCGCTGGTCGAGCTGCTGGCGATGATCGACGCCGCCCAGGGCGCCTCCGCCCACCGGATCATCGCGGTGATGCCCTGGTACGGGTACGCCCGCCAGGACAAGAAGTCGGCCCCGCGCGAGCCGATCACGGCGCGGATCGTGGCCAAATGCCTGGAGGCGGTGGGCGTCGACCGCGTGCTGACGATGGACCTCCACGCGGGCCAGGTGCAGGGCTTCTTCCACGTCCCGGTCGACCACATGACGGCGATGCCGATGCTGACCCAGTGGTTCATCGACCAGGAAATGAGCGACGAGCTGGTGATCGTCTCCCCGGACGCGGGCCGGGTGAAGACGGCGCGCAACTTCGCCCGCCGGATCGGCACCCAGTGGGCGGTGATGGAGAAGGAGCGGCCCGCCCAGGCGGTCGCCGAGATCGGCTACGTGGTCGGCGACGTGAAGGGCAAGACCGCGGTCCTGGTCGACGACATGATCGCCACCGCCGGGACCCTCGTCGCGGCCGCCGAGACGGTGCTCGACGAGGGCGCCGCGCGGGTCATCTCCTGCGCCACCCACGGGGTCTTCTCCGGCCCCGCCTACGAACGGCTGGCGGACTCGGCGATCGAGCGGATCGTCGTCACCGACACCCTGCCGCTGCGCCCCGGCGCGCCGGACAACATCACCGTGCTCTCGACCGCCGGCACCTTCGCCGACTCGATCCGCCGGATCTTCACCGACGACTCGGTCTCCGAGATCTTCGCCGGCGAGAACCAGCTCTTCTGAGCGCCTGCCTGCGGCGAGCGCCGCGATGCGGGAGTCGTGTCGGGCCGTCCCGCTTGGCGCCGCGCACCGGCATCCACGCCTCGTCCTGTCACGCGCCCGGCGGTCGCGGTCAATCGATTGACATGTGAATGAATGAGGGGATGGAAATCGCCGGCAAGGACGCGCAGGTGACCGGGCGGAAGCTCCGGCTGGTCGGCCACAAGGGGGCCGATCTGATCGCGCCCGGCAACACGGTGGAGAGCTTTCGGGCGGCGGTCGAGGCCGGGGTGGACACGATCGAGTTCGACGTGATCTGGCTCGCGGACGCGCATCTGCCGGTGGAGCGGCGCCACCCGCTGGTCATCGCCCACGACTGGGAGGACGCGGGGTCGCGGACGCCGCTGGCGCTGACCGAGGCGCTCGACGCCTTCCTCGAGCCGCCGCTCGACCAGGTCGAGATCGACCTCGACATCAAGCTGCCCGGGCGGGAGGAGGAGTTCGTCGAGGCGCTGCGCGAGCGCGGCCTGATCGAGCGGGCGATGATCTCGACGATGGAGATGCACACGCTGAAACGTGTGCTCGAACTGGAACCGAACCTGCGCCGGGGCTGGACCTACCCGAAGACGAGCCGCGACTGGACCAAGCGTCCCTGGGCGAAACCGGCGCTGAAGGTCGCGCTGCGCGGGATGCGCCTCCAGCTGCCCGGCCTGGCCGCCGACAAGCTGCCGAAATTCGGCGTCCACGCGATGTGGGTCTACCACCCGCTGGTCAGCCCGAAGCTGGCGGGCATCTGCAAGCGCGCCGGGGTCGAGCTGATCGCCTGGACGGTCGACGACGAGCCCCGCATGCGCCGGCTGGTCGAGATGGGCGTCGACGGCCTGGTCTCCAACGACCCCCGTCTCTACGCGGACCTCGACCCGTAGAGGGTCGAAAGGTGGCGGAATGGCCGCCGTGACCGCCTTCTAGATCGTGCCCGGGGCGGTGCCGCCGTGCTTGGCGCCGCGCTTCTGCTTGACGGCGCTCTCCAGGTCTTCCTGGCTGAAGCCGCCGAGCACCTCGCCGTCGAGCGCGTAGCGGTAGAGGGCGACGCCGAAGACGCCGCTGAGCGCCTTCGAGATCAGGAGCGCGACGCAGACGATCAGGGCGCCGATCACGACCAGCAGCGCGCCGGCGAAGCCGGTCGACGGCCAGACCACGATGCCGGCGACGATCAGCAGCGCGCCCGGCAGGAAGGCGAGCAGGAAGACGATGCCGCCGATCGCGACGTTGCCGGTGATCTGCTGGCCCCAGCGCTGTTTGAAGAGCGCGCCGGAGCGTTTCAGCGTCTCGATCGGGCCGGTGCCCTCGATCGCGATCACCGGCACCGAGAGGAAGGTGATCAGCGACCAGGCCATGCCGATCAGGCGGCCGGCGATGTCGCCGATCGCTCCACCCTGGTTCTCCAGCAGGCCGATCACCAGCGCGATCGCGGTGGACAGCGCCGCCCAGCCGCAGATCTGCGAGAAGCGCGAGTTGGCGACCGCGATCCCGTCGCCGACCGTGGCGTCGCCGCCGCGGAAGATCAGGTCGGCGCAGGCGGCCAGCCCGACGCTGAAGTAGATCCCGACCACGCTCAACACGTAGATCCCGATCACGATCAGCGGGATGCCGACCCCGTAGGTGTGCTGGTCGAGGGCGAAGGCGCCCGGCCCGAGGAACACCAGCCCGAGGACGATCGTGGCGATCCCGCCGTAGAGCGGGAACCGCACCAGTTCGCGATGCCCGTTCAGCAGCGCCCAGCTTTTCTTGGTCAGCGCCCAGCCGCGCCTGATTCGCTTCATGTCAAGGAGTTTCGGCGAGACCGGGGGTTCGCTTTAGCCCCCGCTCCTCGAAGTACTCCCACTCCTGCCGGCCGAGCTCGGTCGCCGGCGGGTCGGCGTAGACCCACTCGCGCAGGATCCGGTGCCAGTTGCGCTTCGCCCGCAGCTGCCCGAGCACGGCGACGACGCCGATCTCCATCCGCCGCCCCATCAGCTCGTCGGCCGGGATCGACTCCCTCCGCATCAGGTCGAAGTACTCGCTGCGCGGGTCGTTGGTCGCCTCGATGATCCGCATCACGATCTTGGCGTCGATTTCCACCTCGCGGTCTTTGACGTACCAGCCGCCGATCGCGTGCATGTGGTCGAGCAGGCGTTCGGCGTCGAGCTTCGACGGGTTCTTGACGAAGCCGAGGTCGTGCAGCGCCTCGCGGAAGGCCTCCGGATCGTCGCGCGAGGCGGCGTCGAAGGCGCGCTGCTCGAGCAGGATCTGCTCGCGGTCGAGTTTCTTCGTCATGCCGAAGTCGAGGAAGGCGACCCGCCCGTCGTCCATCAGGATGTAGTTGCCGGGGTGGGGGTCGGCGTTGAAGTGCTGCAGGTGGTAGATCGAGCCGAAGCTGCCGCGGAACACGATCTCGCCGAAGCGGCTGCGCTCCTCGTGCGGCAGCTCCTTGATCGCGTCGAAGCCGATCCCCTCGACGAACTCGGTGACCAGCACCCGACGGCGCGAGATCCGGGTGACGACTTCCGGCACGTAGATGAACGGATGGTCACGGTAGGCGCGCGAGAAGGTGCGCTGGTTCTGCGCCTCGTACTCGTAGTCGAGCTCCTCCATCATCCGCTCGCGGATCTCCTCGGCGATCGCCTTCGCGTCGAGGCCCGGCGCGATCGCCCGCGCCAGGCGCACGATCGTCCCCGCGTTGCGCAGGTCGGCCTCCATCGCCTCGGCGATCCCCGGGTACTGGATCTTCACCGCCACCCGCCGCCCGTCGAGCAGCTCGGCCCGGTGCACCTGCCCGATCGAGGCGGCGGCGAACGCCTCGTGCTCGATCTCGGCGAAGTACTCGGAGAGCGGTTCGCCGTCGTACTCCTCCTCCAGCACCTTGACCACCTGCTCCCAGGGCATCGCGGGCGCCTCGCTGCGCAGCTTCCCCAGCTGCTCCTGGTAGATCTCGCGGTACTCCTCGGGGATGAACTCGGTGTCGATGAAGGAGGCGAACTGGCCGAGCTTCATCGCCGCGCCCTTCATCTGGCCCAGCGCGCCGACCATCTTCATCGCCGTTTCCAGGTGGCGCTCTTCGAGGCGCTCTTTGCCCTGCTCGTCCGAACGGGCCACGTTGGCGGCCTTGGTGCCCGCGTAGCGAGCCCCCTGAGTGCCGATGATCGAGCCCAGTTTGGCCGAGCGGCGGAACCTCCCCTTGGGGATCTTCGCTTCGTCCGGCATGCCCGTAGAGCTTGCCACAGACTGCTTTGTCTGCCGATTCTCTATCCTGTCCGACCCGATGGCTGATGCACGCACCACCCTGAACGTCGCCCCGCGGGCCGATTTCGGCTCCCGCAACGCCCGCCGCATGCGCCGCGAGGGGCTCGTCCCCGGCGTCGTCTACTCCGGCGGCTCCGAGGCCACCGCCTTCCAGGTGTCCGAACGCGAGGTCCGCAGCGTGATCGCCGAGGGCGCCGCGCTCTTCGATCTCTCGGTCGACGGCGGCAAAGCGCGCCCGGTGGTGATCAAGGAGCAGCAGCTGCACCCGGTGCGCGGCACGCTCCGCCACATCGACCTGCAGGAGGTCCGGCTGGACGAGGCGATCCAGGCGGAAGTCGTGATCGAGCTGGAGGGGACCGAGGACGCGCCCGGCGTGAAGGCCGGCGGGGTGCTCGAGCACGTCACGCGCGAGATCACCGTCGAAGCGCTGCCGACCGAGATCCCGGACCGGATCACCGTCGACGTCTCGGCGATGGAGATCAACGACACCCTGCAGCTGACCGTGGTCGAGGCGCCCAAAGGCGTCACCTTCGTCGTCGAAGACCCCGAAGAGGTCACCATCGCCACCCTCTCGCCGCCGCGCGTCGAAGAAGCCGCGCCGGAGGTCGAGGAGGAGACCGAGCTCGTCGGCGAGGCCGAGGGCGAGGGCGGCGACGCCGCCGAGGGCGAGGGCGACTCCGGCGGCGACTCCGAGGGCGAGTAGCCCGCTCGGGCCGTGGCCCTCTTCGGCCGTCGCGAAACCGACGGCGAGCGCATCCTGATCGTCGGCCTCGGTAACCCCGGGCCCGAGCACGCGCGCGACCGCCACAACGTCGGCTTCGACGTGGCGCGGGAGCTGGCGCGGCGCTGGGACCTCGGTAAGCCGCGCTCCAAGTACAAGGGGGAGCTTTGGGAAGGGCGCGCCGGAATGGGCGGCCCGCGCGTCGCGATCCTCCTGCCGCAGACCTACATGAACGCCGTGGGCGATTCCGCCGGCCCGGCCCGCGGCGCCCTGAAGGCCCCGCTCTCCTCGACGATCGTCCTCCACG
The DNA here is from genome assembly GCA_035502495.1 of Solirubrobacterales bacterium. Taxonomy (GTDB): domain Bacteria; phylum Actinomycetota; class Thermoleophilia; order Solirubrobacterales; family 70-9; genus VAYN01. Next base: position 9,131 of record DATJUK010000219.1, read on the forward strand.
ACGAGATCGACATCCCCTTCGGCGAGATCCGCGTCCGCGAGGGCGGCGGGCTGGCCGGCCACAACGGCCTGAAGAGCCTCAAACGCGGCCTCGGCTCGGCCGACTTCTGGCGCGTCCGCATCGGCGTCGGCCGCCCCGACTCGACCGACCCCGCCATCGTCTCCGCCTGGGTCCTCGGCAAGTTCCGCGAGCCCCCCGCGGAGGTCGAAGACCTGATCGACCGCGCCGCCACGGAGACCGAGAGGCTGATCGAGCGGCTCAGCCGCTGACCCCGCCCGGTCGACCCGACCGGCGCCATAACTCCCCAAGGACGACCGCGGTAGCGGGCCGGCCGCGGCGGCCCCGAGCCCCCGGCCGCCTCCCACCCCCGTGAGTTCGCACTTGTCACCGCATAG
>DATJUK010000220.1:0-15487 GCA_035502495.1 Solirubrobacterales bacterium
GCGAACGCGCCGGAGGGGGGCGGGGAGGGCCGGGCGCGCCCTACGGCGGGGGCCGCGGACGGGGAGGCGGCGCGCGCTTGACGCGGCTCCTCGCGATGGCCCCGCCCTGGGCCGCGGCGCTGTGGCGGCTGGTGCCGCGGGTCCCGGCCCAGGTCGGCGGCGGCCTCGGCCTGCTCAGCTTCGTCATCTGGGCGCTGACCGGCGCCGGCAGCCCCTGGTTCCTGTGGACCTGGCTGGCGGTCTGGCTGGCGCTCGCCCTGGTGGTCGCCTGGCGCTGGTCGCGCCTGGCGCCGCCCGGGCCGCGCCGCTCGCTGGAGACCCTGGGCGCGTTCTCGATCGTCCTCTCGGTCAACGCGATCTTCAACTGGGCGATCGGCGGCGCCGGCTACTTCTGGCCGATCTGGGTGATCCTCGGCTTCGGCATCGCCTTCTCGGCCTACTTCCTCTACCTGCGCAACCGCGGCGCCGACCTGCGGCCCGCCCGCGAGCGCGAGCTGACCGAGCGGGTGGAGACGCTGACCGAGACCCGGCGCGGCGCCCTCGACGTGCAGGCGGCGGAGCTGCGGCGGATCGAGCGCGACCTCCACGACGGCGCCCAGGCGCGCCTGGTGGCGCTGTCGATGCAGCTCGGGCGGGCCGAGGAGGGGCTCGCCGACCGCCCCGAGATCGCCGCGCTGGTGCGCCAGGCGCGGGAGGAGGCGACGGCGGCGAACGCCGAGCTGCGCGACCTCGCCCGGGGGATCGCGCCGCCGGTGCTCACCGACCGCGGCCTCGCCGCCGCGGTCGAGGCGCTCGGCAGCCGCTCCCCGGTCCCGGTCACGGTCGAGGCGCAGCTCGGCCGGCGGCCGGCGCCGGTGATCGAGAGCGCCGCCTACTTCGTGGTCGCCGAGTCGCTCACCAACGTGGCGAAGCACGCGCCGGAGGCGCACGCCTCGGTGACGATCCGGCTCGACCGCGACGAGCTCGACGTGGTCGTCGCCGACGACGGACCGGGCGGGGCGGACCCCGCCGCGGGCAGCGGCCTCGCCGGCCTGCGGCGCCGGGTCGCGGCGCTCGACGGAGCCCTGGAGATAGCCTCGCCGGCCGGTGAGGGAACGCGGATCGAGGTGAGGTTGCCATGCGGGTAGTGATCGCCGAGGACCAGCTGCTGCTGCGCGAAGGCCTGATCGCGCTGCTGCGCGAACACGAGGTCGAGGTGGTCGCCCAGGCCGAGGACGGCGAGGGCCTGCTGCGCGTCGTCGCCGGGCACAAGCCCGACCTGGCGATCGTCGACGTGCGCCTGCCGCCGAGCTTCACCGACGAGGGGATCCGCGCCGCGGTCGAGGCCCGGCGCCGCCATCCCGACCTTGGCGTCCTGATCCTCTCCCAGTACGTCGAGCCGGTCTACACGGCGGAGCTGCTGGCGGGAGGCGAGGGCGGCGTCGGCTACCTGCTGAAGGAGCGGGTGGGCGACATCCCCGGCTTCCTCGACGCGGTCCGCCGGGTGGCGGACGGGGGCACGGCGCTCGACCGCGAGGTCGTCGCCGAGCTGGTCGGCGAGCGCCGCGCCGCCGACGAGGGCCCGCTCGACTCGCTCTCCCCGCGCGAGCGCGAGGTGCTCGCGCTGATGGCCGAGGGCCGCACCAACAACGCGATCGCCGAGGCGCTCGTGATCACCCCGGGCGCGGTCGAGAAGCACGTCTCGAACATCTTCGGCAAGTTGGATCTCCCCGCCGCCGCCGACGATCACCGCCGCGTCCTCGCCGTCCTCGCCTTCCTCCGCGCCACCGACGCAAGCTAGCCCCGCCCCGGCAGATGCGTTCGCACTATTCACCGCTATCCGGTGATTTCTGCGAACTCAGGGGTTGGGCTTGGTTGGCGTCAGGCGCCCTGGGCGGGGTCGACGAGGGCGAGGCGGTGGGCGACGGCGGCGGCCTCGGTGCGGCTGCGGACGCCGAGCTTGGCGAGGATCCTCGAGACGTGGACGCTCGCCGTCTTCTCGGCGATGAAGAGGGAGGCGGCGATCTCGCGGTTGGTGGCGCCTTCGGCGAGCGCCGCGAGGACCTGCCGCTCGCGCGGGGTGAGGTCGAAGGGGTTGGCCTCGTCGTGACCGGCGCCGTCCCCGGCCGCCGCGCCCCGCGGCAGCCGCGCCCTGGCGATCAGCCCCGCCACCTCGGCCGCCAGCCATTCCGAGCCGAGCTCCTCCGCCGTCGCCAACGCCCGCGCCGCCGCCGCGCCCGCCGCCTCGCGCGCGCCCGCGGCGGCGTGCCCTTCGGCCTCCCGCAGCCGCATCTGCGCCGCCTGGTAGGGCCGCGAGAGCTCCTCCCAGGCGCCCGCCGCCGCCGCGGCCCGCGCCGCCGCGTCGCCGTCGTCGCGCGCCCGCGCCAGGTGCGCCCCCGCGGTCAGGCTGTAGGCGCACTCGAGCCGCCGCCGGCCGATCTCCTCCGCCGCCGCCTCGGTCCGCGCCGCCATCAGCTCGGCGCGCAGCTGCGCGGCCGCCAGCTCGGCGTCGTCGCCGAGGTCCCGCGCCCGGTCCGCCGCGGCGGCCTCGACCGCGGTCGCCGCGGCCGAGATCAGCGCCATCCGCGCGGCGTCGTCGGAGCAGTACTCGATCTGGTCGATCGCCTTCGCCGCCGCCTCCCGCGCCGCCGCGACGTTGCCGCCGCGCAGCTCCAGCTCCACCATCAGCGCCCCGGCCGGGGCGATGTACTGGGGTTCGACCGAATCGGCGATGAAGGCGCGCGAGTGTTCGACGGTCTTGCGCGCCCCGTCGGCATCGCCGCGGCCGAGCTGCAGCGAGGCGCGCCGCAGCAGCAGGTTGGCCAGCGTCGCCGAGCCGTCGCCGCGGTTGCGGGTGGGCAGGACCGCCTCGGCCTCCTCCCAGCGGCCGAGGAAGAAGAGGATCTCGGAGCGCGCGCAGGCCACCCAGAGCGCCGAGCGGTCCCCCGGGGCGATCTCCCGTTCGCCCTGCGCCGCCAGCGCCGCCGCCTCCTCGCCGCGCCCCGCCAGGTGCAGCGCGTCGGCGTAGTTGACGAAGGCCGCCGCCAGCTGGTCGTTCGACCCCGAGCGCCGCGCCAGCTCCAGCGACTCGCGCATCACCGCGTCGCCGCGCGCTTCTTCGCCGAGGAAGAAGAGGCAGAGGCCGAGCCGGTTCAGGACCAGCGCCTCGGTGCCCTCGACCCCGGCCGCCTCGGCGGCGCGCAGCGCCTCGTCGGCGGCGTCGCGGCTTTCGGCGAAGCGCCCCTGCAGGAGCAGGAAGCGGGCTTTCGCTTCGAGGATGCGGGCGCGCTCCGGCGTCGGTTCGGACTCGGGGAGCAGGGCCAGCGCCCGCTCGAGGTCCTCGCGCGCCTCGTTCGCCTGCCCCAGCGCCCAGCGCGCCGAGGCGAGTTCGGCGAGCAGGTCGGCGACCCGGTGCGGTTCGCGCGCCTCGTCGACCTCCCCCAGCGCCTGCTCGAAGAGCTTGATCGCGTGCGACTCGTCGGCGTCGAGGCCGTGCGCCCGCGCCGCCAGCGAGACCAGCGTCGCGTGGCCCATCCCCGCCAGCGGCTCCGGTTCGGCGACCCGCGGCCAGAGCGCCAGCGCCCGGTCGAGCAGCGCCGCTGCGGCGCCCGGCGTGCCGCCCCGTTCGACCGCCCGCGCCGCCTGCACGGCGCTGCGCAGCGCCTGCGGCTGGTCGCCGGCGGCGTTGAAGTGGTGGGCGACGGCGGCGGCGCGGATCGCCAGGTGGTCGTCCTCGCTCAGCGTCGCCTCCAGCGCCCGCGCCAGGCGCAGGTGCAGCTCGGCCCGTTCGCCGGGCAGCAGGTCGTCGTAGATCACCTCGCGCAGCAGCGCGTGGCGGAAGCCGTAGCGGTCGTCGCGGCCGACCTGGACGACCTGCGCCTCGACCGCCTCCCGCAGCCCCGCCGCCAGCTCGTCCTCACTCGCCTCGCAGACGGCGACGAAGTGGTCGTGTTTGAGCCGCCCGGCGACGGCGAGGATCCGCAGCAGGCCGCGCGAGGTCTCCGACAGCCGTTCGACCCGCAGCAGCAGTGCGTCGCGCAGGGTCGAGGGCAGCCGGCCGCGCCCGTCGGCGCCCGCCGCGAGCAGCTCCTCGGTGAACAGCGGGTTGCCTTCGCCGCGCTCGAAGAAGCGCGCGACGATGTCGGTGTCGGGGCGGGCGCCGAGGATGTCGGAGAGCTGGGTCGCCACCTCACCGCGGTTGAACGGGTCGAGCTCCAGCCGCCGCACCCGCCGGCCGCGCCCCAGCTCGGCCAGCAGCGGGCGCATCGGGTGGCGCCGGTGCAGCTGGTCGGAGCGGTAGGCGATCACGGTCAGCAGCCGGCAGTCGTCGGGCAGGCTGGCGGCGAGGAAGGCGAGGAAGCCGCGGGTCGCGTGGTCGGCCCAGTGGGCGTCGTCGAGCCAGAGCACCGTCGGCGTCTCCTCGGCCAGCGCTTCGAGCAGGCTGAGCAGCGCCTCGAAGGGGCGCCGGCGGTCCTCCTCGGCCTCGGCCGGGGCGCCCGGGTCGAGTTCCGGGACCAGCTGCGCGAGCCCGGCCAAGGTGGCGGGGGAGAGGCCGTCGAGGACCGGGTCGCGTTCGCGCAGCAGGCCGCGCAGCGCCGCCACCAGGGGCGCGTAGGGGAGCTCGTCGCGGCCGAGCTCGACGCACTCGCCGCCGATCGAGCAGCCGCCCCGCTCGCCGGCCCGCTCGAGGAACGTCTGCAGGAGGCGGGACTTGCCGACCCCGGACTCGCCCGCCACGAACGCCAACGAGGCCGCGCCGGCGGCGGCCTCGTCGTACGCAGCCATCAGCTCGGCGAGCTCGCCGGCCCGCCCGATCAGTCGGCTGGCACTGACCCGGGTCGCCACCCGGCGATTATCGCCGCCGCAGCAGCCCGAGGAAGTGGTGGTCCTTGCGGGTGGCCCGGGCGGGGCCGGGGCTGTTCCGCCGCCGCCTCGATTCCGCCGCCTCCTCGCGGAGCGCGGTCTGGGCCACCATCGCCTTGGCGATCATCATCTGATTGGGATTCACGGTCCCGCCTTTCGCTCGGTGTGCAAGTCCCAAGCTACGGCTGAGAAAAGCCCCGCACATCAGGCGAATTCCTACGCTTCCGCGCCCCGATCCCTTACTTCTCCGCCCCGACCCCTTACCCCCCTCGATGAGTTCGCACTTATCGCCGGTATGCGGTGATTTCTGCGAACTCATCGGGGGTCGGCGGGGCGGGTTCACTAAGTTGCGGGACCTATGCCTGATCCGGTGATCAACCTGTACTCGGACACGCAGACGCGGCCGAGCGCGGAGATGCGCGCGGCGATGGCGAGCGCCGAGGTCGGCGACGAACAGCGCGGCACCGATCCGACCGTGATCGCGCTCTGCGAGGAGGTCGCCGAGCTGCTCGGCAAGGAGGCGGCGGTCTTCCTGCCCTCGGGATCGATGTGCAACCAGATCGCGGTGCGCCTCCACATCCGGCCGCTCGGCGACGAGATGTACCTGCACCGCCTCGCCCACCCGATCACGGCCGAGGCCGGCGGCGCGGCGACGATCAGCGGCGCGATGGTGATGCCGCTCGACGGCGAGGGCGGGATGTTCGACGGCGCCGCCCTGCGGGCGCAGATGCGCGACCCCGCCGACCGCCACGAACCGCGCTCGCGCCTGGTCACGGTCGAGCAGACGACGAACCTCGGCGGCGGCCGCGTCTGGCCCCTGGAGAAGATCGAAGAGGTGCTCGGCGTCGCCGCCGAGTTCGGCCTCCGCACCCACCTCGACGGCGCCCGCCTGATGAACGCCGTGGTCGCCTCCGGCGTCAGCGCGGCGGACTACGCGGCGGGCTTCGAAACCGCCTGGATCGACTTCTCCAAGGGCCTCGGCGCCCCGGTCGGCGCCTGCCTCGCCGGCCCCGACGAGCTGATCGCGGAGGCCTGGCGCTACAAGCAGATGCTGGGCGGCTCGATGCGCCAGGCGGGGATCGTCGCCGCCGGTGCCCGCTACGGGCTCCGCCACAACGTCGAGCGACTCGCCGAGGACCACGCCAACGCGCGCTTCCTCGCCGCCGGCCTGGCCGCGATCGACGGCGTCGAGATCGACCCGTCGACGGTCGAGACCAACATCGTCATCTTCGACGTCGCCGACGCCGCCGCCCTGCACGACAAGCTCGCCGCCGCCGGGGTCGAGACCAGCCTGCTCGAAGGCCGCCTCCGCATGGTCACCCACCTCGACGTCGACCGCGCCGGCGTCGAAACCGCCCTCGCCGCCGTCCGCGACGCGCTTGCGTGACCCAGCCCTTGTCCTTTGTCACCCACAGGGTGACAAAGGACAAGGGCTGGGTCGGCCGGCGAGGCTCAGGCGAAGAGGCCCGAGCCGACCCAGTCGCCGGGGTGGCGCGCCGCGGCGGGGGCGAAGAAGTAGCCGCCCCCCTCGGGGGTGACGTAGTCGACCATCGGCTCTTCGTTCAGCCGTTCCTGGATCGCCACGAACTGGCGCCCGATGTCCTGGTTGAAGGCGACGAAGAGGAGCCCGACGTTCAGCTGCGCGTCGCTGTCGAAGCCTTCCGAGTAGTTCCAGGCGCGGCGCAGGATGCGCTGGTCGATCGTCGCCGGCCGGCGCGGGTTGGCGAGCCGGATGTGAGCGTCGAGGGCGATCCGTTCGCCTTTCGGGTCGAGATCGAAGCGGGGGTTCTCGAACTCCTCGGTGCCCCCGAGCGGCGCCCCGGTGTCGCGTTTGCGACCGATCATTTCCTCCTGCTCGTGGAGCCCCACGCGGTCCCAGAACTCGACGTGCATGCGGATCGCGCGCACCACCTGGTAGGTGCCGTCGGCGGTCCAGGCGGGCTCGCCGCCGCCGCGCTCGGCCCAGACCAGGCGCTCCATCACCTTCGGGTCGGTGACGTCGGGGTTCGAGGTCCCGTCGCGGAAGCCGAAGTGGTTGCGGCGCGAGCTGTGCGGCTTCGGCCCCCGCTGCGCGCCCTGGAACCCGGCCACCGTCCAGCGCGGCGCCAGCTGCCCCCGCACCGGTTTCAGCAGCTCGCGCACCGCGTGGGCGACCGTGTCCTGGTGCCCGGCGGCGAGCTGGATCAGCAGGTCCCCGCCGGTCCGTTCGGGATCGAGCTCGTCGTGCGGGAAGGCCCGCATCGCGGTCAGGTGGGCGGGCCTGCGCGCGGCGAGGCCGTAGCGGCCGTCGAAGAGCGAGGCGCCGAAGGCGATCGTCACCGTGAGCCCGTCGGGGGCGATCGTCGGCCCGAGCGTGCCCGAGTCGAACGGCGGCGCGTCGTACTCGGAGACCGCGTAGGCGCCGCCGGCGGTCAGTTCGCGGGCCCGCGAGGAGAGGTTCTGCAGCGCCGTCTGCAGTTCGCCCGCGCCGCCCGCGATCGAGTCGAGGGCGACGAAGGCGGCGAAGTTCGCGGCCGGGGTGAGGATGCCCGCCTGGTGGACGCCGTCGAAGCCGCGCGTCGCGCTCAGCTCGGCGGCGTTGACGAGTTCGGCCTGCCGCGCGGGCGATTCGTCCGCCCGCGCCTCGGCGCCCGCCGCGCCCAGCCCGTAGCCCGCCGCCAGCCCGCCGAGGCCGACGCCGCCGGCCCGCTTGAGGAAGGAGCGGCGGTCGCTGCTCATCGTCCCCGGCCCGCCTGGGCGGCGATCGTCGGCACCGGCCGGGTGCGGACCACCTCGAGCGCGCCCGGGATCGCCGCCAGCCGCTCCAGCGCCGAGCCGAGCGCCCCGTCGACGCGCTCGCGCTGCGCCTCGCTCAGCGCTTCGGTCCGTGGCCAGGCGCCGCCGTGCTCCTTGCGCACCCGTTCCAGCGCCACCCGCAGGCGGGCCAGTTCGGTTTCCGCCGGCTCCAGCGTCGAGTCGCGGCCGGCGAGCAGCGGCCGCAGGGTCCTGACGACGAAGTCGGTGGCGGCGAGCGAGTCGTCGGTGGCCCGCAGCCCGGCCCCGCTCCACGGCGCGTCGACGCCGCTCAGCATGTCGCGCTGGGCGTCCTCGAGGATCTCGTGGGCGCGGGTCGCGTAGACGAGCGGCGGGATCGCGACCCGGCCGACGACGCGCCGCAGCCGCCGCACCTTGGCGGCGAGGTAATCGGTGGGCCCGAGCAGCCGCGCCGGCGCCTCGCCTTCCCAGAGCCCCATCTCGATCCGGTGCAGGCCGGTGAATTCGGGGTCGTGAGCGCCGCCGGGCAGCCGGCCCGGGTTGCCGTCGATCTCTTCGTCGAGCTTGCCGAGCGCCCCGTAGGCGGCGCCGAGCCGCAGGTAATGGTCGTAGGCGGCGAGCCAGTCGCGCTTCGCCGCGGCGACGTCACCGGCCGCCAGGGCGCGGCGCAGCTTCGCGACCTCGATCCCGACCGCCCGCGCCTCGTCCTCCGAGTAGGCCCGGTACTCGGCGACCGGCCGCTCGAAGCGGGAGGGAGGGAGGGGTTCGAGGTCGCTCGCGGGGCCCGGGTTGCGGGTCTTTTCCTCCGCCAGCTTCGCTTCGAACTGCGGCGAGTGCCTGCCGCCCGCGATCTTCGTGATCTTGATGTCGGGATGGGCGGCGACCGTGCTGATCGGGTGAGCTTCCGGTTCCGAGCCGCCGCCGCAGGCGGCGAGCAGGAGCACCGCCGCCACCGTCGCGAGCGCCGCCAGGCCGCCCGCGGACGCCTTCCGTAGCGCTTGCCGCGAGTTCATCCGGCGGCAACCTAGGAGCCGACCGCCGGGCCGGTGTTACAGCCCCGTTACCCACTCCAGGGGTCACACGATCATCACAAGTGGGGAACAAAATGTCCACATGGGTCGACCGGCGCGTGCCGAGGATGCAGCCGCGTCGTGGAAGCGGGCGGCACGCGGCGCGCCACCGGATCGGCCGCCCGTCGTCTCAGGAGAATCAATTGAGCCCAGAAGGCGTGACCCGCACGCGCCGGCGTTGGATCGCCGGTGCCCTCGCGGTCGGCTTGGCGGTTGCCGTGTTCGGCCTCGCCAACGCGTTCGCCGACTCCTCCTCGTCCGCGAGTGGGAACAGCGAACCATCGACCACCCCGATCAAGCACCTGGTGGTGATCTTCCAGGAGAACGAGTCCTTCGATCACTACTTCGGCACCTACCCTCACGCGGCCGACGGCCCCGGCGAACCGACTTTCACGGCGAAGGCCGACACGCCGAGCGTCAACGGCCTGAACAACGCGCTGCTTACCGCCAACCCGAACCACTACAACCCGCGCCGACTGAGTCGCGGCGAAGCCGTCACCTGTGACATGGACCACGGTTACACCGACGAGCAGAAAGCGTACGACCGCGGCCTGGTCGACCGGTTCCCGGAATACACCGCGAGCCACGAATGCGAACCCGGCCTGGTGATGGACTACTACGACGGCAACACCGTCACCGGCCTGTGGAACCTCGCCCAGCACTTCGCGCTGAACGACAACTCGTTCGACACCCAGTTCGGGCCGTCGACCCCGGGCGCGATCAACCTGATCTCCGGTGAAACCCACGGGGCGGAACCGGCGACGCTCGCCGGCAACGTCGAAAACGGCACCGTGATCTCCGATCCCAACCCGATCCCCGACGGCTGCACCACCGGCACGATCAAGATGACCGGCAAGAACATCGGCGACCTGCTGAACAAGAACGGGATCACCTGGGGCTGGTTCCAGGGCGGCTTCGCGCCGACCGAATACAAGGCCGGGAAACCGGTCTGCGGGGCGAGCCACAAGAACGTCGCGAGCGCCACGGTCAGTGACTACTCGCCGCACCACAACCCGTTCGAGTACTACGAATCGACCGCCAACCCGCTGCATCGCGCGCCGGAATCGGAGGCGATGATCGGGCACGGCGAACCGGGCGCGCCGGAAAAGGGCGCCAACCACGAGTACGACACCTCGGCGTTCGACGAAGCGGTGAAGCACGAAAACCTGCCCGCCGTCTCCTTCCTCAAGGCGCCTGAGTACCAGGACGGTCACCCCGGCTACTCCGACCCGCTCGACGAACAGGCGTTCATCGCCGAAAAGCTCGACGAGCTGGAGCACTCGAACCAGTGGGGGAGCACCGCGGTGGTGATCGCCTACGACGACTCCGACGGCTGGTACGACCACGTGATGCCGCCGATCGTCGACCAGTCCGAATCGCCCTCCGACTACCTGACCGGTCCCGGCTACTGCCGCGGCTTCTCCGAAAAGGAAGAAAAGAACGAAGAACCGATCAAGCCGGTGAGCGGCCCGCTCGACCGCTGCGGCTACGGCCCGCGGTTGCCGCTGATGGTCATCTCACCGTACGCGAAGCAGAACTACGTCGACAACACCCTGACCGACCAGTCCTCGATCCTCCGCTTCATCGAGGAAAACTGGCAGACCGGCCGGATCAGCCCGACCTCTGCCGACAACAAGGCCGGGACGCTGATGAACATGTTCGATTTCGAATCGGGAGCCCGGGCCCCGAAGGTGTTCCTCAGCCCCGAAACCGGTGAGATCGTCGGCGAAGAAGGTGGCAAGCCGGCCCCGGGTGAAGAATCGGGCGGCGACGAAGGCGGTCACGGCGGCCAGGGCGGCCAAGGCGGCCACGGTGGCTGGAGCGGCGGCTCCGGCGGCGACCACGGCCACGAAAAGGTTCACTGCAAGGTGAACGGTCACGGTCACCATGTCGACCTCAGCTGCAAGGTCAGCGGCGGCAGCGGCCGCGGCGCCGTGCGGTTCCGGATCGAGCGTGGGCGCAAGGTGCTCGGCACCTCGAGCGCGCCGCTGAAGCGCAACCAGGCGACGAGCTCCGTCACCACCAAGGGTGCCCTCGCGGGCCGCTACACCCTGCTGGCGACGGTCTCCCGCACCGGCGGCATCGACGCCCTCTCCCAGGGCGTGGTGCTGCCGGGCAAGGCCTCGGTGGACCTCCACTGAGCCTGGCGGCCGCCCCGACGCCTGTCCCGACGTGGACAGGCGTCGGGGGCCGGCCCCGCCACTCGTTAGGGTCGTGACGTGGACGAGGGTGCTCCCAAGCTCGACCTGCCGGTGGCGATCACGGCGCTCCTCTTCGACCTCGACGGGGTGCTGACGAAGACCGCCGTGGTCCACGACAAGGCGTGGAAGCAGACCTTCGACGCTTTCCTCGAGCGGCGCGCCGAGCAGCACGGCGAAGCCTTCGTCCCCTTCGACGCCGCCGCCGACTACAACGAATACGTCGACGGCAAGCCGCGCTACGACGGCGTCCGCTCCTTCCTCGAATCGCGGGGGATCGAGCTGCCCGAGGGCGAGCCCGACGACCCGCCGACGGCGGCGACCGTCTGCGGGATCGGCAACCGCAAGAACCAGCTGGTCCTCGAGCTGATCGAGAAGGACGGGGTCGAGCCCTACGCGGGCTCGGTCGCCTTCGTCGAGGCGGCCCGCGCCGCCGGCCTGCGCCGCGCCGTCGTCTCCTCCAGCGCCAACTGCCAGGCGGTGCTGGCGGCGGCCGGGATCGAGGACCTCTTCGAGGAGCGGATCGACGGCAGGGTCGCCGACGAACGGCGCCTGCGGGGCAAGCCCGCCCCGGACACCTACCTCGCGGGGGCCGAGGCGCTCGGGGTCGAGCCCGCCGCCGCCTGCGTCTTCGAGGACGCCGTCTCCGGGGTCGAGGCCGGGCGCGCGGGCAGGTTCGGCCACGTGGTCGGCGTCGACCGGGTCGACCACGCGGCGGCGCTGCGGGAGCACGGCGCCGACGTCGTCGTCGCCGACCTCGCCGAGCTGATCCTCGCCGGCGGCGGGAGCGCCGCCGACCCGGGCGCGGGCGCCTCGTGATCGAAGATCCCGCCTACACGGTCGAGCCCTGGGGGATCCGCGAAACCCACCTCGCCCTCGACCGGCTGGCCCAGTCGGAGTCGGTCTTCGCCCTCTCCAACGGCCACATCGGGATCCGCGCGACCCTCGACGAGGGCGAGCCCTACGCGCTCCCCGGCACCTACCTGAACGCCCTCTGGGAGGCCCGCCCGCTGCCCTACGCGGAGGCCGGCTACGGCTATCCGGAGGCGGGCGAGACGGTGGTCAACATGACCAACGGCAAGGTGATCCGGCTGCTGGTCGACGACTCGCCCTTCGACATCCGCTACGGCGAGCTGCTCGAACACGAGCGCCGGCTCGACTTCCGCACCGGCATCCTCAGCCGCCAGGTGCTCTGGCGCTCGCCCACCGACCGGACCGTGCGGGTCACCTCCGAACGGCTGGTGTCCTTCGCCCAGCGGGCGGTGATGGCGATCCGCTACACGGTCGAGCCGACCGCCGCGCCGACCCGGGTCGTCGTCCAGTCGGAGCTGGTCGCCAACGAGCCGCGCCCGGCCACCTCGAAAGACCCGCGCGCCGCGGCGGCGATGGAAGCGCCGCTCGAAGCGGAGGAATGGAACGGCGACAACACCCGCGCCGTGCTCGTCCACATCACCAAGGAGTCGCGGCTGCGGGCGGCGGCGGCGATGGGGCACGAGGTCGACGGGCCGGCCGACTGCGCCTACGAGGAGGCCAGCGCCTGGGCGGACCTCGGTCGCTTCACCGTCAACGCCACGCCGGAGCCGGGGGAGCCGCTGACGATCACCAAGTTCGTCACCTACGGCTGGTCGGCGCGGCGCTCGGTGCCGGCGATGCGGGACCAGGTGAGCGCGGCGCTCTCGCAGGCCCGCCACACCGGCTGGGACGAGCTGGTCGCCGCCCAGAAGGCCTACCTCGACGACTTCTGGGAGCGCGCCGACGTCGAGCTCGACGGCGACGCCGAGCTGCAGCAGGCGATCCGCTTCGGCCTCTTCCACGCCCTGCAGGCGAGCGCCCGCGGCGAGGGCAGGGCGATCCCGGCGAAGGGCCTGACCGGGCCCGGCTACGACGGCCACACCTTCTGGGACACCGAGGCCTACGTGCTGCCGCTGCTCTGCTACGCGGCGCCGGCGGCGGCGGCGGAGGCCCTGCGGTGGCGGCTGCGGACGATCGGCAAGGCGCGCGAGCGGGCCAAGGAGCTCTGCCTGGCGGGCGCCGCCTTCCCCTGGCGGACGATCAGCGGCGCGGAGACCGGCGCCTACTGGCCCGCCGGCACCGCCGCCTTCCACATCAACGCCGACATCGCCCAGGCCGTCTGCCGCTACTGCGACATCAACGTCGACCGCGACTTCGAGCGCGAGGTAGGGCTGCCGCTGCTGGTCGAAACGGCGCGGCTCTGGCGCAGCCTCGGCCACCACGACGCCCACGGCGCCTTCCGCATCGACGGGGTGACCGGCCCCGACGAGTACTCGGCGATCGCCGACAACAACGTCTACACCAACCTGATGGCGCAGAAGAACCTGAACGCGGCCGCCGCCTTCGCCGAGAGCTACGTCGACGCGGCCGAGGCGCTCGGGGTCGACCACGAGGAGATCGCCTCCTGGCGCGACGCGGCGAAGGCGATGACGATCCCCTACGACGAGGAGCTCGAGGTCCACCCGCAGGCCGACAACTTCACCAAGCACGCGCGCTGGGACTTCGCCGCGACGGGGCCCGACGACTACCCGCTGCTGCTCCACTATCCCTACTTCGACCTCTACCGCAAGCAGGTGGTGAAGCAGGCCGACCTGGTGATGGCGATGCTGGTCCGCGGCGAGGCCTTCAGCGCCGAGCAGAAGGCCCGCAACTTTGCCTACTACGAGCCGCTGACCGTGCGCGACTCCTCGCTCTCGGCCTGCGTGCAGGCGGTGCTGGCGGCGGAGACCGGGCACCTCGAGCTGGCCTACGACTACCTCGGCGAGGCGGCGCTGATGGACCTCGACGACCTCGAGCACAACAGCCGCGACGGCCTCCACATCGCCTCGCTGGCGGGGACCTGGATCGCCGCCGTCTGCGGCTTCGGCGGCCTGCGGGACATGGACGGGATGCTGCGCTTCTCGCCGCGGCTGCCGGAACGGCTCGACCGGATCTGCTTCCGGCTCGAGTTCCGCGGCAGCCGGCTGATGGTCGAGGTGACGGGGCAGGGGACGCGGTACACGCTGATCGCCGGCGACCCGGTCCGCTTCCGCCACTTCGACGAAGAGGTCGTGCTCGACTCCGGCGGCCTCGACTTCGGCCCCGCCGCCCCGCCCGAACCCCCGCCGGAGCCCGTCACCCAACCCCCCGGCCGCGCCCCTCAGAAACGCCGCCCGACCCGCTGAGCGCGGGCTTGACATGTGACCAGATGGTCACCTATTGTCGGGCCCATGATCGACGACGTGTTCAGGGCCCTGGCGGATCCGACCCGCCGCCGTCTGCTCGACGAGCTGTTCGAGCGGGACGGTCAGACCCTGAGCGCGCTCGAGCGGCGGTTGCCGATGACCCGCTTCGGCGTCGCCAAGCACCTCAGGGTGCTGGAGGAGGCGGGCCTGGTGACGACGCGGCGGCGCGGGCGGGAGAAGCTCCACTTCCTCAACCCGGTGCCGATCCGCGAAGTCCACGACCGCTGGGTGAGCAAGTACGCGGAGCCCTGGGCCTCGGCGCTCACGGAGCTCAGACGAGACCTCGAGAGGGAGGACCCATGAACGACGAGCAGCTCTACACCGTGGTCGGCGGCCGCGGCACGATGACCGTGTTCGAGATCTACATCAAGACCAGCCCCGAGCGGCTCTGGGAGGCGATCACCGACGGTGAGATGCGCAAGCGCTACAGCTTCGGCGTCGGCACCGAGTCCGACTGGACCGAGGGGTCGGAGTACCGCTCCGGGGTCCCCGGCGTGGTCGACATCGCCGCCGGCGAGAACGTCGAGGTCGACCCGCCGAGGCGCCTGGTGCAGACCTTCACCGCGCTCTGGAGCGAGGACGTGCGCAAGGAAGGGACCTCGCGGGTGACCTGGGAGATCGACCCGGTCGGCGAGGACTCCTGCCGGCTGCGGGTCACCCACGACCAGCTCGACGCGGAGGCCAACGACGAACTCTGGGGCGGCTGGCCGATGATCCTCTCCGGCCTGAAGACCCTGCTGGAGACCGGCGAGGACCTCACCACCCCGGCCTCGCTGATGTACGCGCGAAACCAGCCCCGCTGAGCGATCCGCGCCCAGCGCCGCGTCGAGGGCCTTCTGGTCGAGGGACGCGCCCGCCCGTCTCGCCACGCCCTGGGCAGGCCGTGGCCGTGCCGAGGCGGCCGAGGGCGCGTGGAGAGGGGCGGAAGGTGCCGGGAGAGAGGCCGAGGGCGTTGGGAGAGGACGGAGGGTGCCGGGAGAGGGCTGACGGTGCTGGGAGAGGACGGAGGGTGCTGGGAGAGGGCCGACGGTGCTGGGAGCGGGCGGAGGGTGCTGGGAGAGAGGCCGAGGGTGCGCCGGGAGGGGCCGAGGGTGCGGCGAGAGGTGCGGAGACGCCAGGGAAGCGTCACAGCGACGGGAGGATCTTCACACAGGCGTGCGGATCGTCACCGAGATGTGACGTCTGGCGGGGTTTCCCCATCGGTCAGCACCTTGCTGTGGAGAGAAACTCTCTCTATGCGAGAGGAAAGCTCCACAGCGCCTGTTCGGCGACGGTGGCTGCCACATCTCGGTGACGTCCCACGGGACGCGCACGGACCCTCGTACCTCCCTGCGAAAGGCTCGCGTCCCGGGCGTCTCGTGGCGGCCACAGCCTGCCCGGGCCGCCA
>DATJUK010000221.1:0-4622 GCA_035502495.1 Solirubrobacterales bacterium
CGCCGCTATGCGGCGATAAGTGCGAACTCACTGCGCGGCGGGGTGCGTGTGCTGGCGCTGATGGCGACGAGGCTAGGTTGAGAGGAAGGCTTCGACGGCGGTTGCGTCGGCTTCCAGGCCGGCGGCTGCCTTTTTCGTGACCTTCTCGAGGTGTTCGATCTCCACCTTGCCCTTGGGCAGGCGCCAGGTGGAGACGGCGCGGCCCTTGACCAGGGCGAAGGGACGGAAGATGCCGTTGGTGGTCACCAGGCCCTTGTGCGGACCGATCACCGCCTCGCGCGAGGCCCAGCCGAGCAGGAGGGGGTCGAAGGCGCCGAGCAGTCGGGGCTCGGGGAGCGGCGCGGGCTCTTCGCGCTTGCGCAGGTCGACGAGACCATCGCCGAGGTCGACGAGGCGGCGGGAGATCGCGGTGAGGCCGGCGCGGGCGTCGCGCAGCGGCAGGCCGGCCCAGCGGGCGAGGTCGGCGGCGGTCGCGGGGCCGTGGCCGACCAGGTAGCGGCGGGCGAGCTCGCCGAGGGACGCGTCGCGGTCGCCGGCGGGGCCCGTTCGGGCTGCCGCCTCGGGGCCGAGCCAGTCGCGGACGGAGACGAAGGCTTGTTCGGCGCCCACCATCGGGCCGCGGACGCAGACGCCGTGAAGGGAGGCGTAGAAGAGGACGTGGACGAGGGCCTGGCCGGCGGTCGGGACGTCGGCGGAGTCGAGGGCGTCGCGCAGCTGGGCGCGCGTGCGCGGCCCGTCCTCGAGCGCCCGCGCGACCACCTCGATCCCCCGCTCGGCCCGATCCCCCACCCCGGTCTGGCGCAGCCGCGTCCGACAGGAGGTCCAGAGCGGCGGCGTGGTCACCGCCTGCAGCAGCGGATAGTCCTCCGCCCGGATCAAGTGCAGCGTCCCCCGATTCACCCAGGTGACGACCAACCGCCGCTCCTCCAGCGCCCGATCCACGTCCGACGCGGCCGGCCCCTCGCTCCGCGCCCGCACCGCCAACCTCGCGCCCCGCGGATCCTGCCCCTGGATCGCGAGCAACCGCTCGGCTACCTCAACCGGATCCCGCCCCGGCCGGGTCGCCAGCCCCTGCGCCGTCAGCCGCGCCCGATGGGTCTCCGCCCCTTTCACGCGCTCGCGGCGAGCTCATCCTTTACCGGACAGCAGATCCCACGCCCGCCGCCAGAAGCTCGGCCCCGGCTCCCCCGCGACGTCGTCCGGCGACACCTCGATCGACCCCGGGTTCTTCCCCGGTGCGCCCAGCTTGGCGGCCGCCGCGGCGTCGATGGTCAGCAGGACGCCGTTCTCGTAGATCCCCTCGACCTCCGGCGCGTCGACGAACTTGTGACCGCCGGGCCGGTTGTGCGTGGTGTCGAAGATGATGCCGTCGAAGAGGTCGGCCTCGGGCGCGTCGAGCACCTCGACCACCGTCCCCAGCTTCACCTCGTCGCTGGAGTAGACGGGGATGCCGCGTCGGGCGACGAGGTAGGAGACCTTGGAGCCGAGATCGTCCACGCCGCGAGCCTAGCGGAGCGGGCCGGCGAACCGGCCGGCCCCGGCGCCCACGGCACTACACTCGCACTGGGTAACCCGACCGGGAAGGGACGCAGATGGGAACGAACTTGGCCTCGATCGTCACCGAGAGCGCCGCGCGCGACGCCGCCGCGCCGGCCATCCGGCTGGGCGATCGGACGCTCAGCTACGGCGAGCTGGAGGACGGAGCCGCGCGCGTGGCGACGCTGCTGCGCGAGCGCGGCCTCGAGCCCGGCGACCGGATCGGCCTGATGCTGCCGAACGTGCCCGAGTTCCCGGTCCTCTACTACGGGATCCTGCGGGCCGGCGGCGTCGTCGTGCCGATGAACGTGCTGCTGAAACGGCGCGAGATCGCCTTCTACCTGGAGGACTCCGGGGCCAAGCTGCTGCTCGCCTGGCACGGGTTCGTCGACGAGGCCCGCGCCGGGGCCGAGGACGCGGGCGCCGGGCTGGTCGAGGTCGAGCCGGAGTCCCTCGCGGCGGTGCTCGCCGGGCTCGAGCCGGCCGCCGACGTCGCCGCGGTCGACGCCGAGGACACCGCGGTGATCCTCTACACCTCGGGCACGACCGGCAAGCCGAAGGGCGCCGCGCTCGCCCACCGCAACCTCGACCAGAACTCCGAGATCGCCGCGCGGACCACCTTGCTGGTCGACGCCGGCGACGTCGTCCTCGGGGCGCTGCCGCTCTTCCACAGCTTCGGCCAGACGGTGGCGATGAACGCCTCGATGCGCAACGGCGCCTGCCTCACGCTGGTGCCCAAATTCGACCCCGGCGAGGCGCTGGCGACGATGGAGCGCGACGGCGTCACCCACTTCTACGGGGTGCCGACGATGTTCGGGGCGCTGCTCCACCATCCCGACCGGGAGAAGTTCGACACCTCGGCGCTGCGGATCTGCATGACCGGCGGGGCGTCGATGCCGATCGAGGTGCTGCACGGGTTCGAAGAGGCGTTCGGGACCGAATTGATGGAGGGCTACGGGCTCTCCGAGACCTCGCCGGTCGCCTGCTCGGGCCACCCCGAACAGGTGCGCAAGCCGGGCTCGATCGGCACCCCGATCGAAAAGGTGGAGATGCGGATCGTCGACGAGAACGACCAGGAGGTGCCGCAGGGCGAGGTCGGCGAGATCGCGATCCGCGGCCACAACATCATGAAGGGCTACTGGGAGCGGCCCGAGGCGACCGCCGAGGCGATCCGCGACGGCTGGTTCCACAGCGGCGACCTCGGCCGCGAAGACGAGGACGGCTACTTCTTCGTCGTCGACCGCAAGAAAGACATGATCATCCGCGGCGGCTACAACGTCTACCCGCGCGAGGTCGAGGAGCTGCTCTACGAGCACCCGGCGATCCGCGAAGCCGCGGTCCTCGGCGTGCCCCACCCCGAGTGGGGCGAGGAGGTCGGCGCGGCGGTGGTGCTGGAGCCGGGCGAGGAGGTCGCGGGCGAGGAGATCAGCGCCTGGGTGCGCGAGCGGATCGCCGCCTACAAGTACCCGCGCGTGGTCTGGTTCCTGGAGGAGCTGCCGAAAGGCCCGACCGGCAAGATCGTCAAGCGCGAGATCGAGGTCCCGGCCGAGGTCGGCTGACGGTTTCGGCGAGCCGCTCGGCGGGAGCGGCCGCATCGCGCGACAGGCGTCGGGCCGCGCCCGGGAGACCGAGCGCGGCGCCCGGTCCCGTTTCGCATCGCGACGCGCGACCGGGTACTGGCTGGCCGGCCAGTCGCGCGCTAGTCTGCGAGGACAGCCGAACTCGACACGAAACGGGGAAGAGATGAGCGTCGCCTCTCAGCGTCTGATGGAGAACGTCACCTATGAGGACCTCTACCGGCGATGGGAGCAGGGCAACTGGAGCGCCTACGACATCGACTTCTCCGCCGACACCGCCGGCTGGGCCGGCCTCTCCGACATCCAGCGGCGCTCGGCGATGTGGATCTACTCGATGTTCTTCTACGGCGAGGACCGGGTCGCCGACACCCTCGCCCCCTACGTCACCGCGGCGCCGACCGAGGAGCAGTCCTACTTCCTCGCCACCCAGCAGGTCGACGAGGTCCGCCACTCGCTCTTCTTCCACCGCTTCTTCAAGGAGGTGGTCGGGGTCGACGGCGAGATCCTCGAGGAGACGCTCGCCTCCACCCTGCCGCAGCTGAACTGGGGCTACCTCGGCGTCTTCGACCGGCTCGACCGGATGGCGGAGGAGCTGCGCAAGGACACCTCGCTGCCCAAGTACGCGCAGGCGATCACGCTCTACCACCTGATCGTCGAGGGCAGCCTCGCCCAGCCCGGCCAGCACTTCATCGAGGACTTCTTCGCCAAGGAGGAGGCGCTGCCCGGCTTCAGCGCCGGGATGGCGAACGTCTCCCGCGACGAGCAGCGCCACATCGGCTTCGGCGTCAAAGTCCTCTCCGAGCTGCTCGACCTGTCGCAGCCCTACGGCGAGGAATGCCGGGCGGCGGTGGTCGAGCTGCTGAAGGAAGTGCTCGCCTACATGCCCGCCGTCTTCCGGCCGCCGAACCTCGACCGCTCCTACACCGAGTGCTACGGCTTCACCATGGAGGACATCTACACCTTCGGGCTCAAGCTGGTGCGCCAGCGCTGGCGCACGATCGGCTTCCCGACCGAGGAGATGCCGCCCGGCGTCTTCCCCTTCGACGCGGACGAGTCGGAGGAGGCGATCGCCGCCAACCAGGTGAAGATGATGCTCGGCGGGATCCTCGGGCCGGTCGACGACAGCGTCAGGCCGAGCACCGACCCGGAGCTGATGCGCCTCTACTTCGACATGACCGCGCGGGTCGCCGACCCGGCGGCGGCGAACGGCACCCCGCTCGTCTACCAGTGGAAGTTCAGCGACGCCGAGCCCTGGACGCTGACGATCGACAACGGCTCGACCCGCGCCGAGCCGGGCATCGCGGCGAACCCCGCGGTGACGATCGAGAGCACCTGGGCCGACTGGCTCGCCTCGACCAAACCGGACGCGAACCCGCTGAAGATGATGCTGCGCCGCAAGATCCGCCCGCGCGGCAGCCTGCGCGAGCTCGCCCGCCTGCGCAAGGTCTTCGGCTGACCCCGTCGATGGGCCGAAAAGCGCTCTATAAGAGCGCTTTTCGGCCCATCGAC
>DATJUK010000222.1:0-4709 GCA_035502495.1 Solirubrobacterales bacterium
GCCCCCTCGACAGGGGGTCGAGCACGTGATCGTGGTCGGCGCCGAGGGCGCTCCCGCGCTCCCCGAGACTGACGGCGTGCGCTGGCACGACTTCGCCGCCGCGGTCGCCGCGCAGGAGCCGGACGCCGAGGCGATCGTCGCCCGCAAACCGGCCCCGACGGCGCTCTCCCAACTCTTCTTCACCTCCGGCTCGACCGGCGAGCCGAAAGGCGTGCTGCACCGCTACGACGCGCTCACCCGCGCGGCGATGATGGAGGTCGAGCACCTCGGGCTCGGGCGCGACGACACGATCTTCATCCCCACCCCGCTCGCCCACCAGACCGGGCTGCTCTACGGGATGTGGCTGAGCTTCGCGCTCGGCTCGACCCAGGTGATCCAGGACGTCTGGGACGCGCGCCGGGGCGCCGCGGCGCTGCGCGAGTGGGACGGCACCTTCGTACAGGCGGCGACGCCGTTCCTCGCCGACCTCGTGCGCGTGATCGAGGCGGGCGAGGAGGTGGCGCCGCCGGCGCTGCGGATCTTCGTCGTCACCGGCGCCGCGGTGCCGCGGGCGCTGGCCGAGCGGGCGACCACCGTGCTCTCCGCCTCGGTCTGCGGCGCCTGGGGCTCGACCGAGTCCTGCCTCGGCGCGCTGGCCGCCCCCGGCGACGACCCGGCCAAGGTCTGGGGCACCGACGGCCGGGCGCTGGCGGGCACGCGGATCCGGATCGTCGACGACGCCGGCAACGTGCTCGGGCCGGGCGAGGAGGGCAACTTCCAGGTGACGTCGCGCTGCCTCTTCGAGCGCTACCTCGACCGTCCCGACCTCACCGCCGCGGCGATGACCGCCGACGGCTGGTACCGGACCGGCGACCTGGCGACGATCGACGGCGACGGCTACCTGCGGCTGACCGGCCGGGTCAAGGACATCATCAACCGCGGCGGCGAGAAGGTCCCGGTCGCCGAGATCGAGCAGCTGCTGCACGAGCACCCGGCGGTGGCCGAGGTGGCGATCGTGGCGATGCCCGACGAGCGGCTGGGCGAGCGCGCCTGCGCCTTCGTCGTCCGCGATCCCGACTTCGCGGGCGCGTTCGGCCTCGCCGAGGTGCGCGAGTGGCTCGACTCGCAGGAGATGTCGAAGCACTACTGGCCGGAGCGGGTCGAGACGATCGAGGCGATGCCGCGCACGCCGAGTGGAAAGATCCAGAAGTTCGTCCTGCGCGAGCGGGCGAAGGGGCTCCGGCCGGAGCCGAACCCGATCCCGACCGAGACCGAAGAGGAGCCCGTCCGATGAGCCCGCAAGCCGCGATCCCCCTGCCCGAGACCTTCGACGAGTCGGGCTTCGAGGAGCTGAAGGCGGAGATCGCCGCCTACGTCGCCGCGGAGGGCGAGGAGTGGACGCGGCGGATCGAGGCCGAGCGGGCGGTGCCGGCGGCGCTGCGGACGGAGCTGAAGGAGCGCGGCTACCTCTCGCTCGCCGGGCCGGCCGAGTACGGCGGGCGCGGGATCCCCTTCTCGCGCTACCTGGAGCTGCTGGAGCTCTTCTCGATGTCGCACGCCTCGCTGCGGATGATCGTCCACGTCGCCAACGGGGTGTGGCGCTCGGTCGACCAGTTCGCGACCGAGGAGCAGCGGCGCGATTACGTGATGCCCGCCGTGACCGGCGACCTCACCGTCGCCTTCACGCTGACCGAGCCGACCGCCGGGACCGGCGCCGACCTGCGCTGCGAGGTGGAGCGCGAGGGTGACACCTACTACCTGTCGGGCGAGAAGCACCTGATCACCTTCGGGGTGAGCTGCGACCGCTGGCTGCTCTTCGCGCGCCTGGCGGGGACGAGCGGGGCCGAGGGGACGGTGGCGCTGCTGGTCGACCGCGACACGCCGAACGTCTCGGTCGAGGACAAGGGCGAGTCGCTCGGCGTGCGCGGGACCGACCACGCGCACCTGGTCTTCGACCGGGCGCCGGTGCCGGTGTCCGACACGCTCGGCGAGGAGGGCAAGGGGCTGCAGGTCGCCTTCGGCGGCTTCCTCACCCCGAGCCGGATCGCGGTGGCGATGACCTGCGTCGGGCTGGCGCGGCGGGCGCAGGAGCTGGCGGCGGAGCACGCGGCGCGGCGGGTCACCTTCGGCAAGCCGCTCTCGCAGCGCCAGGCGATCTCCTTCGCCCTCGCCGAGAATGCCGCCGACATCGAAGCCTCGCGCCAGCTCGCCCTGCACGCGGCGCGGCGCTGGGAGGCGGGCGCCGCCGACGCCGCGGTCCTCTCCTCGATGGCGAAGCTGACCGCGGTCGACATGCTCGGCCGGGTCACCGACAAGGCGCTGCAGGCGCACGGCGGGATCGGCTTCTGGGCGTCGGAGCCGATCGAGCGGGTCTACCGCGACGCGCGCGCGCAGCGCTTCGAGGAGGGCACCAACGAGATCCAGAAGACGATCATCGCGCGCGAGGTCTTCGCCCCGGTGCACGCGTCGATCGCCGAGCGGGAGCTGGGCTGAGATGGCCGGCTCCGACGCGGCGGGCGGGGCGCCCGCCGGTGAAGGGTTCGCGGCAGGGAAGGTCGCGCTGATCACGGGCAGCTCGCGGGGGATCGGGCGCACGCTGGCGCTCTCGCTCGCCGACCAGGGCGGCTCGGTGGTCGTCAACTACAAGGTCAACGAGGACCTGGCCGAGGAGGTCGTCGCCGGGGTGCGGGAGCGCGGCGGGCGGGCGATCGCCGTGCAGGCGGACGTGGAGTCGCCGGAGGACATCGACAGGCTCTTCGACGCCGCCCGCGACGAGTTCGGCCGGCTCGACTACTTCGTCGACAACGCGGCGGCGGCGGCCTTCAAGCTGATCAAGGACCTGAAGCTGCACCACCTCGACCGCACCTACGCGATGAACATCCGCTCCTTCGTGCTCGGCGCGCAGCGGGCTGTGGACCTGATGGTCGACGGCGGGCGGATCGTGACGCTGTCGTCGTATGGCTCGATCCGCGCCTACCCGACCTACGCCGCCCTCGGCGCCGCGAAGGCCGCCCTGGAGGCCTACGTGCGCTACATGGCGGTCGAGTTCGCGCCGCTCGGGGTCAACGTCAACGCGGTCAACGGCGGGATCATCGAGAGCGACTCGTCGGCCTACTTCTACGGCGTCGACGGGATGCCGGGGCTCGACGTGGTGCTGCCGAAGATCCCGAAGGGGCGGATGGGGACGGTGAAGGAGGTCGCCGACACGGTCGAGTTCCTGCTCGAACCGCGCTCCGAGTACATCACCGGGCAGTCGCTGGTCGTCGACGGCGGCCTGACCGTGATCGCGCCGCCGTTCTTCGACGACGCCGGCGAGGCGCTGCGGCTGCCGGGCCAGGACGCGGGCGCCGCGTCCGATGCCTGACGCGGGCGAAACCGACGCGTCGGAGGCGCTGCGCCACGTCTTCACGCCGTTCGCGATCGGCGGCCTGAGGCTCCCCCACCGCATCGTCATGGGGTCGATGCACCTCGGGCTGGAGGGGCGCGCCGACGCGGGTGAGCGCTTGGCGGCCTTCTACCGCGAGCGCGCGCTCGGCGGCGCCGGCCTGATCGTCACCGGCGGCTGGGCGGTGTCCGCGGACGGCGCCGCCGATGCGAGCTACGGAATCCTCGCCGGGCCCACCGAGCGCGGTCGACCCTACGCGCCGCGCCCCGAGGGCGGTCGACCGAGCCCACCGTCCCCCGAGGGGGGTCGTCCTTATCCATCGCCCGCCGAGGGCGGTCGACCGAGCCCACCTACAGCGCGGGCTGAGTCGACCGCGACAGGCGGGGCGCCGGTCAGGTCGACCGCGGGAGGGGCGCGGCGGGCGCTGGAGCGCGTCGCGGCGGCGACCGAGGGCACGGAGGCGCGGATCGCGTTGCAGTTGTTCCACGCCGGGCGCTACGCCCTGGCCGATTCGCCAGGCGAGGTGGTGGCGCCGTCGGCGGTGATGAGCCGGGTGTCGCGGGTCGAGCCGCGGGCGCTGGGCGAGGACGAGGTCTGGGAGGTCGTGGCCCAGTTCGCCGCCGGGGCGCGGCTGGCGCGGGAGCTAGGGTTCGCGGCGGTCGAGGTGATGGGGTCGGAGGGCTACCTCGTCGACCAGTTCCTCTCGCCGGTGACGAACGTGCGGGACGACTCTTGGGGCGGCGACGCGGAGGGACGGATGCGCTTCGGGATCGAGGTCGCGAGCGCGGTGCGGGAGGCGGTAGGGGACGGGTTCCCGGTGCTGTTCCGGATGACGGGGGCGGAGTTGATGCCCGCGTCGCGGCCGTGGGAGGAGGTCGAGGCGTTCGCCCGAGGGCTCGTGGCGGCGGGGGTCGATGCGCTGAACCTCGGGGTCGGGTGGCATGAATCGCCGGTGCCGACCGTGCAGGGGGCGGTGCCGAGCGGCGCGTTCGTGCCCTGGGCGGAACAGCTTCGAAGCGCGGTGAATGGAGAGGCGGCGTCGTTCGCCGGCACGGCCACCACCGCGGCGGCCACGGCGGCCGTGCCGGTGATCGCGGGCAACCGGGTGAACAGACTCGGCGACGCGGACGCGATCCTCGCGGGAGGGGGCGTAGACCTGGTTTCGATGTCGCGGCCGTTCCTGGCCGACCCTCGGATCGTCGAGAAGGGCCGCCGGCGCGCTCCCCTCAACGTCTGCATCAGCTGCGACCAGGCGTGCATCGACCGCTCCCTGGTCGGCGGCCACGTCTCCTGCCTGGTGAACCCTCGTTCAGGCTACGAGATCGACTTCCCACCCCCGGGGGGG
>DATJUK010000223.1:0-12111 GCA_035502495.1 Solirubrobacterales bacterium
CTCCTCGATCACCGCTTCGGTGCGTTCCATGTATTCGAGGACGTCGGCCTGCTGCGGCGTGCCGAGCGCGGCGATCTGCTTGTCGGCCTTGGCGCAGGCGGCTTCGGCGGTGGCGGCGAAGCCGCCGGACGACCCACCGGAGCCGGTCGACCCGCCTCCCCCGCAGCCGGCGAGGAGCGCGACGCCGACCAAGGCGAAGAGGACGAGGGAGAGCGTCGACCTCGCCTTCATCCTCGTCGCGCTCCGATCATGCGTCGGCGGCTATTTGCCGCCGACGATGTGTTCGACCACGTAGGCGGCGACGTTCTTGATTTCTTCTTCGCTGAGGACGCCTTTGAAAGGAGGCATCCCGCCGCCGCCGTTGGTCACCTGTTCTTCGGCGCCTTTCTGTTCTTTGGCTTTCGGCATCGTGGTCAGGTCAGGACCGCCGTTGCCGCCGTGGCCGGTGGCGCCGTGGCAGACCGAGCACTGTTCGGCGAACACTTCTTTGCCGGCTTCGGCGTTCGGCGCGCCGGCTTCGGCGGCTTCTTTGCCTTCGACCTTTTCTTCGCCGCCCTGAGCTTCTTCGTTCTCGCCGGCTTCTTCGCCGCCTTCGGTTTCTTCGGCGGATTCCTCGCCGGCGTGCTCGGTGCCTTCGGCTTCCTTTTCGGTGCCCTGCTCCGATTCCAGCGTGCCGCTGAGCGAGAAGACCCAGAAGTTTTCGCCGTGCGAGGTAGCGGCGAGCGAGTTACCGCCCGCGTAGAAGGCGATTTTCTCTTCGCCTTCGTCTTCGAAGGGGGTCACCGTCGTGTTGGCGCCGGCGCCGGTCTGGAAGCTCCAGAGTTTTTCGCCGGTTTCACTGTCGAACGCCTGCAGTTCGCCGTTGTTCTGGCCGACGAACACCAGGCCGCCGGCCGTGGTGACGGCGCCGGAGTAGCAGGATTCGGGGAATTCGTTCTGCCACTTGATCTTCCCGGTCGACATGTCGTACGCGGTCAGGAAGCCTTTGGTGTTGAACCCGGTGGCCACGATCGTGTCGGAGCCGATGTACGTTTCGCCTTCCACGTATTTCTGCGGTTCGGGCGGGACCACCAGCCCCAGCGCGCCGCTCTGCGAGCAGACGAAGTACAGGTTCTTTTCCGGGTCATAGGAAGAGGGCGGCCAGTTGTCGCCGCCGACCGCCGAGTTCGCCCCGAGGTTGATCACGTTGGGGTCCGAGCTCTGCGGGGTGAAGACTTTGCTGCCGACGATTTTCGGTTTCGGTTTGCTCGAGGCGACCGCTTCTTCGGCTTTTTCCACGGCTTCGGGAGTCGCTTCGATCGGGCTGAACGGTTCCATCGTCGGCTCCGGCTGCGTCGGCCAGGTTTTCTGCGCCGGATCCTGCGGGACCTTGACCTCGGGGATCGGGTAGATCGGTTTGCCGGTCTTCTGGTCGACCAGGTAGACCCAACCGGTCTTCGAGGGCTCGCCCACGCCTTCGCGCATTTCGCCGTTCATTTCGCCTTTGAAGAGGACGGTCGGCGACGGCGAGTCGAAGTCCCAGAGGTCGTGGTGGACCTGCTGGTAGTGCCATTTGTATTCGCCGGTTTCGGCGTCGAGCGCGACGATCGAGGAGGTGAAGAGGTTTTCGCCCGGCCGTTCGTCGCCCACCCACGGGGAGGCGTTCGAGGTGGAGAAGAAGAGCATCCCCGTTTCCGGGTTCACGGTCGGCGTGTTCCAGATCGAGGCGCCGCCGTGTTTGTAGGCATCGGTGCCCTTCGGCCAGGTGTCACCGCCCGTTTCGCTCGGCGACGGGGTGGTCCAGAATTTCCATTCTTCCTTGCCGGTTTCGGCGTTCAGCGCGGTCAGGCGCCCGCGGACGCCGTACTCGCCGCCGGAGCCGCCGACGTACACCTTGCCGTTGTAGTAGAGCGGCGCGCTGGTGATCGAGAAGCCGGAGCGCGGCTTGACCACGTTGGTGCTCCATTTCACTTTGCCCGTTTCCTGGTCGAGCGCGACCTGGGCGCCGTTCAGCTGCGAGACGAAGACCATGCCGTCGCCGATCGCGACGCCGCGGTTGTCCCAGCCGCAGCAGACGACTTCGCCGAGCGGGTCGGGGGGCAGGTGCGGTTCGTAGGTCCAGAGGCGATGGCCGTCCGAGGCGTCGATCGCGAAGACGTCGTCGGCGCCGTCGGAGATGTAGATCGTGCCTTCGTACTCGATTGCCTGACCCTCGGCGGAGAACTTCGCCGCGGTGGCGTTGGCGCCGATCTTGGTGACCCAGTCGCCCTTCAATTCCTTGACGTTTTCGGTGTTGATTTCGTCGAGCGTCGAGAAGCGGGCGTTGGTGGTGCCGCCACCGTTGCTGATCCAGTTGTCACCGGCGTATTCGTAGAGTTCTTCGGCGGTGAACTTGGGGGCGAGCGTGATCCCGTTGGAGGTGGTGACCTTTTCGCCTTCTTCGGAGGGTTCGGTCGTTTCCTGGACCTGGCCGGAGGCGACCGTGGTGGTGGAGGAATGCCCGGTGAAGTGACCGAGGAAGAAGCCGGCGACGAACGCGAGCACGACGCCCATCCCGATCGCACTTACCGCCACTGCTGCCCAGAATTTGAGCCCCAGTTCTTTCTCTTTCACCGCTCCAACCTTTCCGAATTCTGGTGCCGCCGGCGAACGCCTTCCAACCGCTGACGGCGTACCCGCCGCCCCGCACATTCATGCGTATCGGAAACCTATCGACTCGCGATCGTCGGCGAACGTTTGCACAGCCGGATGTCGTGGATTTCGCCGGCCGGAAATTGCCGGGTGGCCGGCGTCGCGGGCCGAGGCACCTCGGTCCCTAGACTCGGACGTCCAGTGGCGTTGATCCCGCGCACCGATCTCGACGTCTTCGGCCTCAACCTCGGCTGCAACGTCTTCGGCTGGACCGCCGACCGCGAGGAGTCCTTCGCCGTCCTCGACGCCTACGCCGCGGCGGGCGGCAACTTCCTCGACACGGCCGACGTCTACATGGCCGGCGCGCCCGGCAACAAGGGCGGCGAGTCGGAGACGATCATCGGCGAATGGCTGGCCGCCCGAGGCCGGCCCGACGGTTTCGTGATCGCGACCAAGGTGGGCAAACTCGAGGGCTTCCGCGACCTGCGCCCGGAGACGATCCGCGCCGCCGCCGAGAACTCCCTGCGGCGGCTCGGGGTCGAGACGATCGACCTCTACTACGCCCACTTCGACGACGCCGACACGCCGCTGGCCGAGACCCTGGGCGGCTTCGCCGAGCTGATCGCGGCGGGCAAGGTCCGCTACATCGCCGCCTCCAACTACTCGGGGGCGCGGCTGGCGGAGGCGCTGGAGGTCGCCGAGCGCGAAGGGCTCCCCCGCTACGTCGCCCTGCAGCCCCACTACAACCTGGTCGAGCGCGGCTTCGAGACCGACCAGCGCCCGGTGTGCGAGCGCTGGGGCGTCCCCGTCTTCCCCTTCTACGCGCTCGCCCGAGGCTTCCTCACCGGCAAGTACCGCCCCGGCGTCGAGATCGACAGCCCCCGCGCCGCCGGCGCCGCCCAGTACCTGGACGAGCGCGGCGAACGCCTGCTGAGCGCCCTCGACGAGATCAGCGCCACCCACGGCGTCGCGCCGGCCTCCGTCGCCGTCGCCTGGCTCGGCGCCCAGCCCACGGTCCTCTCCCCCATCGCCAGCGCCCGCACCGTCGACCAGCTCGCCCCCCTGCTCGACTCCGTCCAGCTCCGGCTCACCGACTCCGAGCTGGCCCGGCTGACCGCCCTCTGAGCCCGCGACCGGCGTCGCGCGCCGGCCACGGGGCTAGGGGATGGATGCCTCCTTCTCGCAGTTCGTCGCGCTGTCGTGACCGCCGCCGCCGATGCAGTCGTCGACGCCGCCCTTGCCGTCCAGCTTGTCGTTGCCGCCGCGGCCCAGCAGCGTGTTGGGCCCGTTGTCGCCGGTGAGGATGTCGGGCCCCGGCGAGCCCTCGATCTTCTCGGTCGAGGAGTCGATGTGGCCGGGGGTGCAGCCGTGCACGTCGGGGTCGATCACCGCGCCGCCGATCGTCGCCTCGACGAAGATGCCGCTGTTGTGGATCCGCGCGAACGAGGCGCTGTCGTTGGCCCCCGGGCCGCCGTTGAAGGTGTCGCCGTCGCAGGGCTGGCCGCCGATCATCAGGTCGGAGCCGGGGCCGCCGTTCATCGTCGCCGGGCCCGAGTCCTTGCGCGGGTGGAAGATGTTGACCCCGTAGAGGACGTCGTTGCCGCCGCCCCCTTCGAGCGTGTCGGGATCGTGGTCTTCGCCCGCGTAGAGGACGTCGTTGCCGGGGCCGCCGACCAGCTTGTCGGAGCCGGGGCCGCCTTCGAGGCTCGCGGGCACCGAGTGCGGGACGCTCTGGCCGATCACCATTTCGTCGTTGCCCGCCCCCATGTTGGCTTCGATCGCGTCGACCTTGCCGGTGCAGGTGATGGTGCCGCCGGTGCCGACGCAGTCGGGGTTGGTCGGGTCGCCGTTGGTGACGTCGGCGCCGCTGATCGTCCACTTGCCGCCGCCGAAGTTGACGGTGCCCTGGTCGGGGCCGGAGGTGCCGGTGAGGATCAGCGTCGACTTGCCGTCGATCGACTCGTAGATTTCGACCGCCAGGCCGTTGGCGCCCGCCGAGGGCCCGCAGGAGGTTTCTTCGGCGAAGCCGCCCGTGCACTGGTCCGAGCCGGGGCCGCCGAAGGCGGCGTCGCCGGGGCCGGCGGCCTCGAGGTGATCGCTGCCGGGCCCGCCGTCGAGGCGGTTGGCGGTCGTCGGCGAGCCGATCAGCGTGTCGTTGCCGGAGCCGCCGATCGCGTCCTCGATCCCTTCCAGGTGCTCGCCCTCGGCGCCGGTGACGCTCTGGGTCGCGAGGTTGATCGTCACCGCGCCGCCGGTGCCCGCGTAGTCGGCGATGTCGTGTTCGCCCGGGCCGCCGTCGATCTTGTCGTTGCCGGTGCCGCCGATGATCACGTCTTCGTTGCCGGCCCCGCCGTTGAGCGTGTCGTCGCCCTGGTTGCCCTCGACGACGTCTTTGTCGCCGGGGCCGCCGCTGACGGTGTCGTTGCCCTGTTCGCCCTCGACCAGGTCGGAGCCTTCGCCGCCTTCGATGCGGTCGGAGCCGCGGCCACCGTAGATCCTGTCGTCGCCGGGGCCGCCGTCGAGCGTGTCGGATCCCCGTTCGCCGTAGATCGTGTCGTCGCCGCCTTCGCCGTAGATCCTGTCGACGCCGCGTTCGCCGTAGATCGTGTCGTCGCCTTCGCCCCCGCAGATCAGGTCGTTGCCGCCTTCGCCGTGGATCGTGTTGGCGCCGGGGCCGGCGACGATCACGTCGGGGGCCTTGGTGCCGCGGATCAGCGCCGCGTTGGAGACGATCGTCGCCGGCTTGCCCTGGCAGGTCGGATCGCCGCCCTGGGCGCCGGTCGCCCGGAAGGCGAAGAGCGCGCCCACGGCGATCAGGGCCGCGGCCGCGGCGAGTGCGAGACGTGCAGGGACTTTCGGGTGCGCGAAGGGGGGCATCTTCTGCATTTCGGCCCCGTACCCACGCTACTTAATACCAACTACTGACGTAGACGGATGTTGCCCGGCGGCCGGACATTAGGATCGGTCGGAGTCGGAGCGTCCCTACGGAAGGAGAGCCAGGGTGAAGATCCGTGCCGCGGTCCTGGAGGAGTTCGGGCAGCCGCTGGCCGTCCAGGAGGTCGAGCTGGCCGAGCCGCGTGCGGGAGAGGTGCTGGTCCGCCTCGAAGCGTGCGGGGTCTGTCACACCGACATGTACACGGCCTCCGGGGCCGACCCGTCCGGCTACGCGCCCGCGGTGCTCGGGCACGAGGGCGCCGGGGTGGTCGAGAAGGTCGGCGAGGGGGTCTGCTCGGTGGCGGTCGGGGACCACGTCGTCACCCTCTTCTCGCCGCAGTGCCGCGAGTGCGTCCACTGCGTCGACCCGCGGACCAACCTCTGCATGGCGATCCGCGCCGAGCAGAACCTCGGCCACCTGCCCGACGGGACCGTGCGGCTGACCCGCGAGGGCGAGGAGGTCCGCCACTTCATGGGCTGCTCGACCTTCGCCGAGTACACGGTGATGCCGGAGATCGCGCTGGCCAAGGTCAGCCCGGAGGCTCCGTTCGAGCACGCGGCGCTCTTCGCCTGCGGCCTCTCCACCGGGCTCGGCGCGGCGATCAACACGGCGGCGGTGCGGGCGGGGACGACCTGCGTGATCTTCGGCGCCGGGATGGTCGGCCTCGGCGCGGTCGCCGGCTGCCGGCTGCAGGGCGCCGAGCGGATCATCTGCGTCGACATGTCGGAGGACCGGCTCGAGCTCGCCGAGGGCCAGGGCGCGACCGACACGCTGATCGGCGGCCCCGACGCGGTGCGGCAGGTGCTGGCGATGACCGACGGCGAATTCGGCGCCGACTACGCCTTCGAGGCGACCGGCAACGTGAAGGTGATGCAGCAGGCGCTGGAGGCGACGCGGATGGCCTGGGGCCTCTGCACGGTGGCCGGGGTGGCGGGCAAGGGCGAGACGCTCGACGTCGTCCCCCGCCTCCTGATCACCGGCCGCCGCGTCGCCGGCTCCTCCTTCGGCGGGGTCAAGGGTCGCGACCAGGTCCCGGTTCTCGTCGACCGCGCGCTGGCCGGCGAGATCGACGTCGCCCCCTTCATCTCCCACAAGCTGACGCTGGACGAGGTGAACCGGGGCTTCGAGCTGATGGAGGCCCAGGACGGGATCCGCAGCGTGATCGAGTTCGGCTAGGGCGCCCCGGGGCGGGGTTAGACGGTGAGCTCCGAGGGGCTCGGCTCGGCGACGGCCGCCGGGGCGGCGGGCTCCATCGCTCTGCCGAAGAGCTGGAGGCCGTGCCAGCCGCGGGCGACGAAGCCGCTCAGGAGGACGATGTTCAGGCCGCCCCAGTAGATCGAGCCGAGGAGCAGCACCAGGTCGGGGAAGGTGTGGTGGACGGTGGCGTAGGTGAGGACGATCAGGACGGCGAGGACCAGGGTCGTCTGGGGGAGCGTGTGGCGCCAGTGCCAGCGCAGGTCGTCCTCCTTGCGGGTGACCTTGTAGACCGGCTTGCGGTGGGGGCCGCCGAGGACCGCCTGGATCGTCGCCTTGATGAAGATCGGGGCCATCCCGGTCCACATGATGCGGACGCGCCAGAGGTCGCGGATCGGTTCGCGCTGGCGGGTGCGGCGGTCGGCGAAGGGGCGGTTGAGGGCGAGCAGCCAGAGCTCGGTGGCGAGGATCACCGGCAGCAGGTGCTGGACGTAGCCGAGGTCGGAGGAGATCAGGGGGACGACGCCGAGCAGGGAGAGCGCCACCGCCGGCACGTAGACGAGCACGGTGAAGCCGTTGACGTAGAAGAGGAGGAGTTCGAGGAACTGGGCGCGCTGGCGCAGGTCGAGGCCGCGCCAGCGGTTGAAGAGCATCAGCCGCACGGTGTCGATCGCCCAGGTGCCGCGCTGCTTGTAGACGTTGGGGACGTCCTCGGGCGAATGCTGGCCGACCGCGCCGACGATCGGCAGGTACATCCCGCGCCAACCGCGCTTCAGCGCCTCGAAGCCGGACTGCAGGTCCTCGACCAGGTTCCAGACCGGGAACTCGCCGATCGAGGCGAGGGCGGTGCGCCGCCAGACGACCCCGGAGCCGCAGGGGAAGACCGCGTTGGCGGCGTTGCGGCCGAGCATCTGGCCGCGGTAGAAGAGCGACTCGCGGTTGTTGAACGGGTCGCCGGCGCTGACCTGGGTCTCCTTGATCGTCTGCACGTAGGCGAGGCCCGGGTCGGCCTCCAGCTGGCCGACCACCTCGCGGAGGAAGTGGGTGGTGCCCATCTCGTCGTCGGCGTCGCGGGTCTCGATGTAGGCCAGGTCGGGGTACTCGCGGTCGAGCATCGCCAGGGCGTCGTTCAGGTTGCCCGCCTTGGCGGCGCCGTCGCGGCCGGGGGCGTCGCGGGGGACCGGGCGGTGGTAGAGGACCGGCCACTCCTCCAGGGCCTGGCGCAGCGTCGCGTCGCCCCGGTCGTCGGAGACGACCACGGTCAGCTTCTCCTCCGGCCAGTCCTGGACGAGGACGCTGAGCACGGTGCGGAGGATCATCGCCGGGGCCTCGCCGCAGGTGGGGACGATCACGCCGACGTGGGGCTCCTCGCCGCGCGGGAGCGGGCGCCGCCGCGGGGCGGTGCGCCACCAGGCGTTGAAGACGGCGAGCAGGGCGGTGAAGATCGTCAGGGCGTTGGCGGCGAGGAAGGGCCAGGCGAGCCACGGCTCGGAGCGGTTCAGCGAGGCGAAGAGCCAGGGGACGTAGAACAGCGTGACCGCGACGAGGATCGCCCCGGCGCCGCGGATCTGCCACTGGCGGCGCAGGGGCGGATAGGCGTCGCCGAAGCGGCGGCAGGCGAGGGCGATGCGGCTCGAGGGGGCCGGTTCGATCGACATCGGGGCTTAGATCGACGGCGTGGGCGGACGGCTTGAGAGCGGTGCGAGCGGGGTTGACCGACGGGCGCGGCAGGCGTGAGGTCCGTGGCCGGCGCGGCGGCGCTAGCGTGTCGCCGATGCTGCTGCGCACCGGATACGACCGTCATTACGTGGCCGCCTGTCGCGAGTCGGTCGGCGCCGCGATCGAGGAGCTGCGCCGGGTGGGGGCGGGGTCGGCGGCCTGGAACCAGCTGCTGCCCGCGCTCGACCGCTGGTTTGAGCTGCGCAACCCCAAGGTCGAAGCGCACGACGGCAATCCGCTGAACGAGGTCCGGGTGCTGGCCACCTGCGTGACCGAACACGGCTCGGTCGTGGCGATCCCGCGGGGGATCAAGCTGTCGCCGGAGACCTCGGTGCTGGGCTTCGAGGAGGGCGAGGAAATCAGCCTCGATGGTGACGCCTTCGAACGCCTCTTCGACGCCTTCCTCGCCGAAGTCGAAGCAAAGTTCACCTGACCCCCCCGCCCGCCCCTCGGTGCGTTCGCAGTTTTCCCCGCTATGCGGGGAAAACTGCGAACGCACGGGGTGGCGCAGTAGGTTTCGCGGCTGTGGCGGTCGAGATCACCACTGTGAAGGGGCGCCGGCAGGTGGGGGAATTCATCGACCTGCCGTTCCGCCTGCACCGGGGGACGCCCTGGATCACGCCGCTCAAAATCGAGCGCCGCATCTTCCTCAACCAGAGGCTGAACGCCTACTTCAAGCACGGCGAGGCCGAGTACTTCCTCGCCCGCCGCGACGGCCGCGTGGTCGGCCGGATCACCGCCCAGATCGACTTCGCCTACAACCGGTTCCACGGCGGCCGCACGGGGATGTTCGGCTTCCTCGAGTTCGAAGACGACCCGGAGGTCCTGCGGGCGCTGCTGGCGACCGCGGAAGCCTGGCTGCGGGCGCGCGGCTGCGACCAGATGCTGGGGCCGATGGACTTCAACCTGAACGAGGAGGGCGGGATCCTGATCGAGGGCTTCGAGCTGGAGCCGCTGATCCGCCAGAACTGGCACCCCCCCTATTACCAGCAGCGCTGCGAGGAGGCCGGGCTGGAGAAGGCGATGGACCTGCTCTCCTGGAAGCTCTCGATCGACGACCGCGCCTCGATGAAGCCGATCATCGAGAAACTCGCCAAGCGCTGCCGCGAGAAGTACGGGGTCGAGGTGCGCAAGATGACCCGCCGCGGCCTGCGCAAGGACCTCGACAAGTTCGCCGAGGTCTACAACTCGGCCTGGTCGGAGAACTGGGGCTTCGTCCCCTACTCGAAGGAGGACCTCGACGCCTACGCGCTGGACCTTCAGCTCGTCTACTCGCCGGAATGGTTCATGGTCGCCGAACGCGAGGGCGAGACGATCGCGATGGCGATCACGGTGATGGACGCCAACCAGCTGCAGAAGCGGATGGGCGGCAAGCTCCTCCCGACCGGCTGGTGGGATTTCCTGATGCGCAACCGCACCACCGACCAGCTCCGCGTCGGCTTCCTCGGCGTCAAGCCCGAGTGGCAACACACCGGCGTCGCCGCCCTCCTCTACGTCGAACACTTCGAAGCCGCCGCCCGCACCCACCTCAAACACGGCGAGGCGGGCTTCATCCTCGAGACCAACCACGCGATGAACTCCGGCCTCGAAGCGATGAACGGCCGCGTGGTGAAGAGGTACCGCGTGTACGAACGCTCGCTGTGAGGCGCGCCCGACATCATGCAGCTTTCGGGCAACAGTCCGTCGTCAGGCGCAATGAATAGTCTGCATTCAAAGCAAAGAGTGCAGCGAGAAGCCTGTTGATTCCGCTGCCCGAGCCGAGAGTATGCGGACATGGACCTCAAAAAGCGGTTTGCGCAGAACCTGATCGAGCAGCGGGAGAAGAAGGGGCTGACGCCCGGGCAGTTGGCGGAGGCCGCCTCGGTCGACCTCGACCACCTCGAATCGATCGAAGGCGGACACGAAGAACCCCTGTTGGAGCCGCTGGTCAAGCTCGCGGCGTCACTTGGGGTGACCACCGACGAGCTGCTGCGCTAAAGCCCGGCGAGAAGCTGAAGGATCCGTTCGGCGGTGCGCAGGGCCCGCGGCGTCCGACCGGCGAGTTCCTCGACCTGGTCGTCGTAGTCGACCTGGTTGCGCAGTTGGCGTAGGGAGTCGCCGAGGCGTCCGATCATCCGCCATCGGCCGCGGAGCTCCTCGTCGGCGCGATCGGCGGCCTTGAAGGTCTGCCAGACCTGCTGGTGGGCGCCGCGTCTGTCGATCGGGGTGACGTTCGCTTCCAGCCAACGCCGGGCCAGGTTGAAGGCGCCGTAGTAAGCGAGGCTCACGGCGGCGCGTTCGGCGACCTCGAAGGGCTGCGTGGCCAGGCCCCTGGCGAGGATCAGGTTGTCCTCCCAGTTCACAGGGTGCCGATCGTGAGCCGGTCGTGGAAGGACTCGAGCAGCGCTTCCTCCCGGTCGAGCAGCGCCGTCAGGCGATCGAGCTCCGCGTCGAAGGGAAGGCCGCTGCGGATGCGCAGGTAGAGATGGGCACGCGCATCCGGGTCGTCGGGGTCGGTGACCACTGCCCGTTCGACCTGGGCATCGGCGCCGAAGTGCTCCCGGATCCTCGCCTCGATCTCCGGCAACAGGGCGGCGAGCGCGGGGTCGTGGTCGAGAAGCGCGGCGACGCGGCGCGGGTCCGGCCCAGGCCCCGCGGCGTCGGCGGCGCTCCTCGACGGACCCAGCGCCGCAAGCGTCTCCGGATCTAGCCGAAGTTCTTCCAGCTGTCCCGCGGCGGCCGGACCGGGCGCGGCCAGGTGCTCGAGGATCAGGTCCACCTTCCCTTCCCGCAGGAGCTCGGCGATCGAGCGGTTCCCCAACAGCGGCTGGGGTCGGCGGAGGATCGCGTCGAGCTGGCCGAGGTCGCCACCGCCGGCGGACCTCATCCGCGCTACCACCGCGTACAGGTCGCCCAAGGCTTTCTCCGTCGACCGCCGCAAGCGGCTGTCCGGGCGTGCCCGCGAGATCGTCTCGCGACGAAGGCCGGTCAGCTCCGCGATCTGCTGGGTCGTCAAGACCGCGCGGAGCTCGCTCAGCTCGTCGAACGGACTTTTGAAGTCGAGTTCTGCCACATGCTCCACCATAGCGTGATTAACGCTTGTAGTCACATCTAAAGTCTCAACAAAAGTCATACGCCTTGCTCTCAAAAGTTGGAGGAACTAGCTTTTTCCACTGCCCATATCCCGATATCCGAGTCGTCCGACGAGCAGAGTGTAATGCGGACAACACATTTCTCGATTCCAAAGGCGAACATAGCTCATCCCTCTCTGTTGATCGTCCCCCGAAACCGGAAAATCCTTAGAAAATGACTCCGTCAGAGAGGTTCGGGGAGAACCTCTTGCACATACGACAGGCCAGGAAGCTGAGCCAGGAGAACCTCGCCGACAGCGCGGGGATCCACCGCACGCAGATCAGCCTGCTCGAGGGCGGTCGGCGCCAGCCCCTGCTCGAGACCCTGGTGCGACTCGCCGGGGCACTGGACGTCCCGGTCGAGGCGCTGCTCGAGGGCATCTTCTGGGAGCCCGGCGCCGGCGGACCTGGCAGGTTCCGGGTCTCCGCCCCGCCAGAGCTGCCCCGCCTCAGTACAAGCCGTCCCTAAGCGGACCCGGCGAACCCCCCGTGCGCCCGTCGGCCACGCGCGAGAGCCCTCGCCAACCCCCCCAGGTGGGGGGG
>DATJUK010000224.1:0-13136 GCA_035502495.1 Solirubrobacterales bacterium
GCACTTATCACCGCATAGCGGTGATAAGTGCGAACTCAGGGGGTGTCGGCCGTCGACCTGGCGGTGCCGCTGGGGCCGGCGTTCGCCGGGCGGGTGCGAGGTTTGCGGGCTGCGGCTAGAAGCCGAGGGGGTGGCGGGCGACGAAGCCGACGTTGTCGCGCAGTTCTTCGTGCCAGCGGGGGCCGGTTTCTTCGCCCGCGTCGCCGGAGGTGTCGAAACGGTAGCCGGCCACCGTCATGTAGGCGTGGCCGCCGTTGGCGTAGACGGTGATCCAGCGGCCTTCGCCTTCTTCGCCCCAGCTCATCATCGGGCCGGAGGGGAGGGGGCTTTCGAGGAACTTGCCGCCGTGCAGGGCGAAGGAGACGGAGCCGGAGCAGTCGTAGCCCGCGGAGGCGAAGCGGGCGTGGCCGCCGCCGTAGATGTAGGGCTTGGTGCGGATCTTGTTCGCCGCGGCGATCACGGCCTTGACCCGGGCCGGGGCGCTGGCGGGCGGGATCAGTTCGCCCGAGGCCAGCAACTTCGCTTTCGCGGTCGGCGTGCAGATGTCGACTTCGGCGGGGGTGAGGCCGCCGGTCCGGCAGGCGGCGGAGGCGCCTCCCGGCAGGGCGAAGGCGGTGACGACGAGCGCCGCCATCAACACCAGACCAGCTTTGAGCTTGAAACCGCGCTTCGGCAAACCGATATCTCCTTCGTCGGCCTACGGGGTTAGCTGTCGGGCTGGCGCTGAAAGAGCTCGCGCCCCCACAAGGCGTGGGTTAGCCCCGAAAACGTGGTTCCCCCGTTCCCGCTGCCAGTCGGCTTGCAGGACTCGGCGTTTCGGTCGTTCTGACCGGCGGCATAGTAGTGGATCGACCGGGCGTTTGCTTACAGAACGCAAACATTGTCCGGATTTCGCTCTGGGACGGCGAATTCCTCGCCTTTTCGGGCCTCCCGTCCGGGCCTCCTGGGGCCGCTGTCCGCCTTCCCGTCCTAGTAGATTGAACTTTTGGAATGGAGATCGCCGGGCGGACAGCACTTCTCACCGGGGCCACCGGAGGCCTCGGCAGGGCGATCGCGGCGGAGCTGGCGGGCTCCGGCGCGACCCTCGTCCTGAGCGGGCGCCGTGAGCCGGACCTGCTGGCGCTGGCCGAGTCGCTGCCCGGGGAAGACCACCGCGTCGCGGTCGCCGACCTCGCCGAGGACGGCGAGGCCGAGCGCCTCGCCGCCGCCGCGGCCGGCGTCGACATCCTCGTCGCCAACGCCGGGCTCCCCGGCGCGGGCTGGCTGGCCGAGTTCTCCGCCGAGGAGGTGAAGCGCGCCCTGCGCGTCAACCTCGAGGCGCCGATGCTGCTCTCCCGCGCCCTCTTCCCGGAGATGCTCGAGCGCGGCGCCGGCCACCTGGTCTTCGTCTCCTCGCTGTCGGGCAAGTCCGCCAGCCCCCGCACCTCCGTCTACAACGCGACCAAGTTCGGCCTGCGCGGCTTCGCGCTCGGGCTGCGCACCGACCTCGCCCCGCGCGGGATCGGCGTCTCGCTCGTCTCGCCCGGCTTCGTCCGCGAAGCCGGCATGTTCGCCGACGCCGGTGGCAAGACGCCGCCGGGCCTCGGCACCACCACCCCGGTCGCGGTCGCCGCCGCGGTGCGCAAGGCGATCACCGCCGACAAGGTCGAGATCGCCGTCGCCCCGCTGCTCGACCGGGTCGCCGCCCACGCCGGCCTCCTCAGCCCGCGCGCCTCGGTCCTCGCCCAGAGCGGCAGCGTCGGTCAGAAGGCCGCGGCAGCGGTCACCGACGGCCACTCCAAGGACAAGCGTTGAGCCGGCCGCTGCCCGCCCACGCCACTTCCCGTCCCCCTTCCCCGAAAGGTTCGTCTCATGCCTAGCCCCTCCGATTCCTTCGGCGCCAAGTCGACCCTCGAGGTCGGCGGCCGCACCTACGAGATCTTCCGCCTCGACGCCCTGCGGGAGCGCTTCGACGTCGCCCGCCTGCCGTACTCGATCAAGGTGCTGCTGGAGAACGTGCTGCGGCTCGAGGACGGGGTCTCGGTGGCGCGCGCCGACGTCGAGGCGATCGCCTCCTGGGACGCCGCCGCCGAGCCCAGCGTCGAGATCCCCTTCCAGCCCGCCCGCGTGCTGATGCAGGACTTCACCGGCGTCCCCGCCGTGGTCGACCTGGCCGCGATGCGCGACGCGATGGACGCGATCGGCGGCGACCCGGCGGCGATCAACCCGCTGGTCGACGTCGACCTGGTGATCGACCACTCGGTCCAGGTCGACGCCTTCGGCAACGAGCGCGCCTTCATGATCAACGCCGAGCGCGACTTCGAGCGCAACCGCGAGCGCTACTCGTTCCTCAAGTGGGGCCAGGCCAGCTTCGACAACTTCCGCGTCGTGCCGCCCGCGACCGGCATCTGCCACCAGGTCAACCTGGAGTACCTGGCCCAGGTCGTCTACAGCCGCGAGAACGGCGGCGTCCTGCAGGCCTACCCGGACACCCTGGTCGGCACCGACTCGCACACGACGATGGTCAACGGCCTCGGGGTGCTCGGCTGGGGCGTCGGCGGGATCGAGGCCGAGGCGGCGATGCTCGGCCAGCCGATCTCGATGCTGCTGCCGCAGGTGCTCGGCTTCAAGCTGTCGGGCGAACTGCCGGAGGGCTCGACCGCGACCGACCTCGTGCTGACCGTGACCGAGATGCTGCGCGAGCGCGGCGTCGTCTCCAAGTTCGTCGAGTTCTTCGGCCCGGGCCTGGCGACCTTGGGCCTGGCCGACCGGGCGACGCTGGGCAACATGTCGCCGGAGTTCGGCTCGACCTGCGCGATCTTCCCGGTCGACGCCGAGACGCTGCGCTACCTGGAGCTGACCGGCCGGCCGACGGCGACGATGGAGCTGGTCGACGCCTACGCCCGCGAGCAGGGGATGTTCCACGACGCCTCGACCCCGGACCCGACCTTCTCCGACCTGCTGGAACTCGACCTCGGCGACGTCGTCCCCTCGATCGCGGGGCCGAAACGGCCGCAGGACCGGGTGCCGCTCGACGAGGCGAAGGCGTCTTTCCTCGAGGCGATGGGGGAGCTGGCCTCCGAGGGCGCCGCCGGCGAACTCGGCAACGGCATCGACGAGGCCAACGCGGAGTCCTTCCCCGCCTCCGACCCGCCCGCCGAGGACCACGACGACGAGCGCGGCAAACCGCGGCCCGCGGTCTCCGGCTCGTCGGCGGCGACGCTCGCCAGGCGCCGCAGCGGCGACGCGATCGAGGTGACCGTCGCCGGCGAGAGCTTCGAGCTCGACCACGGCCGCGTGGTGATCGCGGCGATCACCTCCTGCACCAACACCTCGAACCCGAGCGTGATGATCGGCGCCGGCCTGCTCGCCCGCAACGCGCTGGCGAAGGGCCTCTCCCGCAAGCCCTGGGTGAAGACCTCGCTCGCCCCGGGCTCCACCGTGGTCACCGACTACCTGCGCCAGGCGGGCCTCGACAAGTCCCTCGACGCGCTCCAGTTCAACCTGGTCGGCTACGGCTGCACCACCTGCATCGGCAACTCGGGCCCGCTGGCGGAGGAGATCTCGGCGGCGATCGCGGAGAAGGACCTCGCCGTCTGCGCCGTCCTCTCCGGCAACCGCAACTTCGAGGGGCGGATCAACCAGGACGTGAAGGCCAACTACCTGGCCAGCCCGCCGCTGGTCGTCGCCTACGCGCTGGCCGGGCGGATGGACCTCGACCTGACCACCGAGCCGCTCGGCGAGGGCGCCGACGGCGAGCCGGTCTACCTGCGCGACATCTGGCCGAGCGCCGAGGAGATCAAGCAGGTGGTCGGCGACTCGGTCGCCGCCGAGATGTTCAAGCGCAACTACGCCGACGTCTTCTCCGGCGACGAGGAATGGAACGCGGTCGAGGTCCCCGAGGGCGACCGCTACGACTGGCCCGACTCGACCTACGTGCGCCGGCCGTCCTTCTTCCAGGACATCCCCGCCGACCCGCCCGGGATCGCCGCGGTCGAGGGCGCCCGCGTCCTCGCCGTGCTCGGCGACTCGGTCACCACCGACCACATCTCGCCCGCCGGGGCGATCAAAAAGGAAAGCCCGGCTGGCCGCTGGCTGACCGAGCAGGGAGTCGAGCCCGGCGACTTCAACTCCTACGGCTCGCGCCGCGGCAACCACGAGGTGATGATCCGCGGCACCTTCGCCAACATCCGCCTGCGTAACCAGCTGGTCGAGAAGGCGGGCGGCTTCACCCGCCACTTCCCCGACGGCGGGGAGACGACGATCTACGACGCGGCGATGGACTACGCGAGCGACGGGATCCCGCTGGTGATCCTGGCGGGCAAGGAGTACGGCTCCGGCTCCTCGCGCGACTGGGCGGCGAAGGGCACCAAGCTGCTCGGCGTCGGCGCCGTGATCGCCGAGTCCTTCGAGCGCATCCACCGCTCCAACCTGATCGGCATGGGCGTGCTGCCGCTGCAGTTCGCCGCCGGCGAGAACGCCGCGAGCCTCGGCCTCGACGGCTCCGAGACCTTCACCGTCGGCGACCTCGAAGGCGGCGAGGCGAAGGCGGTCACCGTCACCGCGACCAGCGACGACGGCACCGCCAAGACCTTCGAGGCGAAAGTCCGCCTCGACACCCCGAACGAGGTCACCTACATCAACAACGGCGGCATCCTGCAGACGGTGTTGAGGAACCTGAAGTAGTTCAAGGCCCTGCGGCAGGGCTAGGTGGGACGGATATCCGGCGCGCAACCGTTCGTGCGCCCAAGTGGAGGCGCAGCGGGGGCGCGGGAGGCAGGGGGGTCCGCGCGCCCCGCACTGCACCTGCGCGCCGGTAGCCAGGGAGGGATGCCGACGCGGCCGTTCCTGGGCGCGGACGCCCACGGAACAGTCCAGCGCTAGCTATACCGCCAGTTCAGCTTCCGGTCAAGGCACTTCTACTGATGGTTCAGGTTCGCTCGGTCGCACCGTGCGGGGTCGGCCGCGGCGATCCCCCGCCGACCGGGTGGGCGATTCCCCAGCCCTTGCGCTCGATCAGCTCGATCCCGATCACGCTGCCGACCGGCCCGAACGGGGTCAGCGTGGCCGCGAGCAGGGTGTAGGGAGACTCGTGGCGGACGCAGGCGATCCAGATCACGACGCAGAGCCCGACGAAGCCGATCCCGTGCGCCCAGCCGAAGATCATCGTCTCGGTTTCGAAGCCGGGGAGCAGCCAGAAGACGATCAGCGCGGTGAAGATCGCCAGCTCGACGTAGGAGACCCGCTTCACCCAGACGAAGAGCTCGCCGGGGACCGGCTTCTCGAAGGGCTGGAAGGGGCGCGGGCGGCGCATCGCCGGATGGTCCGGCGCTAGACGCCGGGCGTCAGCGCGGTGAGGGCGATGCGCTCCTGCTCGAGCGCGTGGGCGGCGGCGTAGCCCTCGCCCGGGCTGGCGCGGCCGGGTCGGCCGATGTAGGTGAGGTCGATGCCCTCGGGCAGCACCTGCGGGAAGCGGCGCGACATCACCTTCCAGGCGCCCATGTTGCGCGGCTCCTCCTGGACCCAGGCGATCTCCTTCAGGTTCGGGTAGCCGGCGATCACGTTTTCCAGCCGTTCCTTGGCGAACGGGTAGAGCATCTCGACCCGGGCGATCGCCACGTTCTCGGCCGCGGCGCGGCGCTCGGTGGCGTCCATGTCGTAGTAGATCTTGCCGGT
The DNA here is from genome assembly GCA_035502495.1 of Solirubrobacterales bacterium. Classification (GTDB taxonomy): domain Bacteria; phylum Actinomycetota; class Thermoleophilia; order Solirubrobacterales; family 70-9; genus VAYN01. The sequence goes on from DATJUK010000224.1 coordinate 5,656, forward strand.
GCAGAGGACCAGGCGCTCGACCTTGTCGCGCCGCCCCTCGGCGGTCGGGTCGTCGAGGATGTGGCGGAACTCGCCGTCGGTCAGGTCCTCCATCGTCGAGGAGGCGCGGTCGAGCCGCAGGAGCCCCTTCGGGGTGAAGACGATCAGCGGCCGCGCCTTGCGGATCAGCGCCTGCCGGCGCAGCAGGTGGAAGTACTGGGCGGCGGTGGTCGGGTTGGCGATCCGGATGTTGCCCTCGGCGCCGAGCGCGAGGAAGCGCTCGATCCGGGCGCTCGAGTGCTCCGGCCCGGAGCCCTCGTACCCGTGCGGCAGCAGCAGGGTGAGGCGGCTGGTCTGCCCCCACTTGGCCTCGCCGGAGACGACGAAGCTGTCGATGATCACCTGCGCGCCGTTGGCGAAGTCGCCGAATTGGGCCTCCCAGAGGACCAGCGCGCTCGGGCTGGCCGCCGAGTAGCCGTACTCGAAGCCCATGCAGGCGGTCTCCGAGAGCGGGCTGTTGTGCAGCTCGAACGGCGCCTTCGCGTCTTTCAGGTGCTGCATCGGGGTGTATTTGAGCCCCGTGTTCTCGTCGTGGAGGACGAGGTGGCGGTGGGAGAAGGTGCCGCGCTCGGTGTCCTGGCCGGTGAGCCGGATGTGGACGCCTTCGGTCAGCAGCGAGCTGAAGGCGAGGCCCTCGGCCTGGCCGTAGTCGATGCCCCCTTCGGCGAGCGCGTCGGCCCGTTTGCCGAGCGGGCGGCGCAGCTTGCGGTGGATGTTGAAGCCGTCCGGCACCCGCAGCAGTTCCTCGTTCAGGTGGATCAGCTGGTCGGCGGTCAGCGAGGTGTCGACCGGGGGGCTGGCGGTGCGGTCGAGTTCGCCGGTGCCGGTGGCCACGGTCGGGTCCTCGTAGTCGCCCGCGTCCATCCGCTCGCGCAGGTCCTTGAGCGCCTTCGACATCTCCGCTTTGCGGTCGTCGCCCTCTTTCTGGACGACCTCGGCGGTGGTCACGCCCTCGCCGATCAGCTGCTCGGCGTAGAGCTCGGAGACCGGCTTGTGCTCCTTGATCTTGGCCGCGACCGTCGGCTGGGTGTAGGCGGGCTCGTCGGTCTCGTTGTGGCCGTAGCGGCGGTAGCCGATCACGTCGATGACGACGTCGCGGTGCCAGCGCTCGCGGTAGGCCATCGCCAGCCGCATCGCCGACATGCAGGCTTCGACGTCGTCGGCGTTGACGTGGATGATCGGCACGTTGAAGCCCTTGGCCAGGTCGCCGGCGTAGGGGGTCGAGCGGGCGTCCTCGGGGTCGGTGGTGAAACCCACCTGGTTGTCCTGGATGACGTGGACGGTGCCGCCGGTCGAGTAGCCGTTCAGCGACTGCAGGTTCAGCGTTTCGGCGACCACGCCCTGGGCGGGGAAGGCGGCGTCGCCGTGCAGGAGGATGGGCACCGCGCTCATCGTGTCCTGGCTCAGCTCGGCGCCGTCGAACTTGTTCTGCAGGAAGCGGGCGCCGCCGGTGACGACCGGGTCGACGAACTCCAGGTGGCTCGGGTTCGGGTAGAGGCGGACCGAGGTCTTCTCGCCGGAGTGGGACTCGTAGACGCCGCGGTGGCCGTAGTGGTATTTGACGTCGCCGGTGCCGCCGTGGGGGATCGCGGCGACCGCCTTCACCGCGCTCAGCCGCTTCGAGCCCTCGAACTCGGCGAGGATCGATTCGACCGGCCGGCCGAGGTTGTGGGCGAGGACGCTGAGCCGGCCGCGGTGGGCCATGCCGAAGACGACGTCGTCGGCGCCGGCGCGGTGCGCGAGGGTCACCGCCTCGTCGAGCATCGGCACGATCACGTCGAGCCCCTCGATCGAGAAGACCTTGGCCCCCAGATACGCTTTGCCGAGGAAGCGCTCGAACTGGAAGACGTCGATCAGCCGGTGCAGGAGGCGCTCTTTCTCGTCCGCGGTGAGCGGCTGGCGGTGGGCGCCGGTCTCGATCATCTCCCGCATCCAGATCCGCTGCTGGTGGGAGGCGATGTGCTCGAACTGGTAGCCGATCGTGCCGCAGTAGGCGGTTCGCATCCGCGGCAGCGCCTCCAGCAGCGTTTCGCCGGGGACGCCGATGCGCAGGATCGAGGCCGGGATCCGGGCCATCAGCTCGGGGGTGAGGTTGAGGTTCTCCGGCTCCAGGCCGGGGTCGCCCTTGGGCTCCGAGCCGAGCGGGTCGAGCTGGGCGGCGAGGTGGCCCTGGGTGCGGTAGGCCTTCAGCAGCGAGGTCGCCGCCTGCACCGCCTGCAAGAGCTCCTCGTCGACCTCGCCCGGGACGCCCGAGGATTCGCCGGCCGGGGCCGCGGTGGTGAGCGGGGCGGGGGAGGCGGAGGCCGGGTGGGCGTTGGCGATCGGCGCCGCCTCGATCCCGAGGTCGGCCGCGACGCCCTCGTAGAACTCGTCCTCGCCCTGCAGCAGCTGCTCGACCCGCTTCAGGAATTCACCCGACTCGGCGCCCTGGATGACGCGGTGGTCGTAGGTCGAGGTCAGCGTCATGATCTTCGAGACGCCGAGCTGCTTGATCCGTTCCGGCGAGGCGTGCGACCACTCCGGCGGGTAGGCGATCGAGCCGGTGGCGATGATCGCGCTCTGGCCCGCCAGCAGCCGCGGCACCGAGGCGACGGTGCCGATCCCGCCCGGGTTGGTGAGGCTGATGTTGGTGCCCTGGAAGTCGTCCGCGGTCAGCTTGTTCTCGCGCGTCTTCGCGATCAGGTCTTCGAAGGCGGAGTGGAAGCCGGCGAAGTCGAGGTCCTGGGAGTGCTTGATCGCCGGGACCATGAGGCCGTGGGAGCCGTCCTTTTTGGTCACGTCGACGGCGATGCCGAGGTTGACCGGCCCGTTCTCGATCGCGAACGGCTTGCCGTCTTTTTCGGCGAACGAGCGGACCATCACCGGCACGTCGCCGGCCGCCTTGACGATCGCCCAGGCGACCAGGTGGGTGAACGAAGTCTTCAGCCCGCGCTCCTTGAGCTGCGCGTTGATCGCCCGGCGCTTCGCGTCGAGTGTGTCGACGGCGATCGTGCGGAACGAGGTCGCCGTCGGCACCGCGCGGCTCTCGTCCATCGCCTTGGCCAGCATCGCGGCGGGCCCCCGCAGCTGCTTCTCCTCGCCGGCGGTGACCGTGGGAGCGGCGCCGTCGCCGGAGCCGTTCTCGCCCCCGAGGACGTCCTCTTTGGTGACCTTGCCGCCGAAGCCGGTGGGGGAGACCTTGCCGAGGTCGATCCCCTGCGCTTCCGCCATCCGCCGAGCGATCGGCGTCGCCTTCACGTCACTCGCCCCGTTCCCGGAGCCGTTGCCGCCGTTCGTCCCGGCGCCAGTAGAGGTCCCACCCGCGGGTGGCGCGGACGGGGTGTCCTCGCCCGCAGCTTGCGAGGACGAGGGCGCTCCATCGGCGACAGGACCCGCGGTTGCGGCGCTTGAACCTGCGCCGTCCGCATCCCCGGCCTCGATCTCCAGCATCGGCGCGCCGACCGGCACTTCGTCGTCGACCTCGACCAACAGCTTGGTGACCGTCCCGCTGACCGTGGCCGGCACCTCCGCGTCGACCTTGTCGGTGGAGACCTCGACGACCGTGTCGCCCTCGTTGACGAAATCGCCAACGGCAACGTGCCACTCGAGGACGATGCCCTCGGTCACCGACTCGCCCATCTCGGGCATGGTGATCTGCACGGTTGCCGTCTCTGGCATTTCTTCGGTCCAGTATTACGAACCGCCCCTACGGGCCGCGTTCTCGGGATAACCTGGTACCGGATGAGCTACTTCGTCACCGGCGCCACGGGTTTCATCGGCCGTAATCTGGTCGAGCGGCTGCTCCAGCGGGAGGGGACGATCTACGCCCTCGTGCGGGCCGGGTCGCGCGGCCGGCTGGAGGAGCTGCGGACCGGCTGGGGGGCCGACGGGGCACGCGTGGTGCCGATTTCCGGCGACCTGACCCAGCCCGGGCTGGCGATCGCCGAGGAGGACCTGGTGGCGATGCGGGGCGAGGTCGCGCACTTCTTCCACCTCGCCGCGATCTACGACATCACCGCCGACGCCGCCACCCAGCAGGTCGCCAACGTCGAGGGCACCCGCCACGCAATCGAGCTTGCAGGGGCGCTCGAGGCCGGCTGCTTCCACCACGTCAGCTCGATCGCCACCGCCGGCCTCTACCGCGGCGTCTGGACCGAGGACATGTTCGACGAGGCGGAAAAGCTCGACAACAATCCCTACTTCCGCACCAAGCACGAGTCCGAGCGGCTGGTCCGCGAGGACTCGACCCGGCCCTGGCGGGTGTACCGGCCGGGGATCGTGGTCGGCGACTCGCGCACCGGGGCGATCGACAAGATCGACGGGCCCTACTACTTCTTCAAGTCGCTGCAGCGGGCGCGCAAGGTGCTGCCCTCGTGGCTGCCGACGGTCGGCGTCGAAGGCGGCGAGATCAACATCGTCCCGGTCGACTACGTCGCCGCCGCGATCGACCACATCGCCCACGAGCCGGACCTCGACGGGCGCGCCTTCCACCTCACCGACCCGAACCCGCGGCGCGCCGGGCAGGTGGTGAACCTCTTCGCCAAGGCCGCCGACGCGCCGCGGATGCAGTGGCGGGCGGGCACCGAGGTGACCGAGCCCGCGACCGGGGCGCTGCGCTCGGCGCTCGGCTTGCTGCCGGGGTCCAAGCGGGCGGTCTCGGCGGTGCTCGGGGAGCTCGGGCTGCCCGCCTCGGTCCTCACCTACGTCGACTATCCGACCAGCTTCGACTCGACCAAGACGCAGGCGGTGCTGGCCGGGAGCGGCATCGAGGTGCCGCCGCTGGAGAGCTACGCGACCCGGATCTGGGACTACTGGGAGCGCAACCTCGATCCCGACCTGTTCAAGGATCGCAGCCTGGCGGGCGCGGTGCGCGGCAAGATCGTGCTGATCACCGGGGCCTCCTCGGGGATCGGCCGGGCGACCGCGATCAAGGTCGCCGACGCCGGGGCGACGGTGCTGCTGGTCGCCCGCTCGGTCGACAAGCTGGAGGAGACGAAAGAGGAAATCGCCGCCGCGGGCGGGGTGGCCCACATCCACCGCTGCGACCTCGCCGACGTCGACGACGTCGCCCGGATGGCGGACGAGGTGCTCACCTACCACGGCCACGTCGACATCCTGGTCAACAACGCGGGGCGCTCGATCCGGCGCTCGGTCGCGCTCTCCTACGACCGCTTCCACGACTACGAGCGGACGATCCAGCTCAACTACCTCGGCTCGCTGCGGCTGATCCTGGCGCTCTTGCCGGCGATGCGGGCGCGCAAGTCGGGGCACATCATCAACATCAGCTCGATCGGCGTGCAGACCAACCCGCCGCGTTTCTCCGCCTACGTCGCCTCGAAGGCGGCCCTGGACGCGTTCAGCCGGGTGATCGCCTCCGAGGTGAAGGACGACGGCGTCGACATCACCACGATCAACATGCCGCTGGTGCGCACGCCGATGATCGCGCCGACGCGGATGTACGACATGTTCCCGGCGATCACCCCCGAGGAGGCCGCCGAAATGATCGCCAAGGCGATGGTCAACAAACCGAAGAAGGTGGCGACGAAACTGGGCAACCTCGGTGAGCTGCTCTACGCGGTGGCGCCGAAGGCGAGCGACACGATCCTCAATACCGCCTACAAGCTCTTCCCCGACTCGCAGGCGGCGAAAGGCAAAGGCGAGGAGAAACGCGAACAGGCGCCCTCGACCGAGGCGGTCGCCTTTGCCCATCTGATGAAAGGCGTCCACTGGTAGGCGCGATGCGACCGGCGCATTTCGGCGTCCTCGGTCGCTCGGCTCGGGTCACGCACTGGAGTGCGCTCCCCTCGCCTCGCTTCCCTGCGTCCTTGAACTGCTTGGTCGCATCGCGCCTACGGCCGTGGCGATGACCGGGCGGCGGCTCAAGCACTGGGGGTGGGGGTACGAGGATCAATCGCCCACCGCTACCCAGTTGACCGAGGCGGCGGAAGGGATCCGGAGGCGGTTCGGGTTCGGGGGTGAGGTGCGGGGGGCGGTGCCGCTGGCGGAGGTCGAGGTGCGGGCGCCGCGGCTGAAGCGGCCGGAGGCGTTCGGGGACCTCTTCAGCGGCGAGAAGTACGAGCGGGTCTCGCGGGCGTTGGGCAAGGCCTACCGCGACGTCGTGCGCGGGTTCCGGGGGGAGTTCGAGCACCCGCCCGACCTGGTGGCGCTGCCGCGCGACTGCTCGGAGGTGGAGACGGTGCTCGCCTGGGCCGAGGCGGAGGGCGCCGCGGTGGTCCCGTTCGGCGGCGGCACCAGCGTCTGCGGCGGGGTGGAGGCGCGGCTGGGGGAGCGGCCGGTGGTGACGATGGACCTGCGCCGGCTCGACCGCCTGGTCGAAGTCGACCCGACCAGCCTGGCGGCACGGATCGAGGCCGGGGCGACCGGGCCGCGGCTGGAGGAGCAGCTGCGCGAGCACGGGCTGACGATGCGCTGCTTCCCGCAGTCGTTCGAGTACTCGACGCTCGGCGGCTGGATCGCGACCCGCGCGGGCGGCCACTTCGCGACCAAGGAGACGCACGTCGACGACCTGGTCGAGTCGGTGCGGGCGGTGACCCCGCGGGGGACTTGGGAGAGCCGGCGGCTGCCGGGGTCCGGCGCGGGGCCCTCGCCGGACCGGATGCTGCTCGGCTCGGAGGGGATCCTCGGGGCGATCACCGACGCCTGGGTCCGCGTCCGTCCCCGCCCCGAGTGGAAGGCGGCGGCGACGGTGCGGTTCGCGGGCTTCGCCGACGCCTGCGAGGCGGTCCGCGAGATCGTCCAGGCGGGCCTCGACCCGGCCAACTGCCGCCTGCTCGAAGCCGCCGAGGCGGAGATGACCGGCGCCGGCGACGGCAGCGCCCACCTCCTCCTGCTCGCCTTCGAGTCCGCCCATCACCCGGTCGACGGTCCCCTGCGCATCGCGCTCGAGGCCGCCGAGTCCCACCACGGCACCGCCGACGACCCACGCATCACCGAGCCCTCGGGCCGCCGCACGGACTCCCTGTTGACGGGCCGAAAAGCGCTCCATACGAGCGCAAATCGGCCCACCAACGAGGAGGACGGCGGGGCGGCGGAGAGTTGGCGGGGGGCGTTCCTGCTTGCGCCGTACCTTCGCGACACGTTCGTCGCCTGCGGGGTGCTCTCGGAGACGTTCGAGACGGCGATCACCTGGGACCGGCTGGAGGAGTTCCACGCGACCGTGATGGAGACGACGCGGCGGGCCGTCGCCGAGGTCTCGGGGGCGCCGCGGGAGGGGCGCGGGGCGCCGCTCGTCACCTGCCGCTTCACCCACGCCTATCCCGACGGCGTCGCCCCGTACTTCACCGTCCTCGCCCCGGCGATCCGCGGCGGCGAGGGCGATGGAGAGGCGGTCGGCTACGGGGTGGTGGGCGGACTCGAAGGCCAGGAGGAGGAGATGGGAGCTGCCGTCGCCGGCGCCGGTCATCTCGGCCTCGCCGGCTTCGAGGAGACGGCAGTTGGAGGGG
>DATJUK010000225.1:0-6008 GCA_035502495.1 Solirubrobacterales bacterium
CCGGGGGAGTGGGATCGATGGTTCGCAGCCTCACGCAGTTGGTCGCCGTCCGTTTCGCCGTCGCCGCAGTCGCCTCGGCGGCCCTGGCCCTGGCCGCGGCATCGCCCGCCGCCGCCGGCCTGCCGAAGCCGGCGGCCAAGACGATCGTCCCCGGCAAGTCGATCGGGGGGCTCGGCTTCGGCGGCAGCCAGGCGAGCGTCGAGAAGGCCTGGGGCCCCTACCCGGGCGGCACGTGCGAACAGATCTGCACCTACGGCGCGCCGCACGGCGGCGCGGCCGGCGAAGTGCGCCTCGAATCCGCGGACTCAGTCCACTACAAGGCGTTCGAAGTCCTGATCAGGACCGGGATCGAATCGAAGGGCGCCAAGGACGTCGCCGGCTGCGACACGCCGCTCGTCGGCTGGAAGACCTCGAAGGGGATCCACCTCTGCTCCAAGGTCGGGGAACTGAAGAAGGCCTACCCGGGCCTGCGGCCGGACGGCGCCTCGGCCTACGTCCTCAAGGGCCCCGGCCAGGCGGCGACGATCTTCTCCCTCACCGAAGACAAGCTCGTCTTCCTGATCTCGATAGTCGCCCGCTTCCAGGAAGGGCAGCCCGGTGAATGACCGGGCAGGCGCCGCCGAACTGGCGGGCGGAAGTCGTCCGCGGAGCGGCTCGCGGCCGGCCGAATGGGCCACTTGCCCCCGCCATGGCGGGCGACCATAATGCCGCGATGCTCTCGTCCGCGGCAAGGCGCCTGGCGCCGTTCCTCTGCGCGTTCGCGCTCCTGCTCGCGGCCGGCCCCGCCGCCGCGGCGACGACCTTCACGCCCGACCGCTTCGACGACCCGATCCTGCCGGCGAAATCCTGCACGCCGCCCGCCCCGGCGAACGGCTGCTCGCTGCGCGGCGCGATCGAATCGGCGCAGGCCGGGGACACGGTCCAGCTCGGCGCCGGCACCTACAGGCTCGAACGGGGCTCGCTGAAGCTGCCGAAGGCGATCACGATCGTCGGCGCCGGCGCCGCCGCGACGACGATCCGCCAGACCGCCCTCGACCGGGTGATCGAGATCGAAAACCAGGCGGGGCTGACGATGAGCGGCGTCACCATCACCGGTGGCCACCTGATCGGCCAGGCGGGCGCCAACGGGCTGAACGCGGGCGACAAGGGCAAGGAAGGCGAAGGCGTGTACGGCGCCGGGATCGACGCGGGCGGCGCGGTCACGCTCACCGACGTCGTCGTCACCGGCAACCAGGCCTACGGCGGCGACGGCGGCAACGGGGCCGCCGGGACTTCGGGCGCGGGCGGCGAAGGAGGCCGGGGCGGCTACGCCACCGGTGCCGGGATCGACGGCGGCAGCTCGCTGACGCTGGTGCGGGTGACGGTCTCCGACAACATCGCCCGGGGCGGCGACGGCGGCGCCGGCGGCAGCGGTGGGACCAACGGCGCGGGCGGCAAAGGCGGTTCCTCGGGCTCCGCGGGCGGGGTCGGCGTCAGCTTGGGGACCAGCTCGGCGCTGACGGTGACCGACAGCGCGATCACCGGCAACCAGGGCGGCTCCGGCGACGGCGGCCCCGGGGGGGCGGGCGGCACGACCGCCGGCGCCGGGGGTGCCGGGGGTCAAGGCGAATCTTCCGAGGGCGGCGCGATCTTCTCCAACGGCACGGTGAAGCTGACCAACGTCACCATCACCGGCAACTCGGTGAGCGGGGCGGACGGCGGCGACGGCGGCGCGGCGCGGAGCCTCGGCACCGCGAGCACCGGCGGCGCCGGGGGTTGGAGCTGGGGTGGTTCCGGTGGGGCGATAGCCCTGATGAACGGCGCCGCCGGGCAGTTCGCCTCGGTCACGATCGCCGGCAACGAAGCCGGCACCGCCACGCCGAGCCAAGGCGGCGCGGGCAGCAGCGGCGGCGCGGCCGGCGCCGACGGCGGCAAATCCGGGACCTCGGGGGGCAACCTCTTCGTCTACAACGCCTCGCTGACGATCCGGGGCACGATCGTCGCCGCCGGCCGGGCCGAAGCTGCCAACTCCGACTGCGGCCTGGGCGGTGGCGGCACCCTGCTCAGCGCCGGCCACAACCTCGAGGACCGCGACCAGTGCATCGCCGCGCCGAAAGTGGGTGACCTGCACGACGTCCCGGCCGGCCTCGGCGCGCTCGCCGACAACGGCGGCCCGACCGAGACGATGGCCCTGCTGGGCGGCAGCGCCGCGATCGGCGCCGGCGAAGCGAGCTGCGTCGGTGCCGCCGGCCAGCCGCTCGGCACCGATCAGCGCGGCCTGCCGCGCTTCTCGCCCTGCGACATCGGCGCCTTCCAGGTGCAGCCGCCCGCGCCGCCGGTCCCGGCCCCGCCGGACGCCGGCGGCCCGACTCCCTCGCCGCCCCCGAAGGCGGTGCTGAAGGGCCTGGCGCTCTCGCCGGCCAAGGTCAGGGCGGGCAAGAAGGTGACGATCAAGTTCGAACTGAACCTCGCCGCCCGCGTCGGCTTCGCGCTCGAACGGAGCCGTCCCGGCGTCCGCGTCGGCGGCAAGTGCGTCGCCCGCTCGGCCCGCCATGCGGCGGGCCAGGCGTGCCCGCGCTGGGTCAAGGCAGGCGGCGCGCCGGCGACGGTCGACGGCCGGGCCGGAGCCAACTCGGTGCCCTGGACCCCGGCGCGCCTCGCGCCCGACAAGTACCGGCTTGTCGCCACCCCCGCCGGCGGCGGCTCCGTCTCCGGCACCTTCAGCGTCGCGCGCCCGAGCCGGGCCAAGAAGCCGGCCTGACCCGCGGCCCGGGGCCGGCCAGGCTCGCTCGACAACCTCTCGACGCTCTGCGATATTCGCCTCGTCGGTGATCTCGTCCGGATCGCATGTGGCGCAGGCGCGGACAGAGATTTGGGACTGGCGATGGCGGCCCGGTATAGCGCCCGGGTGAGCGACGCCGCCGCGGCGGCCGCCGGATGGCACGACGCCGAGCGGGTCGAGGACCTGCCCGCGGTGGTCCTCCCCGACCTGCTGCGGCTGATCGGCGGCGACGCGAGCGGCTGGAACGACATCGACGTCGAGGCAGGTCGGCTGCGCCTGCTGACCCACCCGCACGACGTCTTCGACGCGGCCGGCATCGACCTCCTGGTCGAGCTGCTCGACGAACACCCGATGCTGCCGCCGCTGGTCGCCGATCCGTGGGGGAGGCCGATCTCCTGGCGCGACGTGATCGACCGCGCGCAGCTGCGCAGACGTCGCATCTATCCCGACTTCTACCGGCCCAACGGGGTCGGCTCCCAGCTCTGCTTCATGTTCTCGCTCGAGCCCTTCATCGGGATCGCGATCAACCGGCCCCGCGACGACTTCAGCGCCCGCGACCGTGACCTCGCCGCGCTCCTGCGCCCGCACCTGCGAAGCGCGTACCGGTCGGTCGCGGCGCGGCAGCGGAGCGCCCTGCAGCTCGCCGCGCTGGCGCGCGAGGCGGAGCCGGTCGCCGGCGGCGTCGTGGCGCTCTCGCCGCGGGGCGAGGTCGAGCACGCCACCCCGGCGGCGCGGAGGATCCTCCGCCGCTGGTTCGCCGCGGCCCCGGGGCGGGCGGCGCTGCCGGACGCGCTGGCGGGGATCGACGCGGCCGGCCGCGAGTTCCGCCGGCCGGAGGCACGGTTGACGGTCGGCCGGCTCGACTGCGAGCCGCCGGTCTTGGTCCTCGAGGAAGAGCGCCTGCGGCCCGATCCGGCCCGGGCGCGGGCCCTCGGCCTCACCCGGCGCGAGGCGCAGGTGCTGAGCCTGGTCGCCGCCGGGCTGACCAACGCCGCGATCGCGGCCGAGCTCTTCCTCAGTCCCAGCACGGTGGCCAACCACCTCGGCCATGCGTACGCGAAGCTCGGCACCTCCTGCCGCGAGGATGCCGCCGCCCTGCTGCTCCGGGCGCCCGAAGAGACGGGTAGGGGTGCCCATTGCGGGCGCCGTGGCCCCTCGGAATCCTTGCGGCCATGACACGACTCCTCCCCGGCGCCCTCGGCGGCGCGCTCGTCCTCGCCCTCGCCGCGCTCTCGCTCCTGGCCGGGTCGGCCGCCGCCGCCGTCCCGGGCAGCGAGTACGCGGTCTCCTTCGTCGGCAGCGCGAGCGCCGAAGTCCACTGGGAAGACGCGAGCGAAGAAAGCGGACGCTGGACGGTCGAAGACGACGCCGCCGACCTCTGGCTCCCGGCGACCGTGGGCGGGGAAGCCGTCGATGCCGAAGACTCCTCCACGACCCAGGCCCCCTACGACGCGCTCGCCGGCGGCACCGCGGTGGAGGATCCGGGCACCTTCGTCCACCATTTCGTCGAACACTCGGAAGGGGTCAACTGCGAAGCGGCCTGGATCTACGACGAGGGCGATGCGGTGGTGAGTGCCGACGTCGCGCTCGGGCAGCTGGTCGTCGGCACCACCTACGCCTCGCCGCTCGCCCGCCACTTCACCTCCGAAGGGCCGGGCGGCAGCTATCCCGAGTGGAGCTGCACCCACCCCGAAGACGACGGGCCGGGCGCCACCGGCTTCATCGGCTACCCGCCGAGCGGCCACGGCGCCACCGCCGCCGGCGGTCAGATCGCCTACTCGACCACGGTGCCCGTCGCCGACGTCGGCGAGGCCTCCTTCAGCCTGCCCGCGAGCGACCAGAGCACGATCAACGGGTCGGGCTGGTGGCACGAAGCCGGCGCGACCTCACACCGGTTTCAGCTCGGCGGCAGCTACACCTTCGCCAAGGTCTGCGACGGCACGATCTTCTACGCGTACGGCTTCGCCGAAGGGACTTGCGCGGGGTCGGGCGCGGGCTCGGGCGGGGGCTCGGGCGGCGGTGGAGGAGCGGGCGGCGGGAGCGGGGGCGGGACTACCCCGTCGACCCCGCCGACGGCCCCGGTCTCCGCCGCCGGCGCTTCCCGGCAGGAGAACACCCACCACAAGAAGCGCAAGCACCACCGGCACAAGAAGCACAAGAAGCGCGGCGGCAGCCACCGCGCCCATCGCGGCGACCGGGCGCCATGACGAGGGCGCGGGGCGGCTGACGCCGGGTGTGCTCTGCCAAGGGATCCGCCGACGACGGCTTCCTCCCGTCCCGTCCCTGGCTGAACGGCGGTGGCCGGCGATAGGGTCGGCCGACGTCAGCGCCGGCAGGGGCCGGCATCGAGCGAGGAGGATGTCGATGGTGACGATCACCGAGCAGGAGTCGGTGCAGATCGAGGCGGCGAACGCGAGCGACAGGACCCCGGTCGTGTTCATCCACGGGCTCTGGCTTCTGGCCTCGAGCTGGGAGGCCTGGGCCGAGGCGTTCGAGGCGGCGGGCTACGCGTCGGTCTGTGTCTCCTGGCCGGGGGACCCGGCGACGGTCGAGGAGGCGCGCCGCGACCCGCGGGCCCTCGCGGGCAAGGGGGTGGGCGACGTCGCCGACCACGTCGCCGAGGTGATCGGTGCGCTCGAGCGCAAGCCGGCGATCGTCGGCCACTCCTTCGGCGGCCTGCTTGCCCAGATCCTCGCCGCGCGCGGTCTCGCGGCGGCGACGGTGGCGATCAATCCGGCGCCTTTCCGCGGCATCCTGGCGATGCCGCTGGCCGCCATCCGCTCGACCTTTCCGGTGCTCGCCAACCCGGCCAACCGCGGCCGCGCCGTCACCCTCACCTTCGACCAGTTCCGCTACAGCTGGGCCAACGGCCCGAGCCACGCGGAGGCGCGGCGCATCTACGAGCGCTTCCACGTCGCCGCCCCCGGCAAGCCGATCTTCCAGGCGGCGGTCGAGAACCTGAACCCGGCGAGCGAGCTGCGCGTCGACGTCCGCGCCCCCGCCCGCGGCCCGCTCCTGATCTTCACCGGTGGGATCGACCACGCGGTCCCGCCCGCGATGAGCCGCGCCGCCTTCAAGAAGCAGCGCCGCAACCCGAGCTCCACCGAGCACGTCGAGCTCCCCGACCGCGGCCACTCGCTGACGATCGACGACGGCTGGCACGAGGTCAGCGACGCCACCCTCGAGTTCCTCCACCGCTCCCTCCCCGCCTAGGGAACAGCAAGTCCCACCGACCCCCCGAGGTGGG
>DATJUK010000226.1:0-2603 GCA_035502495.1 Solirubrobacterales bacterium
GCCCATCAACGCGGGTGCCCGAGGGTGGCGACGAAGGTGAGGGCGCGCTCGATCCAGGCGTCGAGGTCGGATCCGTCGCGCAACGCCTCGGCGTCGACGAAGACCCAGCCGGGCATCTTCCGTCCCCGCATCTCCATCGGCTCCACCCCGGGCAGGGCCTGGACGTCCTCGGCGTCGGCGGGATCGGTGCGGACCAGGAGGCCGCCGCCGCGCGAGGCGGCGATCGTCAGGTGCCCCTCGACCATGAAGGCGAGCCCGCCGAACATCCGCCTCTCGATCACCTCGCCCGCGCCGGGATCGAGCCGGTCGCGGATTTCCTCGGCCAGTTGCTCGTCGTAGGCCATCCCCGCCAACTGTAGCCCGGCGCCGGTGGCCGCTTCGATCCCACACCCGGGGTCGGTGCGGCTCCACCCCGGGGTGGCTTGCGCGCCGCCTCGGCGATCGCTTGGATGGCCCTGGCGAGCGGCCCGCCGACGGTCGCTCAGGGCGCCGCGGCGTTCTGGGCGGAGCGGGCGACCAGTTCGCCGATCGCGAGGCACCCTTGACCGAGTTCGTAGCCGACAGCCCCAGCCTGGACCTGCCCCGCGGCGAAGGTCAGCTCGGCGACCGCCCTGGCTTCGGCCGGCGAGCCGGGGGCGGGCGGGTGCTCGGCGACCGCGCTGGTGTAGTTGGCGGCGTTGGCGAGGCCGGAGCCGAAGCGTTCGAGCGCGAGGCTGCTGCCGCCGGGCGGGGTCAGCGACTGCAGCCGGCCGCGCATCGTCTCGATCACCTCGAGGTAGGCCCGGGCGGTCGCGGCGCGGTCGCCGCCGCCGGTTCGGGGCGCGCCGGCGAGGGCGAGCCTGCAGTAGCCGGCGACCTCGGCGCGGTAGGCGGCCGGCGTCGGCACCTGCGGGCTCGGCGAGCTGGAGCCGAAGATGCCGGAGGTCGCCAGGGCCGAGCCGGCGATGACGACGATCAGGACGATCGAGGTGACCACCGGCCGCAGGTACCGTCGCGACGAGCCGCCCCGGGGCCGCTTCGTGCGGGCGATGCGTTCGGCCTCGGTGATCGGGCCGGTCGGCTCCTCCTCCACGACGTAGCCGCCCTCGATCGCCAGCTCGACCAGGCGGGCGCGCTTCTGGTTGTGGGGCAGGTCTTCGATCCCGAACTTGCGGTAGAGAGTGCGCAGGTGGCCCTTCACCGCGTCGACGCTGAGGAAGACCTCGTCGGCGATCTCCTGGTTGGTGGCCGGGGTGGCGAAGCGGTTGCCGGACGAGATCGGCCGACAGAGCGCCGCCAGGATGGCAAGCTGGGTATCGGTGAGGCGGACGTCGGTCGGGGAATCAGCATCCATGAGGTTCAGTGCACCGTGACAAACGACGCCCGTCCATGTTCCTACCCCTGGAGATCGCGATGAGAAACGCCCGCCCGACCAGCCGCCGCGTCGCCGTCCTGGCGAGCGCCGCCGTGGCGGCGACGGCGCTGCTCCTCGCGGTCGGCGCCGCGGCGGCCGGGAGCTTCGCCGCCCACGCCCGGCGCCCGGCCTTCGACGCGAGCGCGCTCGAACTGCGCGGCCACGGCGGCTACACCACCGCCCGCGGGCACGCCGAACTGCGGGTCACCGTCTGCCTGCGCAAGCGGCTCGGCGGGCGCTCCTTCTCGGTGCGCTGTGAAACCGCGGTGGCGGCGGGCCGACGGGTCACCGCCGAAGTCAGCGTCCCCGGCTGCGTGAAGGGGAGCTGGCGGACCACCGCGACCGGCGAAGCGCTGAATCCGAAGGGCGAATGGGTCCACCAGGCGACCGCCACCAGCGCCTCGTACAGATGCTGAGCCGGGCCCCGTACAGATGCTGGGCCGGGGCTCCGTACAGATGCTGAGCCGGGGCTCCGTACAGATGCTGAGCCGGGGCAGATCGTGAGCCGGGGCCGATGCCGAGCCAGAGGCAGATCGTGAGCCCGGGCAGTTGCCGCGCCTCGAGCGCGGTCGACCTGAGTAAGGCTATGCGCTACCCAGGTCGACCGCGCTGATGGCGCGGGCGGGCGAGGATCGCAACCGGCGGCTGCTGCGCGCCCGCGACGCGATCGACCGCTCCTACGCGACGCCGCTCGACGTCGCCGCCTTGGCCCGGGTCGCCCACGTCTCCCCCGCCCACTTCGCCCGCCAGTTCCGCGCCGTCTTCGGCGAGACCCCGCACCGCTACCTGCAGCGGCGGCGGATCGAGCGGGCGATGGAGCTCCTCCGCGACACCGACCGACCGGTCACCGAGGTCTGCCTCGACGTCGGCTTCGCCAGCCTCGGCACGTTCAGCCGCACCTTCAGCGCCGTGGTCGGCGAGTCGCCCTCGGCCTACCGGGAGCGCACCGCGGCGAGCCGGCGCGGCGCCGGCCAGTACGTGCCCGCCTGCGTCGAGAAGACGCTGCGGCGACCGGTCGGCGACGGCGCGGACGTCCGCCGCGCCACCCCCGGCCCCGCGCCCGAGAAGCGCAGTTCCGGAGAAGCGGAAGCGGCCGCGGCGCTCTAGCGTCGCAGCCATGTTCAAACACATCACCCACACCACGCTCTACGTACTCGACCAGGACGAGGCGCTCGAGTTCTACGTCGGCAAGCTCGGCATGGTCGTCAAG
>DATJUK010000227.1:0-12378 GCA_035502495.1 Solirubrobacterales bacterium
GACGGCGTCTGCGACGCGGCTCGCGAGCGCGGTGGTCATCAGGCGGCCGCTCCGGTGGCGACCATCAGACCAGCAGCCCCTCGGCCTCGGCCTCGCCGCGGAACCCGGCCACCTCGGCGTCCACGCGCGCGTCGTCCCAGCCGAGCTCGCCGCCCATGGCGGACGCCACCCGCCGCACGGCGTCCGGATCGGCGTCCAGCGCGCGAGCGTCCACCAGCGCCAGCCGCGTCCGCCGCAGCAACGCGTCCCCCACCGAGCGCGCCTGCTCGCGCCGCGCGGCGTGGACGACCTCCGCCATCAGGTCGGGCCGGCCGGGGACGACGGGCTCCAGGTGTCCGCAGGCGATCACGTCGTGGGCGATGTAGCCGTAGCGCCCGGCGAGCTGCTCGCGCGAGGCGGCCGGCGCGGCGACGAGGTCGGCGGGCCGTGCCTCCATCCCGAGCGGGATCTCGGCGGTCCGGCAGGGCGCCTGGCGCCCTTCGCGCTCGACCAGCCGATCGACCGTCAGCTTCGCCATCCGCCGATAAGTAGTGAGCTTTCCGCCGGTGATCGTCAGCATTCCCGACGAGGTCTCGTACAGCTCCTCCTTGCGCGAGATGTCGACCGACTTGCGCGGGTCGCCGGTCGAGATCAGCGGCCGCACCCCGGCGTAGGCGCCGACCAGGTCGCCCGTGCCCAGCTCGGTGCCGAAGAACGCGTTGGCCGCGTCGAGCAGGTACTCGACTTCGGCCTCGGCCGGGCGCGGGTGGCGGGTGTCGCCCTCGAAGTCGTTGTCGGTGGTGCCGATCAGCGTCCGCCCGTACCAGGGCAGGGCGAAGATCATCCGCCCTTCCCCCGCCGGGACGATGCAGGCGGCGTTCCCCATCGGCAGGTCGCGCGCGTCGAGCACCAGGTGGGTGCCCCGACTGGGGGCGATCCGCGGCACGTCCTCCTCCTCGACGACCTCGGGGCGGATCGAGTCGGCCCAGACACCGGTCGCGTTGACCACGTGGTCGGCGACGACCTCGATCCGCTCGCCCGACTCGGCCTCGAGGAAGGCGACGCCGGCGGCGCGGCCGGGGCCGCCGGAGACCTCCACCACCTCGGCCCCGTTCAGCGTGACCGCGCCGTAGCGCTCCGCCTCGCCGAGCACGGTCAGCACCAGCCGCACGTCGTCGGTCTGGCAGTCGTAGAAGAGGTAGGCGTCGTGGGGATCGCGCGAGGCGAGCGCCGGGACCATCTCCAGCACCTCGTCGTGGCCGATCGTCCGGTGGCGGTCGGGGGACCAGTAGAAGTCCTCGTCGGCGGCGTGGGAGGAGCGCATCTCGCGGCGGCCGCGGCCGACCCGCGTGGTCGCCATCACGTCGTACATGTTGAGCCCGATCCCTACCTTGCGGTCGCGCCTCTCCTCGCCGAGCGCGGCGACCAGGAACGGGGTCGGGTAGACCAGGTGCGGGGCGAGCTGGACCAGGAGCTGGCGCTCCAGCAGCGCCTCGCGGACCAGGCCGAGGTCGAAGTTCTGCAGGTAGCGGAGGCCGCCGTGGACCATCTTCGAGGAGCGGCTGGAGGTGCCGACGGCGAAGTCGTCGCGCTCCAGCAGCGCCACCGAGTAGCCGCGCGAGGCCGCGTCCAGGGCGACCCCGGCGCCGGTGATGCCGCCGCCGATCACGACCACCTCGAAGCGGCCGCCGGCGATCGACTCGAGCGCCGCGGCACGGGTCAGCATCGGTTCTCCCTGCCGAGATCCATGAGTCGAGGGTATACGGAGCGCGGCGGCGTCAGCGGGCGCGCGGCGGGCCGCTGGGCGGCGGCGCGTTGATCGGCAGCGGCGTGTGCTCGCCGTAGTAGCGCGGCGGGGTCGGCGCGGCGGGCTGCGGCGCCGGCGGCGCGGCGGCGGGCGGGGCCGGCGGTGGGGCCTGAGGCATGCCAGGCGGCGCGGCCGGCGCCGGGGCATGAGGCATTCCGGGAGGCGCGGCCGGCGCCGGGGCATGAGGCATGCCGGGAGGCGCGGCCGACGGGGGCTGAGGTATGCCGGGAGATGCCGCCGGCGGGGCTTGAGGCATTCCGGGAGGCGCGGCTTGGGACGCGGCGCTCGCGCGGGTCGCCGGGGCCTGAGGCATTCCGGGAGGCGCGGCCGGCGCCTGAGGCATGCCGGGAGGCGGCGCCGGGGCCTGGGGCCCAGCGGCGGGAGCGCCGGCCGGCGCAGCGCCCGGGGGCTGGGTCGGCGGACCGCCGGCGGGCGGGGCCGCGCCGGCTGCCGGCGGGCGGCCGCGGCTCACCTGGCGGCGTTTGTAGGGGCCGTAGCCGATCGCGAAGAGGATGCCGCCGGCGAGCAGGCCCGCGATGATCGAGCCGATCACCGAGCCGCCGCCGGAGTCGGATTCGCTTTCGTCGACGGGTTCGCCGATCGCGGACGGCTCACCCGCTTCCGGTTCGACCGGCGAGCCGGTTTCCGGGATCGCCCCCGGGGCTTCGGCCGGCGGCACCCCTGCCCCGGCGTCCGGCCCGACGCCGCCCGGCCCGGTTTCGCCGGTCTGGATCTGGCCCTGCTGTCCACCGTGGGACTTCCCTTGCGAACCGGACTGTTCCGGGAACGCCGGGGTCGGGGTGGGCACCGGGGTGACGCTTCCGGCTTCCGGGACGGGCAGCGGTGCGGGCGTCGCTTCCGGCACCGGGGTCGGAGCCGGCGCCGGCGCCGGCTTCTTCGGCCGCGGCGCCCGCGGCACCGCTTCCAGCGGCAGGTGGCGCTTCGAGGCGGCGACGAGCACGTCCCCGGTCACCCAGATCGGCGTCTGGTCGCTCTTCGACGAGTAGCGGTAGTGGCCGTCGCCCGCCTGGTTGGCTTCCAGGTACTGATAGGCCGACCTGCCGCCGCGCTTGAAGTCGGCCGGGTTGGCGCCGGCGGCGAGCAGGCCCTCGATCGCCCACGCGGTCGACTGGGTGTTGAGCGCGCCGTTGCCGCCGAGCCGGTAGCCGCCGCCCTGCTGCTGCACCTGGCGCAGGTAGCCGACGCCGCGCTGCGAGGCCTTCGAGGACGGCGAGAAGACCTGCAGCACCGCGCCGGTCCCGTCGGCGTTGCTCGGCGAGCCGGGCGTGTCGCCCCAGCCGCCGTCTTCGTTCTGCACTTCGCGCAGCCATTCGAGCGAGTCGGTGACGTTGCCGATCCCGGCCGAGCGCAGCGCCAGGATCGCGTAGGCGGTCGAGTTCGGCCAGCCGTCGTAGGAGCCGTCCTTGCGTCGCTTCGCCAGCAGCGCCGCGACCAGGTTGCGGCCGGCGAAATCGCGCGGTTCGATCCCGGCCCCCTCGAGCGCGAGGATGGTGCGGGCGAGGTCGCCGGGGCTCTGGATCGCGGCGACTTCGCTCTGCAGATAGTCGATCGGCGAGGCGCCGCCCGTGCTGACGTCCTGCGGGTTGACCCCGGCCGCCTCGAGCCCGAGCATCGCCCAGCCGGTCATCTGCTGGCTCGAGTCCGAGCCCCGGCTTTCGCCCCAGCCGCCGTCTTCGTTCTGCACCGACTCGAGCCAGGCCGCGGCGGCGTCGGGGCCGGACTTGGCGGCGGCG
Organism: Solirubrobacterales bacterium; assembly: GCA_035502495.1. Taxonomy (GTDB): domain Bacteria; phylum Actinomycetota; class Thermoleophilia; order Solirubrobacterales; family 70-9; genus VAYN01. Next base: position 3,541 of record DATJUK010000227.1, read on the forward strand.
CGGGCGTGGGCGGAGCCGAAGGCGCCGAGCAGGAGGACGGCGGCGAGGAGGACGGCGACCCCGCCGGTCGGGAGGACGGCGCGACGGCCGCGCGGCGCGCCGGGATCGACGTCGTCCGCGGCGGGCTGACGGGTCGTGCCGGCTTCCGCGCGCTTCCATTCGAAGCGCTCACGGAAGCGGATCAGCATCCGCACCATCGCCGGGCCGGCGACCAGGGCGAAGGCGATGTTGCCCGCCGCGTGGGCGATTTCGAACGGGATCGCCCGGCCCTCGAAAATCCAGAAGCGCCGCCAGGAGAGCTCGCCGCCGTAGGTCGCCATCAGGGAGAAGTTGAGGATCGCCCCGTAGCCGACCGCGGCGAGGCCGCAGACCGCGGCGAGCGTCAGCCGGCCGACGTTGCGCGGGCCGAGCGCGAGCGCCGCGCCGAGGATCCCGCAGAGGCCCCAGGCGGCCATCTGCCACGGCGTCCACGGTCCCTGCCCGAACCAGAAGTTGGAGACCAGCGCGGCCAGCGCGCCGACCGCGAAGCCCGCCGCCGGGCCGAGCGCGTATCCGGCGAAGATGACGATGTCGGTGGTCGGCTTGACGTTGGGGAAGGCGGCGAAGGCGATCCGCCCGGCGATCGCCAGCGCGGCGAGGGCGGCGACCAGGGCGACGACCTGGGCGGGCGGGCGCGAGCGCTCGTACCAGGCGAAGCCGCCGATCAGGACCGCGGCGAGGATCAGGAAGCTGACCAGCTGCCAGCTCATGCGGGGCCTCGCTCGGCGAGGAGGGCGGCGCCCCGCTGCGGGGTGACGACGCCGGGGGCGTCGAGGACGCGGGCGACCTCGGTGGCGAAGTACCAGCCGCCGGAGAGGATGTCGGCGCTGGGGCCGTCGGCGATCACCACGCCGTCGCCGAGGAGGACGACGCGGGCGGCGAACTCGGCGGCGAACTCGACGTCGTGGGTGGCGATCAGGACCGCGGCGCCCTGGTCGGCGAGGCGCTCGACGAGGGCGACGAGGTCGTCCTTGCGGCCCCGGTCCATGCCGCGGGTCGGCTCGTCGAGGGCGACGAGGCCGGGGATCCCGTCGCCGTCGAGGCGGCCGGCGAGGGCGATCGCGAGGGCCAGGCGCTGGCGCTCGCCGCCCGAGAGGTCGCGCGGATCGGCGTCGATCGCGTGCTCCATGCCGACCGCGCGGAGGGCGCCGCGGCCGTGGTCCCCGGGCAGCTCGTCGCCGACCCGCTCGCGGACCAGGAAGTCGCTCGGGTTCTGCGTGAGGAGGGCCATCCGCTCGGCCGCCACCCGGCCCGCGGCGGGCTCGACCAGGCCGGCGGCGGTGCGCAGGAGGGTGCTCTTGCCGGCCCCGTTGCGGCCCATCAGCGCGACCCGCTCGCCGGGGGCGACGGCGAGGTCGATGCCGCGGAGGACGTCGCGGGGCCCGTCGCCGTCGTCGAGCTCGACCCAGAGGCCCGCGGCGCGCAGAACCGCGCGGTCGTTGCGGGATCGGCGGCGGCGGGCGAGGCGGGACGGGGGGCGAACTTCGCCCCCCGCGCCCTTCCCCGGGTGGGGGACAGGGGTGACGGGCGCGAGTGCCGGGCCCGCCCCACGCTTGGTCTTCTGAGGTCGCCCTGGCGACCCCAACTCACCAAGCGTCCGGCCCTCCAGCGTCCGCCGCGCGTCCCGCACCCCCACCGGCAGCGGCTCGATCCCGGCCAGCGCGAACAGCCGCGCCGCCGGCGTCGTCAGGGTCGGGTCGGCGTGCCGCGTCCAGTCGAGGAACTCGCGCGGCGCGCCGTCGAAGCCGATCCGCCCGGCCTCGACCGCGACCACGCGATCCGCGGCCGCCAGACATCTCTCCAATCGGTGTTCGGCAAGGACCACCGCCACTCCCCACTCCTCGTTCAGCCTCCGCAACAACCATATGAGCTCGTCCCCCGACACCGGGTCCAGCTGCGAGGTCGGCTCGTCGAGCAGCACCAGCCGCGGCCGCGTCACCAGCGCCGCCGCCAGCGCCACCCGCTGCAGCTCGCCCCCCGACAGCGTGTCGACGGCACGGCCGAGCAGGTGCGGGATCGCCAGCGCCAGCGCCACCTCCTCGACCGCCCGCCCCCGGGGCCCCGGGGCGTCGCCGCGCATCTCCAGCGGCAGCTCGATCTCCGCCGCGACCGTGGTCGACACCACCTGCGTCTCCGGATCCTGGGCGACGTAGCCGACCGCCGCCGCCAGTTCCCCCGGCCCGGCCTCGATCGCGTCGAGCCCGGCGACCGTCACCCGGCCCTCGACCTCGCCGCCGTGGAAGTGCGGGACGAGGCCGCAGGCCGCGCGCAGGAGCGTCGACTTGCCGGAGGCCGAGCGCCCGGCGAGCAGCACGAACTCCCCCGGCGCGACCTCGACCGATACCTCGACCAGCGCGGGGGTCGCGCTGCGCGGGTAGGCGTAGGTGAGGCCCTCGACCGCGAGCGCGGGCGCGGCCCCGCGGCGGATCGCCAGCTCAGACACGGCGCCCGCCCCGCCGTTCGCCTTGCTCCCCCGGGGACCAGACGGAGCCGACAGAAGCCTGCCGTCGGCCGGGGCGCCGGGCGCGCCGCCACGGCGCCAGGCCGCCGGCGAGGACGATCGCGGCCACCGCCAGGGTGGCCGGCCCGGTCCCGATCGCGATCGTCGGATAGGTGCGGAAGTCGTCGGCGCCGACGACCTTGCCGACGATCGCCGCCACCAGGACCAGCGCGGCCACCGCGTAGAAGCGCGCGTCGTGGCGACTCGGCTCGCGCCGGCCCGCGCCGCGCGGCCCGCCGAGGCTGTAGCCGCGCAGCTCGAGCGTCGCCGCCACGTCGACCGCCCGGTCGAGCGAGCCGGCGAGCAGGCGCCGCGCCAGCGGACCCTTGCCCACCGCCGCCGCCCCCGGCCCGCGCAGCCGCGCCGCGTCGCGCAGGCGCCCGGCGTCGGCCGCCGCCACCGGGACCAGCCGCGAGACCAGCGTCGCGGTCAGCGCCGAGCGCGCCGCCAGCGGGCGCAGCGCCCGCAGGACCTTGTCCGGGTCGACGCAGGCCGAGTAGACGGCGAAGGCGACCAGGGTCACCGCCGCCCGCAGCCCGATCGAGACGCCGGCGACTACCGCCTCCAAGGTCACGTCGACCTGGCCGAAGATCGGCCAGTGCCCGAGCCGCGCCAGCACCGTCTCGCCGCGGTCGACGACCAGCGCGTTGACGACGACGATCAGCACCGCCAGCCCGAGCCCCATGCGCAGCGCCGAGCGGACCGCCGGACGCGCCCCCGCCAGCCGCCCGGCCAGGCACGCCGCCAGCCCCGCCGCGACCAGCACCAGCGGGTTCGAGTAGAGGAAGGCGACCACCACCAGCGCCCCGAGGTAGGCCACGGCCGCACCCGGCCGCGCCGACTGGAGCGGACCGCGCCGGGGGATGTAGGCGAACGGCGATCTCATCTAGGGCCCCGAGCGGAGCGGCAGCGGCGTCACCGCCCCCGCCTCGCTCGCCACCGCGTAATGGTCGCGCAGGTCGTCGGTGGCGAGGGCTTCCGCCGCCGCCCGCACGCCCGCGCCCGACCCCCCGGTGACCAGCCAGACCGGCGGGCCTTCGTAGCGCCGCGTCGCCGCGACCAGGCCCGCATCGGCGCCGAAGGCGCGCGCCTTCTTGCCGTTTTCGTCAAGCCCGACCAGCCGCCAGGAGGGCCCCGACCCTTCGAACGACGCGTAGATCCCGCTTTCGGCGGGCCCGCTCGCCAGCAGCGCCGCCGCCGGATCGGAGCGGAGCCGCGCCCAGGGGCCGACCAGCACCCGGATCGCCCCCTTCGGCGAGCCCGCGGCGAGCTTCACGCCTTCGGCTTCGAGCGCCCCGGTCACGGTCCCGCAGGCCCCGCCGCCTCCCTCGCATTCGACCACGACCACCGGCTGGTGGCCTTCCCAGCCGGTGGTGAACGGCGCCGGCCAGGAGCCCACCACAGCCGGGGTGCCCTGGGTCGCCGACCAGTTGTGGAGGTCCCACCAGATCTTCTCGCCGCCTTCGAGCGACACCTCGGCCGCCCCGACCGGCGACTCGATCCCGTCGACGAAGAAGAACCAGTCGTAGGGGTGACCTCCCCGTTCGCTTTCCGACACGCCGTCGATCGACTTCACGTAGCCGCCGCCGTAGCGCGTCTCGATTTCGTCCTTGCCTTCGAGGAAGCGCATCACCGTGTCGGATTCGTTCGCTTCTCCTGACGTTTCCGACATCTTCACCGCGCCGAATTCGCGCGTCACGGTCAGGTCGACCGTGCCGACCGAGGAGCCGGGGCCGAGCCCGCAGCCGGCGGCCACGAGCGCCGCTCCGAGCAGGAGCAGCGCGGTCGCGACCGCCGAGCCGCGGCTGCCCACGCTCAGCTACCGGCGGGGCACTGCCCGGCGAGGCACACCGGCACCGCCGCCGAGGGGATGTCTTCGCCGAGCCCGGCGATCAGGGCCGTCGGTTTGGTCAGCGTGATCGAGACCTTGCCCTGCTTGTCGGTGGGGCCGATCGCCCCGGTCACCGCGGCGCCCTGGACCGGCTTGCGCTTGCCCTTTTCGTCGTAGGCGTAGACGTGGGCCGTGAACGGCACCCCGGCGGTCGCTTCTTCCGGCGCCACCACGACCAGCTCTTCCGGGTACGGGTAGCCCGGCGCGAGGTCGAAGAGCACTTCGTCGCCCGCCTTGATCTTGGTCTTTTCGGCGCCGGTGGTCGCGCCCTTGTGGTTGACCTTCAGGTACCAGGACGATTCGTCCTTGGCCTTGCTCTTGCCGATCGCGCAGAGCCCGAGGCCGAAGCTGAAGTGGTCGGTGAGCGAGAGCGGCGCGAGCCCCTTGATCGACTTGGCGCCGACGCCCAGCAGGCCCAGCGCGGTGTTGCCCGGCACGGCGACCGACTTGCCGCTGCCGCCGGTGCCGGAGCCGAAGCAGGTCGCCTGCTTGCTGGTCTTCAGCGAGACGGTCGAGACGGTCTTGACCTGCTGTTCGGCGAGCACCTTTTTGCCCGCGCCGACCACGCGCAGGGTGGCCGTGAATCCCTTCGCCGAGGCGCTCGCGGCGAACGCCACCGTCAGACAGAGGGCCAGAACGCACACGGCGGCAGTACGAAGTTGCATCAGTCTTGGCATATGAGCCACCCTTTCCTCGAGGGTCGTGTTGGCTGGCCGGGGACAGGTCTCCTGGCTTCCGGGGTGGGACGAGCCGCGCCTTCCCGGAGGCGACGGGCGCCCCCAGTGGCCGACGCCGGCAAGTGGCGTCCGCGGCCTCCTCGACCCGGTCACAGTGGCGGGACCACGCCGGTTTCGCACCGAACTTCCCTTGACCACCGACCGTATGTGGAGCCGATTCTATTAGTCTCCCGCCGCCCAGATCATCTCTGAGCAATGGGGAGTCATCGTCCGATGGAGGTGTCAGATGAAGCGCCGGCGACCGCCCGTACCATCGCCCGCCCTGCTGATCGCGTGCCTCGCCCTCTTCGTCGCGCTCGGCGGCACCGTGCTTGCCGCGACCAAGATCGACGGCCGCACGATCCGGGTGAAATCTCTGCCCGGAAACCGGCTCAAGGTCGCCTCGCTGCCGGGCAATCGACTGCAGTCCGGCACGATCCCGGGCAGCCGCCTGGTGCCTAGATCGGTGACGGCGAAGCAGATCGCCGTCGGCTCGCTCGGCCCGGTCCCGAACGCCGAGCACGCCGACTCCGCCGACACCGCCCGCCGCTCCCAGACCGCGATCGCCGCCGAACACGCGTCCGACGCGAGCACCGTCAACGGCAGGGTCGTGGGATGCCGCGCCGGAACCCGCGAATTCGCCGGAGCGTGCTGGGACATCAGCCCGAGCACCGACGCGCTGACGGCGATGGACGCGGTCACGGCATGCGCGACGAGGGGTGGGGAACTGCCCGAAGCCCTGGCGCTGATCAAGTTCGGCTCCATCCCTGGAGTCGAACACGCCGTTGGAGGCGAGTGGCTAGACCAGATCTGGTTTAACAGCGAAACGACCTATGGCGTTTTCCTCCTCTCAAGCGAAGGCCACTTTCTCGTGAAGGTTCCAACCGAGCTACATCGTTTCCGCTGCGTGACGCCATTCATCAGCTAGACAGCTAGAGCCCGGAAGCTCCCCGGCCCCTCATCCGCCGCCACTAACGTGACGTCGATGCGCGGCCAACTCACACCGGCACCGGGACGAGCCGCGGCGATCGGCCTCTCCTCCGCCGCCGTCCTCGCCCTCGCCCTCGCAGTTCTCGCCCTCGCCACCATCGCCCGCCCGGCGGCGGCCGCCTGGCCGTCCTCCCCCACCCCGCGCCAGGTCGAACGCTTCTGGACCCCGGGGCGGATGGCGGCGGCGCGGCCGCTCGAGATGTCGGTCGGCCGGGAGGGGCGCGCCGAGGTCCACCTCGGCGCCCTCCCGCGGGCCGCGCGGGGCGCCTACGCGGTGGTCCCGACGCCGGAAGTCCCTCCCTACGCCTGGAACGGGCGGCTCTTCGTCGTCCAGGGAGGCAAGGAAGGCTCCTGCTCGGCCACCGCGATCGACTCGCCGACCCGCAGCCTCGTCCTCACCGCCGGCCACTGCGTCAACACCGGGCCCAGGCACGGCCGGCCCGGCACCTGGTCGAGCTACCTCGAGTTCGTCCCCGGCTACAACTTGGGCGCCGCGCCCTACGGGACGTTCGTCCTCGCCGGGCGGCCCCACGCCCTCCCCGGCTGGACCCGCGAAGGCAACCCCGACTTCGACCTCGGCGCCTTCCTCGTCGCGCCCGACGCGGAAGGAGTCGGGCTCGAGGACGCGCTCGGCGGCGGCGCCCGGATCGTCACCGACCTCGGCCACAGACAGCGCTTCGAATCGTTCGGCTATCCCGGCGGCACCGAACGGATGCGCGGCTGCGTCTCCGGCTACGCGGGCCAGGACCCGGCCACGATCACGCTCCCCGGGCCGCCCACGGTCGGGATCCGCTGCCGCTGGGCGCCCGGATCGAGCGGCGGCGCCTGGCTGATCGACGGCGGCCAGGAGATCGATGGGATGACGACCTACCTGCGCGTCGACGACAAGGCGATCAGCTTCGGCCCCTACTTCTCCGCCGCCACCGTCGGCCGCCTCGTCGCCGGCCTCTGATGCGTTCGCAGAACTGACCGCATAGCGAGCACAGGTGCGAACGCACCGGGGCTCAGGAGTCGAGCAGGCGGCGGTAGAAGCGGTAATCGCGGCGGTCGGGCCGCAGGTTCGAGGCCAGCGCCAGGTGATGGCGGGCGCCGCGTTTGTCGCCGGTCATGCTCAGCGCGCGACCGAGGCAGAAGTGCGCGTAATCGTTGACGGGGTGGCTCTCGACCACCGCGTCGAACTCGGCCGCGGCGAGCCGGAAGCGGCCGGCGCGAAAGTAGGCGCGGCCGAGCGCCTCGCGCACCGAGGTCTTCTCCGGTTCGCGGCGGGCGGCCTCGGCGAGCGGCTCGGTGGCGTGTTCGAAATCGCCGTCGGCGAGCAACTCCATGCCGCGCCGGTACAGCGTGTAGGTGGGCTCCGTGGCAGGCTCGGGCATCGCCCGATTGTAAGAGCCGCGGGGAGCGGGCTTTGCGGTTAGAGCCGGCGGGCGCGCACGGCGGTGCCGTAGGCGCAGACCTCGGTCCAGGTGGTGCCGAGCTCCGAGGTGTCATAGCGGAAGGCGAGGATCGCGTTGCCGCCCTTCGCTTCGACCTCCTCGATCAGCCGTTCCGTCGCGTGCTCGCGGCCTTCCTTCAGCATTTTCGTCATGCCCTTGAGCTCGCCGCCGGCGAGGGACTTGAGCGAGGCGCCGATCTGGGAGCCGACGTTGCGCGAACGGACGGTGAGGCCGAAGACCTCGCCGAGGACCTCTTCGATCTCGTAACCCGGAAGGTCGTTCATGGTCGAGATGATCACGGCGCGCACACTAACGCCCGCGTAGGGGCGGCCGCGAAGGTTCGGTCAAAGGTCCAGGCGGAAGACCCAGCGGCGCCCGTCGCGGTCCTCGCCGTCGCGCTCCGGCACCCGCCGATAGCCGAGCGATTCGTACAGCCGATGGGCGCCGGTCTGATACGGACGGCTCCAGAGCGCGATCGCCTCGGCACCGAGGACCCGCGCCTGCGCCGAGCACCGCTCGACCAGCCCGCGCGCGATCCCACCGCGCCGCGCCGCGGCGACGACCGCGAGTCGCGCCAGCTCCGCCTCCCCCGGTCCGGCCACCGAGCTTCCCGGGGCCCCCGGCGGGAACAGCGCGACCACCGCGATCAACCCGCCGCCCTCCTCGACGACGCTCACCATGGCGCTCGTCGCGACCGCGAAGTACTCCCGCAACGCGTACGGCTCCCGTCGTCCTTCCGGTCCGGCGTCGGCATAGGCCTCGGTCCAGAGCGCCGTCACCGCCCCCGCATCGGCCTCCTCCGCCTCGCGGATCCTCATCGGGCCAGGCTAGATGGAGTCGCGGGAGGCTCGGCGGAGGGATGGGGGCGGGCGCATGGCAGACGGGGCCGGACGCAGGACGGGAAAGGGACGCTGCCCTCTCGGCGGCGGCCCGGGCAGGCTGAGGCCGCCGCCGAGAGGGCGGGTCTGCGGGGAGAGGCGGAGGGACGCCGGGGAGGCGCCAGGCAGACGGGAGGCGGATTGACGCCGGGGAGGCGCCAGGCGGACGGGAGGCGCAGGGGGGACGAGGGGCGCAGAGGGACGGGAGTTCCGTGACGGACGCGTCGGATCGTCGCCGGTACCTGCGATCACCGCCGGGACGTACGGATCCGCCACGGGGAGGCGCGGATCGTCACCGAGACCTGCGGATCGTCACCGAGACGTACCGAACTCCACCGGGACGTGTCATCCGACACCGTCCTCCCACCGGTCAACACCTTGCTGTGGCGAG
>DATJUK010000228.1:0-8721 GCA_035502495.1 Solirubrobacterales bacterium
GTGCGAACTCACCGGGGGCGGCGGGCTCCGACGCCCTCGCCCGTCCCACGCCGTCTCTCCGAGACCCGGCCCTCCCGGCGGCGGCCTCAGCCTGCCCGGGTCGCCGCCGGGAGGGCCGGGTCCCTTTTCGTCCTGCGATCCGCCCGCGTCCCTTTCCCGGCCTCCGCAGGGAGCCCCACCCGCCCCAAATCCCCCAAAGGCCCGTGCAAGATCGCTAACACTTTTGGCAAATCTGCCGATAACTGGCGTAAACCTACGAATCCGCTGTCAAGATTTCGCAACACATGCCGGGAATTCGCACCAATGCCGCTGCCGAAGTGCTCGGCGTCAGCCCCAACACGCTGCGCAGTTGGGAGCGGCGCTATGGCTTCCCGACGCCGAAGCGGACCGTCGGCAACCACCGCAACTACGACCTGATCGAGCTGCAGACCCTGCGCGACGCGCTGGCCCAGACGGGGAACATCTCCTCCGCGGTGGCGCTCGCCCGGCAGCGCCAGCAGGCCCCGGTCGGCGACGACTCGCTGCTCAGCGCCTTCGAGAGCTTCGACGAGGCCGCCGCCGACCGCGCGATCGAGGAAAGCCTCGCCGTGCGGCCCCTGGAGCGCACGGTGGAGGAGCTGCTGCTCCCGGCCGTCGACCGGCTCGCCGCCGATCCCGGCGCCGAGGCCGAGCTCGAGTTCGCCGCCCGCTGGGCGACCGGCTGGCTGCACGGCGCCCGCCGCCTCGCCGCCGCCGCCTCGCGCCCCGCCGGGATCCTCCTGGTCGACTCGAGCAAGGGCCTCGACGCCGAGGAGGTCCACACGCAGGCGCTCGACCTGGCGCTGCGCCGGGCCGGCTTCCGCGTCCTCGTCCTCTCCAACGAGCTCGGCGACGAGCGGCTCGAGCGGGCGCTCGGCGCCCTCGACCCGACCGCGATCGTCCTCTGCGGACCCAATGCCGAGACCCGCGACGCGGTGGCCCTGGTCCGCAAGATCCGCGACCTCGGCTTCGTCGCCCCGCTCTTCGGCTTCCGCGCCAGCGGCCTGATCGGCGCCGCCGTCCCCTCGGCCGGCGACTCGCCGAGCCAGGTGACCGGGATGCTCAACGCGGACCTCCGCCGCCGCGCCTCCCAGGCCTTCGCCTAGCGATTCTCCGGCGCTCGGGCCGCGCCCCGGCAAAAAAACCGGCGCGAGGCCCGAAGGCCCCGCGCCGGTGGAGGAACCGCTTGCGCCTGGCGGCGCCGGATCGACTCGCTAGAGCGAGCCGATCGCGCTTTTCGCGGCGGTCACGACGACCTTCGGGAGCGGCGCGAAGTCGAGCGCGGCACCGTAGGCCTGACCCTTGGTGATGGCGTAGTTCAGGAACTGCTGCAGGAACCCCTTCTGCGGCGCGCTGTGAGGCACGATCGCGTAGGTGAAGGTCGAGATCGGGTAGGCACCCGAGGCCTTCTTCGGTGGGTTCGTGATGCTGATCGTGTTGCTGGCCGGCAGCGACTTCACGGTCGAGGCGGCTTCTTCGATGTTTTTCAGGTTCGGGAACTCGAAGTTGCCGGCCTTGTTTTCGACAGCGGCGACGCCGAGCGAACCGGCGGCGATCAGGTAGGACGCGGAGATGTAGCCGATCGAACCCTGGGTCTTCGCCACGGTCGAGGTCACACCGGCGTTGCCTTTGGCGCCGACACCGGCTTTGAAGCCGACGGTGGTCGCGTAGCCGACTTCGGACTTCCAGGCCGGGCTGATTTTCGACAGGTAGTTGGTGAACGCGTAGGTGTCACCGGAACCGTCCGAACGGTAGATCGGGGTGATCGCCAGGTTCGGCAGCTTCGCCTTCGGGTTCAGCTTGGCGATCTTCGGGTCGTTCCAGTTGGTGATCTTGCCGAAGTAGATGCCGGCGATGACCTTGCCACTGAGGTTCAACTTCTTGATCCCCGGGATGTTGAAGCCGAGGCCGGTGGCCGACAGCGCCCACGGAATCGTGACGCAGCCGCTGCATTTGGCTTCCTGTTCCGGGGTCATCGGGGCGTCGGACGCGCCGAAGTCGACGGTGCCGTTGCTGATCGCTTTGATGCCTTCGCCGGAGCCGACGGCGGAGTATTTGACCGGGATGCCTTCTTTGATTTCGAAGCCATTGATCCAGTTCGTCATCAGCGGCGCAACCAGCGTCGAACCGGCGCCGGTCAGGCCTGCGGCCGAGGCACTAGCGGTCGCGACGGCTGCCGTGCCTCCAATGGTTCCTCCGACCGCGATGAGGATTGCAAGCAACCTATTGCGAATCAAAAGCGTTTCCTTTCACAAGGGTGGGATTATCGGCGCGTAGGTTCTCCCTCCGGAAACGCGATTTTGTGTCATTCCCGTGAATAAATTTGGTTACAACTCCGTAACAAAGAGTCGTTTCAGAGATGTAACAAAAATGTGACAGTGAGCGATGAGGTCCCACTTCCGCAACGCCGTCAGGTGAGATGTTTCAATCTTGTGAAAATCGGCGCGACGTGTGTTCGCTCGCGATTCTCCTGCTCTACATTGGCGCGGATGAGCGCCACCCCGCCCGCCGGCTCGGCGTCGCTGAAACTGGCGCGATCGAACCGACAGAGTGACTCCCGCAAACGCGCCGACCGCGTCGGCGACCTGTCGCTGCGGCTGATCTGCATGGCGGCGGCGCTCCTCGCCGCGATCGTCCTGGTCCTGATCGCCAAGGAAGTGGTCGAAGGCGCCCACCCCTCGATCGCCAGGTACGGCCTCAGCTTCATCACCAACCACGAATGGGCGCCGCCGTTGGAAAAGTTCGGCGGCGAGGGGCTGATCCTGGGCACCTTGATCACCTCGGCGATGGCGCTCCTCATCGGCGCCCCGGTGGCGATCTCGATCGGCATCTTCCTGGCGCTCCTGGCCCCGGTCTCGGTGCGCAACGTGATCTCGCCGCTGGTCGAAATGCTGGCGGCGATCCCCAGCGTGATCCTCGGTTTCTGGGGCCTCCTGATCCTCGGCCCGGTACTGGTCAGCACGGTCGAGCCGTTCCTCCACGACACGCTCGGCTTCATCCCCCTCTTCGGCGCGCCGCAGACGACCGGGGCGAGCATCTTCAACGCCGGCCTGATCCTCACGATCATGGTGATCCCGATCATCGCCTCGGTCTCCCGCGACCTGTTCATGGCGGTGCCGCCTGAGCTCCAGGACGGCGCCGCCGCGCTCGGCTCGACCCGCTGGGAGGTGATCCGCGGCGTCGTCCTGCCCTCGACCCTCTCGGGGATGATGGCGGCCTGCCTGCTCGGCCTCGGGCGCGCCCTCGGCGAGGCGATCGCCGTCGCCCAGGTGGTCGGCGGCGGCACCGAATCCCACCTTTCCCTGTTCAGGAACGGGGGCACGATCGCCTCGCTCATCGCCTTGCAGTTCCCGAGCGCGGTCTCCGCCCTCCACACCTCCTCGCTCTACTACCTGGCGGCGATCCTGCTGGTCATCGGCGTCACCTCCAACCTCCTCGCCAGCTGGGTCGGCTACCGCTTCGGCAGTGCCGGGGGGGCGATGCGATGAGCCTGCCGCGCCGCCGGGACGTCGCGCCGGAGTTCGATCCGACCCAGCCGCTGGTCGGCACCGGCAACCTGCGGCGCCGTCACGGCGTGAGCCGCGTCGTCCAGGGCATCGCCGTCGCCGCCGCGATCGCCGCCGTGGCGGTGCTGGCGATCGTCGTCGGGGGCGTGGTCGCCCACGGCGCCAAGGCGATCAACTGGGACTTCGTCACCAAGCCCGCCCCCCAGGGGGTCGCGCCCAACCTGGTCGGCACCGCGGTCATCGTCGGCGTCGCGACCCTGATGGCGGCCCCGGTCGGCATCCTCATCGCGCTCTTCCTCTCCGAGTACGCCGGCCGGCGCAGCACCCGGCCGGTGCAGCTGGTGATGGACGTGATGAACGGCCTGCCGTCGATCATCGTCGCCGTCTTCGTCTACGCCCTGCTGATCGAAGGCGTGGGCGGCAAACAGGCGGGCTGGAAGGCGTCGCTGGCGCTGTCGATCATCATGGTGCCGCTGATCGCCCGCGGCACCCAGGAGGTGCTGCGGCTGGTCCCCGGCCACCAGCGCGAAGCCGCCGCCGCGCTCGGCGTCGCCCGCTGGCGCGGCGTGCTGACGATCATCCTCCCGGCCGCCCTGCCGGGGATCATCACCGCCACGCTCCTCTCCGTCGCCCGCGCGGCGGGGGAGACCGCGCCGGTGCTGCTGCTCAGCTCGTTCGCCTCGGGCGACGCCTTCCAGCTGAACCCGCTCGAGGAAGTGCCGAATGTCCCGGTCCGCATCTTCCAGCTGTCGGAAGAAGCGAACCCGGAAGGCTTCACCGAAGCCTGGGGGCTGTCGCTGATCCTGATCGCGATCATCCTGACCCTCGGCCTCGGCTCCCGCGCCCTCCTCAACCGCAGCAAAAGGAAGATGACCCGATGAGCACCATCGACGACCACACGATCGACCCGTCGGTCGGCAACGGCACCGCGCCTGCGCCCGGCCGGGTGCGGATCCGGACCGAACCTCTGCCCGGCGTGATCGGCTCGCCCGCGGCGACCGAGAGCGCCGCCGAAAGCCACGTCCACGTCGCCCCGGACGCGGTCTTCGAGGCGGAGCGCGTCGGCATCTTCTACGGCTCCAAACAGGCGCTGATCGACGTCGACATGCGGATCCGCCGCGGCCAGGTGACGGCGCTGATCGGCCCCTCCGGCTGCGGCAAGACGACCTTCCTGCGCAGCCTCAACCGGATGAACGACTCGGTCCCGAGCTTCCGCATCGAGGGCCAGATCCGCTACCACGGCCACGACATCTACGGGTCGAACGTGGACACCGTGGAGGTGCGGCGGCGGATCGGCATGGTGTTCCAGAAACCGAACCCCTTCCCGAAGTCGATCTTCGACAACATCGCCTGGGCGCCGCGCAACCTCGGTATGCGCCAGGGCCTGCAGGAGCGGGTCGAGAAAGCGCTCCGCGGCGCCGCCCTCTGGGACGAGGTCAAGGACCGCCTGAAGGACTCCGCGCTCGGCCTCTCCGGCGGTCAGCAGCAGCGCCTCTGCATCGCCCGCGCGATCGCGATCGAACCCGACGTGCTGCTGCTCGACGAGCCCGCCTCGGCGCTCGACCCGATCGCCACCGGGGCGATCGAGGACCTGATCCACAGCCTCAAAGGCCGCTTCACGATCGTCATCGTCACCCACAACATGCAGCAGGCGGCCCGGGTCGCCGACCGCACCGCGTTCTTCAGCCTCGAGACCCGGGGCGAGAAGCCGATCGGCACGTTGATCGAGTTCGACGACACGGAGAAGATCTTCGGCGCCCCGCGCGACCCCCGCACGCGCGACTACGTCACCGGCCGCTTCGGCTGACGCCCGCACCGGCCGCTTCGGCTGACCCTCCGCCGCGGGCGGCGCGACCGGGGGACGGGAGCTAGCGGCGCAGGATGGTGTCGCCGGAGACCTGCTCCAGCAACGGCTTGCCGCACTGCCAGCAGAAGGTGGCGCCGCTGGAGTGGGGGGCGCCGCAGGAGGGGCAGCTGCCGGCGGTCGCCGACTCCTCCATGCGGAGGATCCGTTCGACCTCGTTCAGTTCGGCGTCGGCGTCCTGCAGCTCGGCGGCGCGCTTGACCAGCACCTCGACCCGGATGCTGTTGCGGATCGCCATCTCGTAGGTCAGCCCGCCGAGGTCCCACTGCAGCTCCGCCACCCGGGCGACCAGCTGCTCGCGGCGCCGCTTGAGGTCGACGATGAACTCCTCGCCCTGGGCCGAGGTCGGCGTCCGGCCGGGCGGCGGGCCGCCGGCGCGGACGGTCCCGCCGGGAAGCGGGGCGGGGCGCGCGCCGGGAGGCGCCGAGGGGCGGGCGCCAGGGGGCGCCGAGGGCAGCGGGGCGCCGAGCGGCGGCGGGGCGCCGAGCGGCGGCGGCGACTTGCCCGCGCCGTTGGTCGAGGGCTTGGTTCTGGAGCCGGGGAGTCTCATCAGTCTTGGTCCTATTCGCCGAAGAAGTTGCCGGTGAACTTTTCGCCTTCGCAGCCGGGGGTGCCCTTTTCGCAGGATTCGCCGACCTTGGCCGTCGGCTTTGCCAGCGGGCCTTCGGCGTGCAGGGTTTCGGCAGTCTTTTCCGCCGCGAGTTCTTCTTCTTCCTTCGAGCCTTCCTTCACGTCGGCGGGCTTCTTCCTCTTCGCGCCGCCGCCCGAGGACTTGGCGCCCTTGCTCGTCTTCGCGGTCTTTTCGCTGCCGGCGCCCGCTTCTTCGGTGGCCGCCGTCGCGGTCGATTCGCCGCCACCGCCGCCGACTTCGATCACCTTGATCGGCGCCTGCGCGGCCGCGTTGCCGGAGCCGTCGTGGCCGGCGCGGCCGATCAGGAAGCCGACCCCGATCGCCAGCACCAGCGTCGCGACGCCCGCGATCAGCGCCGCGTTGGCGTTCATCCGCGACGACGAGCCGCCGCTCGCGGGGGCCGGGGGAGGCGGCGGCGCGGCGCCGCCGGGCGGGGCGCTCATCGACTCCATGAAGACGACGGCGTCCATGAACGGCAGGCGCGGATCGCCGCGTCGGTGCCCGCAGTTCAGGCAGTAGCGCTGGTCGGCCGCCATCTGCGCGCCGCAGTTGGGGCAGGAGTCGTTGCCGCCGAAGGCGGCCATCGAGGGGCCCACCGGCTCGGTCGGCAGCTGCTCGGTGGGAGGCGTGGGGGGAGCCGGGACTGCCGGCTCGGTTCGTTCGGGACCGGCACTCACGCCGGAATCATCAGATGGCGGCTCCGTGGTGGTGTTTAAGAGTTGTGAATACCCGCCGGGAACCCGCCCGGGGAGCGCGTTCGGGTCGATGCAAAATCTTTACAACCGCGCCGCGGGCCGCCCGGATAATCGCCTCCAAACGTGGCCGACCGCGACGACGATCAGAACCCCCGGGCGACGGGGCCTGCCGGGGATGACGTCCCCGGCCGCCCGGGCGGCGCCTGCGCCGAGTGTGGGACGCCGCTGGCGCCGGACCAGCGCTACTGCCTGAGCTGCGGCCACCGCCGCGGGCAGCTGCCCGGCGCGGTGGCGGGAACGGTCGGCGCGCTGACGACGAGGGGCAAGGGCATCGCCGCGGCGGCCGCCGCCAAGGTGCCGAAGCCGAAGGACGGTGAGGAGGGCTGGTCCTGGATGCCCTCGCCGCAGGCGATCGCGATCGCCGTGATCGGGATGCTGGCGCTCGGGGTAGGGCTCGGCTCGGCGATGAGCGAAATCGCCAGCTCGGCGCCGCTGCAGACGATCCTGCTGGAGTACCCCCACCACGCCGAAGAAGGGCCGCCGGCCGCAGAACCGGAAGAAGCGGTCGCCGAAGAAGCGTTCGCGCAGGCGCCGGCCGAAGAGGCGGCGGCGCCGGAAGAAATCGCGACGCTTCCCACGGTGCCCGAAGAAGTCACCGAATTTCCCGCGGAAGGTGAAGAAGGCGCGGAAGAACCGGAACTGGTCCCGTTCAACCCCTTCGAAGAACCGGAAGAACCCGGCGAAGAAGAAGCCCCGCTGCCGGAAATCAAGCACGCCTGGTTGATCGTGCTCGGCGAAAACGGCTACGAAAGCACCTACGGGGCCGCGGCGACGGCGCCCTACCTGACCCGCACGCTGCCGCAGAAGGGCCTGCTGATCCCCAACTACTACGGGGTCACCGCCGGCGTGCTCGCCAACGAGGTAGCGCTGCTGAGCGGCCAGGGGCCGACCCTCGAAACGGCCGCCGACTGCCCGAACTACACGCCGATCGCCCCGGCCACCGTCGCCGCGACGGCCGAACAGGTCGAAGGCGCCGGCTGCGCCTACCCGAAGACGGTCGCCTCGCTGCCGACCCAGCTGCAGGAAGAGGAACTGGGATGGCGGGCCTACGTCGAGGACATGGAAGGCGGGGGCGCGATCGGCCAGCCCTGGCGCTGTCGCAAGCCGACCGTCGGCGTGCCCGACCCGCTCCCGGGCCCCGGCGACCAGTACGCGAACTGGCGCAACCCGGTCGTCTACTTCGACGCGATCGCCGAAGGCACGGACTGCGAAAAGCACGACGTCGGCTTCGAAGTCCTGACCAAGGATCTGAAGGCGAAGAAGAAGACCCCGGCGCTGTCGCTGATCTTCCCGGACGCCTGCCACGCGGGCGGCGAAGCCGCATGCGAACCGGGCGCGCCCACCGGCGCCCGCGGCGCCGCCCAGCTGCTGAAGACCCTGGTCCCGGCGATCATGCACTCGCCCGCCTACGAAGAAGGGGGCGGGCTGATCATGATCACCTCGGCCGAGGCGCCCCAGGCGGGCCCCCGACCCGACCCGAGCGCCTGCTGTCTGGCGCCGACCTACCCCAACCTGCCGCCGGTCGGGTCGCCCGCGACGACGACGACGCCGCCGCCGACCTCGACCACCGAACCCGAAGCGGGAACGACCCCGACCAGGTACACCGAAGAATCGGTCCTCGCCGGCGGGGGCGGCGGCAAGGTCGGCCTGCTGCTGATCTCACCGCTGGTCGAACCGGGCACGGTCGAAGAACTCGAATACGCCAACCACTTCACCCTGCTGAAGACCCTGGAGCAGATGTTCGGGGTCGAACCGCTGGGCTACGCCGCGGAAGCCGCGGTCCCGACCCTGAGCGCCGAACTCTTCCACGAAGAAGAATCCGCCGAAGAAGTCAAAAAAGCCGCCGAAGAAAAAGCGGCAGCCACGTAGCGAGAGCGCCCACCCCGCCCCGCGCCCGTGCGTTCGCACCCGCCCCGTGCGTTCGCACTTATCACCGCATAGCGGTGA
>DATJUK010000229.1:0-5778 GCA_035502495.1 Solirubrobacterales bacterium
CGATCCGCCCGCTGCCGCGCCCGGCCATGTGGCCGGCGACCGCGCGCAGGGTCTTGAAGACGCCGCCGAGGTTGATGTCGATCATGTTCTGCCACTCCTCGTCGGTCATCTCGGCGATCGGCGCGACGCCGGCGATCCCGGCGTTGGCGACGGCGATGTCGATGCCGCCGAAGGCCTCGATCCCGGCCTCGACCACGCCGGTCAGCGCCGCCGCGTCGCGGACGTCGGCCTCGCGCGCCACCGCCCGGCCGCCGGCCGCCTCGACCGCGGCCACCGTCTCCTCCAGCTCGGCCGCCGAGGCGAGCCCGTAGGGGACCGTGCCCAGGTCGGCGCAGCGGTCGCAGAGAACCAGGTCGGCGCCCTCGGCGGCGAAGCGCACCGCGTGCGAACGGCCCTGGCCGCGGCCGGCGCCGGTGACCAGCGCCACCTTGCCGTCAAACCTGGCCATCGGCAGCCTTTCCCGCGCGCCGCCTCGCCGCCACCGCCTGGGCCATCTGGTCGAGGTCGTCGACGGCCTGGCGGACCTGGTCGCCGTAGAAGCCGAAGGTCTGCATCTCCAGCGAGGCGGAGAGCTCGAAGCCGACGCTCGCGCCGAAGGAGAGCCACTGGTTGAGCGCCCGCTTGGTGAAGCGGACCGCCTGCTCGGGCATCGCCGCGAACTCGCCGGCGACCGCGGTGGCGCGTGCCAGCGAGGTCCCCTTCGGCACCAGCTCGGTGACCAGGCCGATCCGCTCGGCCTCCTGGGCGTCGATCCAGTCGCCGGTCATCAGGTAACGCTTCGCCCGCGTGATCCCGACCGCCAGCGGCCAGATCAGCGCGCCGCCGTCGCCCGCCGCCAGCGCCGCCTTGATGTGGCCGTCGGCCATCTTCACGTTCTCCTCGACGATCGAGTAGTCGGAGAGCAGCGCCAGCATCAGCCCCGAGCCGGTGGCGACGCCGTTGATCGCCGCGACCACCGGCTTCTCCAGGTCGATGTGCGAGCGGACCAACTCGCGCACCTGGGTCTGCAGTTCCGCCAGCGCCTGGCGGTCTTCGGTCAGCTGCTTCATGTACTCGTAGGTGGCGCCGACCGAGAACGCCCGCCCCGCGCCGGTGAGGACGACGGCCTTCACCTCGTCGTCGGCGGCGACGTCACGGAGGATCGTCGCGAACTCCGCGTGGTCCTCGTGGCTGCAGGCGTTCATCTTCTCCGGGTTGTCGATCGTGACGAAGGCGATCGAGTCCCGGACCTCCGTCTTCAGGAAGGTGTAGTCGGCGTAGCGGCTCACAGTGCTCTGCTTCTCCCTTCGTCGCGAGCCGCGCGCCGGCGCGACCTCGATTCGTGTTTGCGGACGCGGCCCGTCGTCGTCGCCCCACCGCCGCCGGGCCCCGCGGCGGTGGGGCTCAGGTGGTAGGCGGAGGTCGTGACGTCGTCGGCGGCCTGGCGCAGGCGGGCACCGATCGCCGGGATCAGCCGGGTCGGCATGAAGGAGGAGTGGCCGGTGACGATCATCAGCATCACCGGGGCGCCTTCGGGGTCGAGCACGGCGGCGCCGACCGCGTTGTAGTCGGGCTCGTACTCGCCCAGGCTCACCGAGTAGCCGCGGTCGCGCACCTCGGCCAGCTGGGCCTTGAATTCGGCGATCTCGGTGATCGAGGTCTGGGTCCGCGCGGGCAGGCCGTGGACGTCGAGCATCTGGTCGACCTCGGCCTCGGGCCGGTGGGCGTAGTAGGCCTTCGAGAGCACCGCGCCGTTGGGCGGCACCCGGCCGCCGAGCGGCACCGTCCCGCGCGGGTCGGGGCGACCGCGGAGCTTGTCGACGACGACGAAGGAGTCGTCCTCGGCCTTGTGGCAGAGCAGCATGATCAGCTTGTAGGCGCGGACGAATTCGGCGGCCCGGTTGCGGGCCGCCAGCAGCACCGCGTCTTCGCCGCCGACCGCCGCCGCCAGCTCGCGCAGGCCGACGCCGAGCCGGTAGCGCTTGCTGTCGTCATCGCGGGCGAGCAGGTCGGCGCCCTCCAGCGTGCGCAGGATGTTGAAGCAGGTGCTCGGGTTCATCGCCAGCGCCGCCGCGATCTCGGTCATCGTCGCGGGCTCGTTGCCACGGTCCTTGAGGAACTCGAAGATGCCTACCGCGTGCAGGATGGCGGGCACGCCGCCCTTCGCCGCCGCCGCCTCCGTCTTCAGTGGCGGCGGGAAGATCTGGTCGCTCGAGGTTTTCATCCGGGGGCTCTCTCCTCTTGTTCGGCCGGCCCGTTCCCGGCGGACCGGACGGCGATATTCCCAATGCGCAGAGCGCCCCCGAAACCGATTCTGCCCAGAGAATCGGGGCCAGGCAAGCGAAGCTCGGCGAGTGGTCAGAGTTCTCTCAGCAGAATCGACTTGGCCCGCCGCGGCGGCCTCGCCAGGCTCCGTCCGGTGCCTACCCCCGTCGTCGTCGACACCCGCCGGACCGCGATCGGAAGGGCCTTCAAGGGCTCCCTGGCGAGTGCCCGCCCGGACGACCTGGCGGCCTTCGTCACCCGCGCCCTGGTCGACTCGGTGGAGGGCTTCGACGCCGCCGAGATCGAGGACGTGATCGTCGGCTCGGCGATCCAGGCCGGCCCACAGAGCATGAACCTGGGCCGCGTCGTCGCCGCCCTCGCGGGCTTTCCCGAGACCGTCCCGGGCAGCACGGTGAACCGCTTCTGCGCCTCCTCCCTGCAGGCGGTGCGGGTGGCGGCGAACGCGATCGCGGCGGGCGAGGGCGACGCCTACGTCGCCGCCGGGGTCGAGTCGGTGAGCCAGGTCGACGGGCGCGTCTTCGATCCCGAGGTCGACGCCAACCCGCGCTTCACCGATCCCGCCCGCGCCGACTACGTCAACGACATGTACATCCCGATGGGGATGACGGCGGAGAACGTGGCGGTGCGGTGGGACGTCTCGCGGGCGGCGATGGACGAGTACGCGGCGCTCTCCCAGGGCCGCGCCCTGGCCGCCCGCGAAGCCGGCTTCTTCGCCCGCGAGATCGTCCCGGTGGAGACCGCCGAGGGCGCCGTGGTCGACGCCGACGACGGCATCCGTCCCGGCACCACGGTCGAGGTGCTGGCCGGGTTGAAGCCGGTCTTCAAGGCCGACGGGCGGGTCACCGCGGGCAACTCATGCCCGCTCAACGACGGGGCGGCGGCGGCGCTGATCATGTCGGAGGAGCGGGCCCGCGAGCTGGGGCTGCCGATCCGTGCGCGGATCCTCGCCACCGGGCTCAGCGGGGTCGCCCCGGAGGTCATGGGCGTCGGGCCGATCGAGGCGATCCGCACGGCGCTGCGGCGGGCCGGGATGAGCGTCGCCGACCTCGACATCGTCGAGCTGAACGAGGCCTTCGCCGCCCAGGTGCTGCCGATCTGCGACGCGGTCGGGATCGACGTCGAGGAGCAGCTGAACCCGCACGGCGGGGCGATCGCGCTCGGCCACCCGTTCGGGATGACCGGCGTGCGGATGCTGGGCACCTTGTTGAACGGGCTCGAGGCCGCCGACGGGCAGGTCGGCATGGTGACGATGTGCGTCGCCGGCGGCCAGGGCATGGCGACGATCTTCGAAAGGACCTGAGATGTGGGATTTCTCGACCGCGCCCGAGTTCGAGGCGAAGCTGGCCTGGATGCGCGACTTCATGGTCGCCGAGGTCTACCCGCTGGAGGCGCTGGAGGGGATCGGGGAGGCCGACTTCGACCGCCTGCTGGAGCCGCTGCGCGAGCGGGTCAAGGACCAGGGCCTGTGGGCGGCGCACCTGCCGCCCGAGCACGGCGGGCAGGGCTTCGGCGCGCTGGAGCTGGGGCTGATGAACGAGATCACCGGCGCCTCGATCTTCGGCCCGATGGTCTTCGGCTCGCAGGCGCCCGACGCGGGCAACGCCGAGCTGCTGGCGGCGGCGGGGACGGCGGACCAGAAGGAGCGCTGGCTGGAGCCGCTGCTGGCGGGCGAGCTGAAGAGCGCCTTCTCGATGACCGAGCCGAACTCGGCGGGTTCCGACCCGACCCTGCTGCGGACGACCGCGAGCCGGGTCGAGGGCGGCTGGAGGATCGACGGGCTGAAGTGGTTCACCTCGAACGGCTCGGCCGCCGACTTCCTCGTCGTCATGGTGGTCACCGACCCCGAGGCGCCGCCCCGCTCGCGGGCCTCGATGATGCTCGTCCCGACCGCCGCCGAGGGCCTCACGATCGTCCGCGACGTGCCGACGATGGAGGACCCGGTGGGAGAGCGGGGCCGCTTCCGCGCGGGCGGCTTCGGCCACGCCGAAATCGCCTACGAGGGGGTCTTCGTCCCTGACGCCGACGTGCTCGGCCCGGTCGGCGAGGGCTTCGCCATGGCCCAGCGGCGGCTCGGCCCGGGGCGGATCCAGCACTGCATGCGCTGGCTCGGGCAGAGCCGGCGGGCGTTCGAGATGCTCTGCGAGCGGGCCGTCTCGCGGCGCGCCTTCGGCTCGACCCTGGGCGAGAAGGGCGTCGTCCGCGAGTGGGTGGCCGACTCGGCCGCCGAAATCGAGGCGGCGCGGCTGATGACCCTGCACGCGGCCTGGAAGATCGACCGGGTGGGCGCCAAGGAGGCGCGCCAGGAGATCGGCATGATCAAGTACTTCGGCGCCGGGGTCCTCTACCGGGTGATCGACCGGGCGATCCAGGTGCACGGCGGCCTCGGCTACTCGACCGACCTGCCGCTCGAGTCGATGTACCGCAACGCCCGCGCGGCGCGCATCTACGACGGCGCCGACGAGGTCCACCGCGACAACGTCGCCCGCCGCATCCTCGCCGCGTACCAGCCGCGCGAGGTGCCCACCGAGAACGTGCCGGAGCGGCGCCGGGCGGCGGCGGCGAAGTTCGCCGAGCTGATCGACACCGCCTCGCTGGACCTCTAGTGCCCGCCGCGGCCCCGGCTCCGGAGCGCCGCGCCGCCCTCGTCCTCGGCGGCTCGGGCGGGATCGGCCTGGCGATCGCCGCGATGCTCGCCGAGGAGGGCTACGCGCTGACGGTCCAGGGCCGGCGGGCCGAGCGGGTCGAGGCGGCGGTGGCCAAGCTCGGCGGGGGCGGCGCGGGAGCCGGCGGCACGGGCCGGGTAAGAGTGGGAGCCGCGGGCGACGGCGCCGCGGCCGGAGCGGGAGGAGCGGGGATCGTCGGGGCGGTCGCCGACCTGGCCGAGGAGGGCGCGATCGAACGCGTAGTCGCCGGGCACGCCGCCCGCCACGGCCGGCTCGACGTCCTCGTCGACAGCGCCGGCCTCGGCATCGGCCAGGCCCTCGAAGACATCCAGGCCCGCCACCTCGACCGCCAGACCCAGGTCAACTTCCGCGCCGCCGTGCTCGCCCTCCGCGAGGCGCGCCCCCTGCTCGAGGCGGCCGGATCCGAGCACGGCAAGGCACTTGCCTGCTTCGTCTCCTCCTGGGCCGCCACCCATCCACCCGCCTGGCTCTCCGTCTACGGCGCCACCAAGGCCGCCCTCGACGCCTTCGCCCGCTCCGCCCAGATCGAGCTCGGAGGCAAAGGCATCCAGGTGACCTCCGTCTCCCCCGCCACGGTAGAGACCGAGATGACCCGCTACGCCCAAGGCGACATCCCCGCCGCCGCCATGCTCCGCCCCACCGACGTCGCCGAGGCCGTCCGCATGCTCCTCCGCCTCTCCCCCTCCGCCCGCGTCCCCGAAGTCCAGATCGGCCGCGCCGAGTAGAGGCGGGAATCCGACGCGCCGTGAACCCGCGCGTCCCATCTCGCGCCCCCCGGCGCTGCGCCCCGCCCCGTGGTGAGTTCGCACTTGTCACCGCATAGCGGTGA
>DATJUK010000230.1:0-36779 GCA_035502495.1 Solirubrobacterales bacterium
GGGCGAAGAAGGTGCCGTCTACGGGATGCCATCCGCCGGCTTCTTCAGCGGGATCGCCGCAAGCCAGGCAGACGACGATCTCTACGTCGACCTCAAAGGCACTTCGATCGTCGTCCTCTCTCCTCGCTGCGTCCCGGCTCCCGGCACGCAGACGCAGGGATCCTGCACCCCGATCGAGACGTTCGGCGAAGGAGTGCTCACCGAAGCTGCAGGGATCGCCGTCGATTCTGCCGACGGCACGCTTTATACGGCCGACACCGCGAGCGGTGAAGTCGATGCTTTTGGGGTGAGCCTCGAAGCCGATGTCGACCCCGCAACTGAAGTCGAGGCGACCACGTCCACCGCGCACGGCACCGTCGATCCCAAGAGTACCCCGGTGACGCGCTGCACCTTTCAGTATGGACCCACCACTACCTACGGCGAAGAAGTGCCCTGCCTGAACGTCGCCGGAGAAAGGGTGGGCACGGTGGCGCACCCGATCACCACCTCGACCGCGGTACATGGTGCTCTCACCGGCCTCGCGAGTGGCTCGGTCGCACACTTCCGCCTCCGCGTCGCGAACGCAGATTCGGAATTTCTCTCCTCCGAAGACGGGGAACTGACCACGAAGGTCCTCGCCACCGTGGTGACGGCGGCCGCCGGTGAAATCACCGCCGAATCGGCCACTCTGCAGGCGAGCGTCAATCCGCACGGCCTCGCGATCAGCTCCTGTACGTTCGAGTACGGCACCGACGCCTCCTACGGACAGGGCATTCCCTGTAATCCGTCCAGCATCCCTCCGGGCACCGCCACCGTCCCCGTCACCGCTCAACTGACAGGCCTGTCCCCTGACGTCACCTACCACTTTCGGGCGGTCCTCACCGATGCCAACGGCACGTTCGAGAGCCCGGATCACACTTTCGTCTTCCTCACCGGCTCGTCGATCGATGCCGACTGCGGCAATGCCACCCTGAGAGCCGAAGACAATTCGACGCTTCTTCCCGACTGTCGCGCCTACGAGCTCGTCACGCCGGCGCAGAAGAACGGCTCCTACATCGGCGCCCTCTTCTCCGGCAACATCCCGGCTGCCATCGCGTCGGACGGCGCCACCCTCATCGCCCCGGCGATTCAGTGTTTCGCCGACTCCCAGTCCTGTGTCGGCACCCGGATCACCCAGGGTGAGCCCTTCGAGTTCACCCGAACCGAAACAGGCTGGACGCCGCGTGCCCTCGCCTTGCCCGCCACGCGCTTCGAGACCAGCAGCTCGTGGCGGTACAACGCCGACACCGGAGCGGCGCTCTTCATCGCGCCGGGTGCGTCTGCTGGGCTACAAGACTGGTACGTCCACAACCCGGACGGGACGATCACCGACATCGGGCCGCTCTGGGAAGAGGGTGTCGACACCAGCCTGCGCGGACTCGAACCGGAACCGTCCGCCGCCACCTCAAACTTCTCCCGCCTCGTCTATGAGTCCCAGGGGTCGTGGTGGCCGTCCCTCGATGCGAGCGAAGGCAACGCCCACAGTCTCTATGAGTACCCTGGACCTTCCGGACCCGCTCCCGAACTGGTCGGGGTCAGTGGCGGCCGCGGGAGCCATGATCTGATCAGCACCTGCGGTACTGAACTTCCGCGCGGTCTCCCCTATAACGCACTTTCCTCGGATGGCCGCACTCTCTATTTCCACGTGGAACCGTGCGCTCACGGAAGCGGTGTCAACGCGACGCGAGCCGTGCCGACCGGTGAGATCTTCGCCCGGATCGACGGCGAACGCACCGTCGCCATCTCCCAGCCGAATGCCCTTTCTCCGGTTCCCCCCAACCCCGCCTGCACCTCGGCCGAATGCCTGGTCCACACCACCCAGAAAGCGAGCTTCCGCGGCGCACAGTTCGAAGGCGCCTCCGCCGACGGGTCCCGGGTCTTCTTCGCCTCACCCCAGCAGCTCACCGACGACGCCACCCAGGATCCCAATACCGCTGACACCGGAGGGGCGTGCCTGCAGACCATAGGGCACGGTGGCTGCAACCTCTACCTCTACGAAGATCCCCAGCAGCAGCCGCTCACCGGCCTGCACTTGATCGATGTCTCCGCCGGCGACACCTCGGGCATCGGCCCCGAGCTGCAGGGCGTGATTGCCATCTCCTCCGATGGCACCCACGTCTACTTCGTCGCTCAAGGGGTCCTGACGGCGGAACCCAACAGGCGTGGGCAGGCCGCCGCCGAAGGGGCCGACAACCTCTATCTCTACGAGCGCGACCCGGCCCACCCGCAGGGTCGTCTGGCCTATGTGACCACCTTGTCCCCGGCCGACCAGGCGAACTGGGCCAGCGTTGCGAATACGCAGGGCCTCGGTCAGGCCAACGTCACCCCCAGCGGCCGCTTCCTCGTCTTCACCAGCCACCGTGGCCTCACCGCCGACGCGGCCCCGGGCGAAGGCGCAAGTCAGGTCTATCGCTATGACGCGGACACGGGAGAGCTGAACCGCATCTCGATCGGCACCCGCGGCTTCAACGACGACGGCAATGCGGGTCTCCCGTGCGGCGCCGGCTGCGGCGCCAGCATCGTCAACGCGGGCCGCACGAACCAGCTGCGCACCAGCCCGGCCCGACCCGACCCGACGATGTCCGACGACGGATCCCGCGTCTTCTTCAAAAGCCCCGTGGCCCTCACGCCGGGCGCCCTCGACGACGTCGCCGCCGGAAACGACGGGCGCCTCGCCCAGAACATCTATGAGTGGGAGGCGCCGGGCGCCGAAGCCGCCGGTCACGTCGCCTGTGGCGAACCTGGCGGCTGCGTCTTCCTGATCTCCGACGGCCGCGACGTCGCCGAAGGCAGCAAACTCGTGCAGGGCAACGTCGAACTCTTCGGTACCGACGTCACGGGCGACAACGTCTTCTTCGCCACCGCCGACCGCCTCACTTGGCAGGACACCGACACGCAGCGCGACTACTACGACGCCCGCGTCGGTGGCGGCTTCGCCCGCCCGCCCGCCGGCTCTCCCTGTGAGGGGGACGCCTGCAAGGCGGCCGGCACCCGCCCCGGCGGCGAATCCTCGCCCGCCACCTCCACCTTCAGCGGGCCTGGCAACGTGACGCCGAAGCCGTGCCACAAGAAGAAGAAGGGCCACGGCTGCAAGGCGCCCCGACGGCACAAGCAGCATAAGAAGCGCCATCGCCGCAATGCCCACGAGCCCAAGCGGGGGCACAAGCACGGCCACCGCCACCAGGGGGGTAAGCACCAGTGAAGCCCAAGCTCCGCCATCTCCGTCGCCTCACCCTCGCGACGCTCACCCTCGGCCTCCTCGCCGTCGGGGCCGCCGGCGCCGGCGCCGCGACGCCGGAACCCGCTCTCTCGCTCCACATCCTCGCCGCGCCCACGAGCTTCTCGGCTGCCGACAACGCCGAATGCGTGGCGAACGTCACGCCGACGCTCTCCCAGGTGCCATGCGACATCTACCGGGTCTCGACCACCAACACCGGCGCCAAGGCGACCAGCGGCGCGATCATCAGCCTCTCGGACTCGCTTCCTCCCGGCCTCACCGTCCTCGACATCCTCGCCTATCGCCAGCCACTCAGTGAATCCCCGGTCGCGGTGACCGAAGACTGCAAAGTGCAGGCCGGCGTCTCGGTCAGCTGCAAATTCCCCTTCAAACTCGCCCCCGACGAAGCCATCGAGCTGTTGATCGCCGTCCAGGTCGGTCCGGGCGCGGTCGCCGGCGGCCTCGACACCGCCGCCGTCTCCGGCGGCGGTGCCCCGGCGGCCGGCGCCACCGAAGTCCTGCGCCTCGACGCGCCGCCGCCGTTCGGCCCATTCGCCTTCGAGCCCTTCCTGAGCGCAGCCGACGGCTCTGCCGATGCCGTCGCCGGCGGCCATCCCTACGAGTACGTGACCCGTCTCGACCTGAGCTCGGCGCAGAAGGTGAGCCCGGCCGACACCCACGAGCCGACCTCGGTCGAAGACCTGAAGGACGCGATCATCGATCTCCCTCCCGGACTGATCGGTGCCGCCACCGCGGCGCCCTACTGTGAACTGGTGCGGCTCGCCTCGGTCGGCGGCTGTCCGCGCTATACCCGCGTCGGCCAGATCCTCACCGAGCCGAACTCCAACGCGTCGGCCAACTCCGGACTCTTCAACATCGCCCCCGAGCAGGGCGTCGCCGCCGAGTTCGGCTTCACCGACGCGCTCGACAACGTCCACGTCATCTACGCGAGTGTCGCCCCGACGCCACAGGGCTACGTCGTCCGCGCGACCACGCCCGACGCCCCCGCGATCCCCCTCACCAACGTCGTCGCCACCTTCTTCGGCGACCCGGCCGCCAAGAACGGCGCCGAAGGCGAAGAGGCGATGTTCACCAACCCGGCCGCCTGCTCCGGCGAACCGCTGACGACCCATGTCTACCTCGACTCCTGGCAGAACCCGGGCAGCTACCGGGCTGACGGCAGCCCGAACCTCGCCGACCCTGCCTGGGCGCGGGCGAGTGCCGGATCGCCGGCGGTCACCGGCTGCGAAGAACTCCACTTCGAGCCGACGCTGGAAGCGGTGCCCTCGACCGAACGTGCCGACTCGCCCACCGGGCTCGACGTCAACCTGAAGGTGCCCCAGGCGGAGGGCTTCGAAGAACTCTCGACGCCTCCGCTCCGCGACGCGGTGGTGACGCTGCCCGAAGGCCTCGTCGTCAACCCCTCGTCGGCCAACGGCCTCGGCGCCTGCTCGCTCGCCCAGATCGGGATGAGCGCGAGCGGCGAACCGGATGCCGCCCAGCCGACCTGTCCCGACGACTCGAAGATCGGCACGGTCGAACTGGAAACCCCGGCGCTCCCCGGTGTGTTGCAGGGCCAGATCTACGTGGCCAAGCAGGTCGAAAATCCCTTCGGCTCGCTGCTGGCGATCTACATCGTCGTCGACGACCCGACCACCGGCATCCTGGTGAAGCTGGCCGGGCGGATCGAGACCGACGAGGCGACCGGTCGCCTCACCACGGTGATCGAAAACTCGCCGCAGTTCCCCTTCTCCGAACTGCGCACCCACTTCTTCTCCGGCAACCGCGCCGCGCTCCGCACCCCCGCGACCTGCGGCTCCTACGCGGTGAGCACGCAGCTGACCCCATGGTCGGCGCCCGAGTCGGGACCCCCCGCCACCCCGCAGGGCCCCTTCCGGGTCAGCCGCGCCGCGGGCACCGGGAGCTGCCCGACCTCGAACGCCGCGCTTCCCAACCATCCCTCCTTCCAGGCCGGGTCGACCAACCCGCTGGCGGGCGCCTTCGCGCCCTTCGTCCTCCACGGCGCCCGCGCCGACGGCGACCAGGCGATCACCCGGGTGAACGTCACCCTGCCGAAGGGCCTCACCGGCAAGCTCGCCGGCGTCCCCTACTGCCCCGAGTCGGCGATCTCCCTCGCCCGCTCGCGCGAACACCTGGGCGGTGGCGCCGAAGAGATCGCCTCGCCGGCCTGTCCTGCCGCCTCGGAAGTCGGCGTCGTGCACGTCGGGGCCGGCGCGGGACCCGAACCGTATTACGTGACCGGCCACGCCTACCTCGCCGGTCCCTACGAGGGGGCCCCGCTCTCGGTCGTGATCGTCAGCCCCGCGGTCGCCGGGCCCTTCGACCTCGGCTCGGTGGTGGTGCGCGCGGCTCTCTCGCTCAACCTCGAAACCGCGCAGATCAGCGCCACCTCCGACCCGATCCCGACGATCCTCCACGGCATCCCGCTCGACATCCGCTCGATCACCCTGGAAATGAGCCGCCCCGAATTCACCCTCAATCCCACCAACTGCGAAAAGATGGCGGTCAGCGGCGAAGCGGTCGGTCAGTTCGGCTCGGTCGCGGCGCTCTCGAACCCCTTCCAGGTCGGCGGATGCCGGAATCTGCGCTTCAGGCCGAAGCTCTCGCTGCAACTGAAAGGCTCGACCAAGCGGGCCGGCCACCCGGCACTGAAGGCCGTCCTCACCTATCCCAAGGGCAGCGGCTACGCCAATATCGCGTACGCCCAGGTCGGCCTTCCCGGCACCGAGTTCCTCGACCAGGGCAACCTGAACAAGGTCTGCACCCAGCCCGAGCTGCGCTCGGCCACCTGCCCGCCGACCTCGATCTACGGCCACGCGAAGGCCTGGAGCCCCCTGCTCGAAGCGCCGCTCGAAGGCCCGGTCTACCTCGGCGTCGGCTTCGGCCACAAGCTGCCCGACCTGGTCGCCGACCTCGGCGGCCAGATCCGCATCCTGCTGCACGGCAAGGTCGACTCCGATCCCGAAAAGGGCCTTCGAAACACCTTCGAAGTGGTGCCCGACGCGCCGGTCTCGCGGTTCGTGCTCACGATGAAGGGCGGCAAGAGATACGGCCTGCTCGAAAACACCGCCGGCGTCTGCGCGAGGCCGCAGCGGGCTGCCGTCCGTTTCATCGCCCAGAACGGGCTCGAACGGCGCTACCGGCAGAAGATCGCCAACGGCTGTGGGAAGAAGGGCGGTCACCGGCGCAAGGGCCACGGTGGGAAGGGCGGGTCGGGCGGCGGACATCGCCGACATGCGGGCGGCAGCTAGGTGGCCGGCGCCGGGTCACGCCCGCCCCTCTCGGGCGCCCGGCGGGCGCGCCGCGCCCTCGGTGCTCGCCCCAGGGCGCCCCGCCTGCTTCTCGCCGGGGGCATCCTGGCGATCGCGCTGGCCGGGCCAAGCGGCGCGACCGGCGCGGAAACCGAACCGGTGATCCCCTGCCAGGGCGATGCCTGCGCGCCGATCCCGACGCCGCCGGAA
This sequence comes from Solirubrobacterales bacterium, assembly GCA_035502495.1. GTDB lineage: Bacteria > Actinomycetota > Thermoleophilia > Solirubrobacterales > 70-9 > VAYN01. The sequence goes on from DATJUK010000230.1 coordinate 6,718, forward strand.
GACCCCCAGCCCGGCACGCTCGTCACCGGGCCGGGCAATCCACCGCCGCACTACGCGAAGCCTCACGAGCCGAAGCCTTCCCATAGGCACCATCGCCCCAAGCACCGCCACCAAGGCAAGGGCAAGGGCAAGAACAAGGGCAAGGGCGGCGGGAAAGGGCACCGATGAGGAGGCGGCGCTCGGCGCCGGGTCCGCGCTCGATCGGGGGGATCGCGCTCGCCGCGGGCGTGCTCTGCGCCGTCGCCTCCTGCCTCGCTCCCGCGACCGCCGCCGCGAGGATCGAAGTGAGCGAATTCACCATGGCGGCGCTGGCCGAAGGGGGAAGCGCGGTGGTGCAGGCCGGCGTCCATCCGCTCGAGTTGAAGACGCGGATCGCCCTCGGCGGGGCGCAGGCCGAAGGTGGCCTGCGCGACCTGCACCTTTCCCTGCCGCCGGGCCTGATCGAAAACCCCGCGGCAGTGGAACGATGCAGTGAAACGGCCTTCCGCAAGCCGCGAGAATCCCCCTTCGAAGTGAGCAGCTCGGGTGAGAGCTGCCCGGAAAAGTCCCAGATCGGCATCATCACGATCGCGGGATCGACCTCGGGCACCCGCACCTTCGGCCTCTACAACCTCGTCCCGGCCACCGGCACGCCCGCCCGCTTCGGCGCCAACCCCTATGGCACTCCGATCGCCTTCACCTCCCACGTCCGCTCGGCGGAAGGCGAATACGGGCTGACCGTCGACCTGAGCGGACTCCCCCAGAGCCTTGGCCTCGAAAGCATGGAACTCGAGATCTGGGGGACGCCGTGGGCGACCATCCACAACACCGAGCGCGGCAACTGCCTGAACGAGGCAGACCCCGGCGACCCTTGGGCAAAATGCTCGGTCGGACGGCCGGTGAAGAACCCCGCCGTCGCCTACCTGACCATGCCTCCGTCCTGCACCGGCGCGCTGACGACGAGCATCGCCGCCGACTCCTGGAGCGCCCCCGGGCGCTACCTGCCAGACGGCGAACCGGACCCCGGCGACCCGGCCTGGGCGACGGCGGTCACGAGCGCCGGCGCGAAGCTGACCGGCTGCGATCGCCTGTCTTTCGCCCCGAGTGTCTCCGCGCGGCTCACCGATCCCCGGGCGACCTCGCCGAGTGGCTTCGAACTGGTCTTCGAAAACGACGAGTCAGGGCTGCTGAAGCCCTCGTTGCCGGCGCCTTCCCAGCCGCGCCGCGCGGTCGTCTCACTGACCGAAGGGATGACCCTGAACCCCTCGCTGGCCGCGGGCCTCGAAGCCTGCAGCTCGTCCCAGTTCGCCGCCGAAACCGTCCTCTCGCCGATCGGAGCGGGCTGCCCCAACGCCTCGCGGATCGGCGACTTCACGGTCGAAAGCCCCCTCTACGGCGCCCCGATCCAGGGCTCGCTCTTCCTCGCCGCCCCGTACGACAACCCCTTCCGCACGTTGCTCGCCTTCTACGTCGTCGCCAAGGCCCCGGCGCGGGGGATCATCGTCAAGGTGCCCGGTCGGCTCGACCCGGATCCGCTCACCGGCCGGCTGACCGCCACCCTCGAAAACCTGCCCCAGCTGCCCTATTCGCGCTTCGCCGTCAAGTTCCGCGAAGGCCAGCGCAGTCCCCTGCTCAGCCCCTCGGCCTGCGGCAGCTTCACGACCGGCGTGGCGCTCACTCCGTGGCTTGAAGCGTCCCCCGGGGTCGTCCGCGAACCCGTCCTCACCGTCGCCCAAGGACCGGAAGGAGGGCCGTGCCCGAACGGCGCCGCCCCGCCCTTCGCGCCGACCGCCTCGGGGGGCGATCTGAACCCCCAGGCCGGAGCCTTCTCGCCCTTCTACCTCCACCTCGCGCGCGGCGACACCGAACAGGAGTTCACCTCCTACTCGGCCGAGCTGCCACCGGGCCTGCTCGCCAAGCTCGCCGCCGTCGCCTACTGCCCCGACGCGGCCCTGGGGGCGGCGAAGTCGAAGTCCGGCGCGGAAGAGGAAGCCCACCCGAGCTGCCCGGCGGCGAGCCTGATCGGCCACACCACCGCCGGCTTCGGCGCCGGCTCGGTCCTCGCCTACGCGCCCGGCAACCTCTACCTGGCCGGGCCCTACCACGGGGCGCCGCTGTCGATCGCCGCCGTCGACTCGGCCAAGGTCGGCCCGTTCGACTTCGGCGTCTTCGTCGTCCGCTCGGCGATCGGCATCGACCCGCGGAGCGCCCGGGTCTCGATCGATCCCGACGCCTCCGACCCGATCCCCCACATCCGCGACGGCGTGCCGCTTCACCTGCGCGACCTCCGCGTGTACGTCGACCGGCCCGAATTCACGCTCAACCCGACGAGCTGCGAACGCTTCACCCTCAGCTCGCGGATGGGCGGCGCCGTGGCCCCGTTCACCGGGCCCGGCACGAGCTCGACGAGGACCGTCCCCTTCCAGGCCTTCGACTGCTCCTCCCTCGGCTATGGCCCGAAGCTCTCGCTGCGCCTCGGGGGCGGCACGAGGCACGGTCAGTATCCCTCGCTGCGGGCGACGCTGACCACTCGCGCCGACGATGCGAACACCGCCCGGGCGCAGGTCACCCTGCCGCCCTCGGAGTTCCTCGCCCAGAACCACATCGGCACCGTCTGCACCCGGCCCCAGTTCGAACGCGAAGCCTGCCCGTCGGCCTCCGTCTACGGCCGTGCCACCGCCGTGACCCCGCTGCTCGACGCACCGATGACGGGCCCCGTCTACCTGCGCACGTCCACCCACCAGCTCCCCGACCTGGTCGCCGTGCTCCACGGTCAGGGCATCAGGATCGTCCTCGAAGGGCGGATCGACTCGCGGCACGGGGGCCTGCGGGCCACCTTCGAAGGCATCCCCGATGCCCCGGTCACCCGGTTCACAATGCGCCTCTACGGCGGCAAGCGAGGGCTCCTCGTCAACGAGCGCAACCTCTGCTCCTCGCCTCAGCTAGCGACCGCGCGCCTCCTCGGTCAGGCCAACCTCGGGCTGGTCTCGCACCCGCCGCTGGAAGCCCGCTGCAAGAAGAAGAAGGCCAGCCACAAGGGGAGCAAGAAGCACGGGAGAGGCGGCGGCCGATGAGCTTCCCCCGCTGGCGCCCGCCCGTCCTCGCCTTCTGCCTCCTCGCGCTCCTCGCCGCCCTCGCCCCGCCCTCCGCGGAGGCCGCGGGAGCTGCGGCCGGCCACGAACTCACCTTCACCTTCACCGGCGGGGTCGAAATCACGGAACTCGGCGCGCGCTACGTGCCACCGCCCGAAGGACAGTTCGAAGACGCCTGCGGGGTGGCCGTCGACGGCGCCGGGGAGATCCTCATATCCGACTACTACCACCGCCTGCTCGACCTCTTCAGTCCCGGTCGTGCATACCTCGCCCAGACGGCGGTCCTCGGCCCTGACGGCCCCTGCAACCTCGCCTTCGATCCCGATGGGGTCCTCTACGTCAATGACTGGCGCCGTGACGTGGTGCGCTACCGGCCGGACGGCGCCGGCGGCTACGAGGAAGCGGGCGTCATCGACTCCGCCCGCTCCACCGGGGTCGCGGTCGACGCCGCCGGCCGCATCTACGTCGACGATCGCACCTACGTCGCCGTCTATGAACCCTCCGGCGAACCGGTGCACTCGGCGGGCCTGCCCCTGCGGATCGGCCTCGGCAGCCTCGGATCCGGCTACGGGATCGCGGTCTCGGAGTTCCCCGGCACCGAAGGCGACCTGTACGTCCTCGACGCCGCCGCCGGGCTGGTCCGCGTCTACGGTCCGGACGGGGAAGAGCTGGCCCCGATTCTCGGGCTGGGGACGCCGGAGCGCGGCTTCGTCTCGCTGCAGGATGCCGACGTCGCCGTCGATCCGGCCGACGGCCACGTCTTCGTCGCCCAGAACCTCGAACCTGGCTTCGAACATCCGGCGGCAGCGGTCGACGAGTTCAATCCGGCGGGGGAGTACCGCGGCCGATTGCCCGGCCGGATCATCGACGCCGAACCGAGCGCGCTGGCGGTCGCCGAAGGGCAGGTCTATGTCACCTCGGGCAACGACGAAGGGGCGGCCCTCCTGGGCTTCGGGCCGACCTTGCCCGCCCGGCGTCTCACCGTCGCCCTGGCGGGATCCGGGCACGGCCGGGTGACCTCCGAACCGGCGGGCATCAACTGCGCGGGCGCCTGCGCCGCCGAATTCGACGAAGGCGAAGAGGTGCTCTTGACCGCGGTCCCCGAACCGGGGTCGGCCTTCGTCGGCTGGTCGGGGGCTGGGTGCAGCGGTACCGCGCTCTGCGCCACCACGATGAGCGTCGACCGGGAAGTCACGGCCGAATTCGCACCCGCGCCCGCAGCGCCGTCGACCGCACCCGGTCCGGACGCCGAGGCCGACGGGGCGGAGCACCGCGGCGGTCCGCCGGCAGGCACCGCGGCGGGCGGCGCCGGCGCGGCCCTGCTGCGGGCCTGGGTCATCTCCTCCGCGGGCGCGGTCAGGCTCGCCGTCGCCACCGCCGAAGCCGGCACGCTGAGCGTCCGCGGCCCCGACCTCCGTCCGCTCAAGCGCCAGGTCGGACCCGGCCGCCAGATCCTGCGGCTGCGGCCCACCCGCGCCGCCGCTGCCCTCGCGGTCACCGGCGGCCGGGCTCTGCGAGCGACCGCGACCGTCACCTTCAGGGCGGCCGGCGGAAGATCCGAGCGGATCAGGCGAAAGGTCGCCTTCGCCGCGAGGTCGGCCGCTCGATGATCCTCGTCGTCCGCCTTCGCGGCGCCGGCGCCGACCTCTTGAGGTTCGCCTGAGCGATGCGGGCCCGCGCACTCACCATTCTCGCCGCGGCCCTCCTGGCGGCAGGCGTCGGCGCTGCACGCGCCGACGTCCTGCAGCGCCACGGCATCCGGATCAATTTTCAGGGCTCGCTGTCGCCGAAGCGCCTGCCCCGCCACGGTCTCGCTCCGGTGGCGGTCGACCTCTCGGCGAGGATCTCGGGCACCCATGGCTCCTCGCCGCCGCCTCTCCGCCGGATCGAGCTCGCGATCAACTCGCACGGCCGGCTCGATCCCACGAGCCTGCCGAAGTGCACGATGCGGAAGCTCCAACCGACCACCGACGCCGATGCGCTAGCCGCCTGCGGCGCTTCGCTGATCGGTGAAGGGACCTTCTCGGCAAAGGTCGGATTCACCGGCCAGGCGCCCTTCCCCGCCGCGGGCAAGCTCCTCGCCTTCAACGGCTCCTACCATGGCCACCCGGCGGTCCTCGCCCACGTCTTCGGGACCAAGCCCGTCCCGACCTCCTACACCCTGCCTTTCCTGATCGAGCCTTCCCATGGCACCTTCGGCACCGTCCTCAGCGCGACGGTGGAAGACGTGACCGGCAGCGACGGGTACATCACCGGCCTCTCGCTGAGGCTCGGGCGCACCTCGGTCAAGGGAGGCGCCGGGCGGGGCTACGTCAGCGCGGGCTGCCCGGCGCCCGAAGGGGTGCCGGAGGTGGTGTTCCCCTTCGCCCGGGCGACCTTCGCCTTCGAGGGTGGGGCGGTCCTGCGCTCCACCGTTGTCCGCAGCTGCAGGGCGCGCGGCTGAGCGCGGCGGGCCGACCGGCCGTCGGGAGGCCGGAAGAGGCCGACGCTCCATCGAGCCGAGGGGCTATCGCTTGGGGTATCCGGGCGGCTCGAACGCGCCTCTCAGCCCGTCGAACCTCACTTGAAACATTCCCTCTCTACTCCAGAGGGATTGCGTTTATAATTATTTTCGCCTCCGGGACGAGCGCGGAGGGTGGATCAGTCCGGCGGTCCCGTCGGAAGAGAGCCATGTCGCAGACGCACTTCATCGATCAGACTTCTCCCGGGCACGCGCGTGGGCCGCGACCGGGCGAGTTGCCGTCTCCTCTTTCCCTGGGGGAGCGGCAAAGGAGGCGCCGCCGCGAATTCCTGTCGCCGGTGCCGCAGTGAGCGAGGCGATGCCTGGCCTCGGCGGGATAACCCTGTCCCCCGGGGTCGGTCGCCGACCTGTAGTGACCCGGGCGCCGGATCTCCCGACCCGGCGCCCGGGCCCCCTGTCAAGAGGTCCCGAGTCGGGTGCGCCGCGCCGGGCATGAGTCTCGACGGCGCCGGCGACAGCCAACCCACGTGGCCGGGTGACGGCGGCGCCCGGCGGCTCTTCGGCGAGGTGCGGCGGGCCTGCGCGGCGGTCGAAGGCCTGCCGGCCCGGGCCGAGGCGGGGCTTCGGGTCGCCCTCGAGACGCTCGCCGCGGATCCGGACCTCGCCCGTCGGCTGACCGTCGATCCCCACCTCGGCGACGACGACGGCGCCCTGGAGGCACAACGCGCGTGGATCGAGCGCTTCGGCGTCCTGCTCAGCGAGGCAGCCGCGGGCGATCCACGCACCACCGTCGCCGAGCCCCGATTCCTCGCCGGCTTCCTCGTCGGCGGTGTGCGCTTCCAGATCGGACGCCTCGTCCTGAGCGGCGAAGCAGCCGGCCTGCCCCGACTTCTGCCGGGTCTGCTCGAAGGGCTGCTCGCCTACTACTTCGAGCCCGCGGACCCGATCATCCGGGAGCGGGGCCGCACCTGTGACCATGACCCACGGTCGTGACCCGGCATCACCGCCGCAGGAGCCGCTCCTGCAGCTCGCGCAGCTCCGGCGCCGGCGTCGCGCCGAGCTCCTCGCGCAGGCGCACCCGCAGCTGCTCGTAGACGCGCAGCGCTTCGGCCAGCTTGCCGCGGGCGGCGAGGATCTGCATCAGCAGCGCCTGCCCGGCCTCGTTGTAAGGGGCGGCGGAGACGAGTTCGCGGGCGACCCGCTCCCCGGGCGGCAGCTCCGAGCCGCCGACGCCGAGCGCGACGGCGGCGTAGGCCTCCAGCGCCGCCAGACGGATCTCCTCGAGGCGGCGGCGATGGTCGTCTGCCCAGGGCAGGTCCTCGCCCGGAAGGAAGCCGCGGCGGGCGGTGAAGAGCGCGACCAGCGACGGGCCCCACCCGCGCCCCCAGTCTCCCTGCGCGACCGCCGTCTCGGCGCGGTGGATCGCCTCCTCCGCGGCCTCGAGGTCGATCCACGCATCGGCCGGAAGGCGGAGACGGAGCTCGCCGCGGCCGTCGATCACGTCGGCGCCGAGCGCCGAGCGCAGGCGCGAGAGCAGGGCGCTGAGCGCCCCGTCGGCCCCGGCCGGCGGCCGGTGGGGCCACAGCGCCTCGACCAGCTCCTCGCGGCGGATCGGCCGCGCCCGATTGACGGTCAGGTAGGTGAGGAGGACCCGCGCCTGACCGCCCGGCAGCCTCGGGGTGAGCTCGCGGCCGCCGAGCTCGACGGCGAGTCGCCCACAGACCTGGATCCGGGTCTTCTGCTTGTCGGCCAAGGTTGGTGCAAGGAGAATCGAAGGTGCCTGCAAACCGGCGGCCCTAGTGTCGCGCACGGAAGCTGAATGGAGAAGGTCATGGCGAAGGTCATCAGGTGTCAGTGCGGATTCCTCGCCCGCGGTGAGACGGTCGAGGAGGCGGCGGCGGCGATCGAAGCGCATATGCGCACCGATCATCCGGAGCTGGTCGGCGAGGTCACCAGGGACGACCTGATCGCGATGGCCGAGGAGGAGTAGCCACCCTCGCCGAGCGGCGGCGGTGGCGGAAGGGAGCACCGTGTCACCGTCACCGCCGCAGGCGCCCGAAGGGCCGTTGGTCGGCGCCGCCTGGCTGCAGGAGAACCTCGACCACCCGCGCCTGCGGGTGCTCGACGTGCGCGGACGCCACCCGAGCTCGGAGCTGCCGCACGCCAAACGGGCCGAGTACGAGGTCGCCCACCTCCCCGGCGCGGTCTTCGTCGACTGGGAGCGCGACTTCGTCGACGCCGACGATCCGGTCCCGGTGCAGATCGCCGCGGCGGAGGCCTTCGCCGCGCGGGCCGGCGAGCTCGGGGTCGGCGACGGCGATCTGGTCGTCACCTACGACGACTACTACGGCATCTTCGCCGCCCGGCTCGCTTGGGCCTTCCGCCTCCACGGCGCCGAGGCGCGGGTGCTCGACGGCGGCTGGCGGACCTGGCGGGACGAAGGACGGCCGGTCGACGCCAGGGCGGCCGCGCCCGATCCCGCCCGCTTCACGCCGCGCCCACGTCCGTACCTGCGCCGCACCCTGATCGAGGTCGAGGCGGCGAGGGCGCGGGGCGCGGAGCTCGTCGACGCCCGCCCGCGCCACCTCTTCCTCGGTGAGGAGGGCGTCCCGAACACCGGCCACATCCCGGGCTCGCACTGCCTGCCCTACCAGGAGCTGGTCGACGGCGCCACCGGGCTCTGGGCGGCACCCGAGGCGGTGGCGCGGCTCGCCCGCGACGCCGGGATCGATCCCGATCGCCCACCGCGGGAGCTGATCGCGACCTGCGGCAGCGGCGTCTCGGCGACCGTGGCCCTGCTCTCGCTGGAGCGGATCGGGGTCCACGCCGCGGGCGTCTACGACGGCTCCTTCAACGAGTGGAGCGCCGACTCCGGGCGCCCGGTCGAGTTCGGCCGTCCGTCCTGAGAGGACTTCTTCGCCGACGCAATAAACCGACATGACAACGGAGGTAACGGAAATGGCTGGACTGATCCGCATGAGCTTCGACTCGCCCGAGGAGGTGCGCCCGTTCGAGGCCGACAGCGGCAGGCTCGAGCTGATCAACCTCGAGGGCGGCCCGGTCGGCCGCGCAACCTTCAGGCCCGGCTGGCGCTGGTCGGAGCACGTGAGGCCGATCGCCGGCACCGACAGTTGCCAGGCGGCCCACGTCGGCGTCTTCCTGGCGGGGCAGATGACGGTGGTGATGGACGACGGCGAGGAGCTCACCTACCGGGCGGGCGACTTCGCGATCATGCCGCCGGGACACGACGCCTGGATCGTCGGCGAGGAGGACTGCGTCTTCGTCGACTGGCAGGGCTTCGCCGACTACGCCAAGCGGAAGTAGCGGGTGGGGGAGCGCCCTCACCTTCTGCCTGCGCAATCTTCGAGGACCCCGCAGGCCACTCTGGCCGCCGCGCCAAGCCAAGGGTGAGGGCGTCGCCCGCGCCTCAGTTCGTCGGCAGCGCCGCGCAGCGGAACGCCTCCACCGTACCTTCGTTGGGGGCGCCGATGAGAAACGTGAAACCGAACATCGAGACGTGGATCGCCAGGGTCCTCGCGTGGCCTTCCTGAAGACCGCCTCCCGCCACCGCCCATTCGGCCGGGGCTTCTTCTTCCCGCCCGATCGCCGGCAGGAGGAAGGCGATCAGGGCCGATTCGGGCGGCAGCAGCCTTTCGTCCTCGGCGCAGGCGCGCTCGGCTTCGAAGAAGCCCATCGGACCCCGGCTCGCGTCCTCGAGGCAGAGGCCGCCGGCAGCGCTCGTCCCGGCCGGGCAGCGCAGCTTCGAGTCTGCGGTGATCTGGGCGGCGCTCAGCCCCTGCAGCGTGCTCGCGTCGTCGGCGGTCGTCGCGTGGGCGGCGTCCTCGGCGGTCGTGGCGTGGGCCGCATTCGTCGCGCTCGGCACCGTTCCGAGCTTCGACGGATCGATCGTCGGGGCGATCACGCCGGGCGCGATCTTCGCCGCCGTCACGGCGCCGTCCTTGATCTTCGCGCCGCTGACCGCGCCGTTCTTCAGCTGCCTGGTGCCAACCGAGTTCTTCGGCAGCTTGACGGCCGCGTAGCCGGCGCCGCCGAGGGCGATGAAGACGGCGACCGTCGCCATCACGTTTGCGTAGGTGAGCTTGTCGCGGACGCGCTGCATGTTGGTCCTTCCGGAGGCTTGGGCGGGAAGGACGAGACCAGCGAAGCCTCCCAGGGGACGGGCGCCGCCGCTATCGAGAAAACTGGGATTTCGAGGCGAGGGCCCGCGCCCTAGCCGACCGCCGATCCCGGCCAGAACCACTCCTCGAACCCACGTCGCTCCCCCGGCCGGAGCCGCTCGTCGCCGAAGTAGGCGAGCTCCTCGCCGGGCGAGGGCAGCTCGGCCGCCGAGCGCGCGACGATCCCGGGCTCGCCGGCCTTCTCTGCCGCGGTTCCGATCGGTTGGCAGGTCGTGTGGTCGACGGTCTCACCGTCGGCATCCTGGGGATAGGTCTCGGGCAGCCCGAGGGAGCGCAAGCCCGCCCCCGACACGGCGTCGACGTAGGGCGCCTCCGGAACCTCGGTGGCGACCAGCACGGGCGCTCTCGCCGGGTCGAGGTCCTCGGGGCGGATCGCCAGCGGAGCGAGCTTCCGCCGAACCTGGGCGCGGGCGACGTCGACGTCGGCGTTCAGATAGACGACGTCGAAACCTTCCGGCGGGTTCCAACGGCCGCCGCGGACCCGCGAGTATTCGCCCGAGAGCGGATCGCTCCACTCCGGATCGGCCACCCGCAGGTAGCTGCCGCCGCGGCGCGCGTGGCGCATCTACGCGGCGCTCGCCCAGTCGAAGCCGCCGCGCAGCGCCTCCAGCACCCGCTCCTCCTCGTCGACGGCGATCGCCTCGAGGATCGAGCGACCTCCGTAGGCGGGGGCGGGGCGGCGGACGACGGCCGGGATCCGGTCGGCTTTCAGCTGCACCGAGAGGAGGTCGGCGATCGCGCCGACGCTCGCGAGCTTGGTCTGGCGCTCGGCGGGCACCCCGTTGCGCTCCCAGCCCTCCAGGGCCTGGCGGCGCACGCCGAAGAGCTCGGCCGCCCCGGTGCGGTTCAGGCCGAATATCTCGCGGATGCGCTCCAGCGGCGGCTCGGCGGCGCCGAGGACTTCGGTGACCGCGCGGTAGAAGCGGACGATGTCCGCGTCGTCGAGCTGCCAGCTCGGCAACAGCCGCTTGGCGGGAGGGGAGAGCGGTTTGCCGCCCGGCAGGGTCTGGCGCAGCAAGGAGACCATCGCCACGGCGGTGCCGCGACCCGGGTCGAGGCTGCCGACCCAGTAGGTGAAGGGGGCGTTCATCGCCTCACCCCAGAGCACCGCCTTCGCCCCCGCGGAGCGGTGGCACTCGTACCCGCGGGCGGACAGCTTCACCCGGTCACAGGAGACGGGGCTCGCGCAGGCGCCCTCGATCGCCTCCAGCATCCGCTCCGAGAGCCGCTCGAATGCCAGGACATAGAGGCGCACGTGCTCGCGATCCCCGGCGAGGGCGCCGGGGAGGCTCGCCTCGATCGCCTCCACCTCCTCACTCGCCAACCGGACCGCGGCATGGGCGACCCGGCTCGGCGCGGTCTCGCAGAGGAGGTCCCTGACGATCCTGTCCATGGTCCTGTCCACGCCTCTCAGCGTAATGCAAGCAAAACGCAAGCGCAAGCAGAATGCAAGCAGGAAGGTCGAGCGGCGATGGCCCCATGAATGCCGGGTCGAGGACCATCGCCGCATCTGGGTCGGGGAGAGGACCGGCGGGCCGAATGCGTCGCCACCGAGCGACGTGTCCGGTCCCGACGGCCGCGCTGTTGTACCCCGACGGAGTGAGGCGAACCAGGGCCGGGGCGGGACCGGCTAAGGGGCGCTCGGCGGGGAGGGCCTGAGCCTCTTCGTGGCCTCGGAGACGGCCTCCAGGAAATTGCGATCGCCGGGAGTCGAGACCGGTTCGAGGGGGGCCTGGATGCCGTCCCGGAGGCGGCAGCGCGGGCAGCTCTTCTCCCGGGCCAGGCGCTGGGAGTCGAAGCTCCAGCCGCATCGCGCGCACCGCACCATCGTCGCCTCGCGGGTGTCGCTACTCGGGCCTGGCGGTGGGCGCCTGGCCGCCGTCGGGCCGAGCGGCGAACCGCCGACTCCTCCCCACGGGCCGGGAAAGCTCGCGGCTCGCCAGGCTCGCCTCCCCGATCGCTATCGATCCGACGATCGAGAAGGTGAGGGGCGAGTAGACGCCCTCCTTCAGCCGGCAGCGCGGACAGGCCATCGCGCCTTGCATGGCGGCCGCGTTGAACGAGGTGCCGCAGCGCTCGCAGTAGAACATCGCTCCTCCAACGGGAGTGCAAGCTGCGGCGTGGCTCCAGCGCCCCTCTTGGCCGTACTCGATCCCGGCCCTGGTTACCCGCGATCCCGGGTCCCAACCCCGGCACTCCCAGGCCGGCGTCGCCGAGCCCTCAGCCCCGCGCCCGCTCCCGCGCGCTCCGCATGACCTCCCGCGCGGCCCGCGCGTCCCGCCAGCCGTCGGTCTCGACCTCCTTGTCTTCGAGGTCCTTGTAGACGTAGAAGAAATGCTCGACTTCCTTGCGCAGCTGAACGGGGAGATCGTCGAGGTCCTCGATCGCCGACCAGCCGGGGTCGTGGATCGGCACGCAGATGATCTTGTCGTCGACCCCGGCCTCGTCGCGCATCTTGAACAGCGCCACCGGCTTCACCTCGATCCCGCAGCCGGGGAAGGTCGGCTCCGAGACGCAGACGAGGCAGTCGAGCGGATCGCCGTCCTCGCCGAGGTAGCCGGGCAGGTAGCCGTAGTCGGTCGGGTACACGGTCGAGGAGCTGACGAAGCGGGTGAGCACGATGCGCTGGGCGTCCTCGTCGTACTCGTACTTGTTCCGCGAGCCTTTCGGGATCTCGATCACCGCGAGCAGGCGCTCCGAGGTCATGTCCACGGGTACCCGCCCGGTCGTCTTCGCCCGCCCGGGTCGAGGTGCGGAGCGGAGAGCGGGACTCCAGGGATAGAGCTCCCGCCCTCCACACCGACGACGCGGCGCCTCCAGGGAATCGAGACGTCCGGCACTGGCCTCGGGTGACGAGTGGGCCACCTCAGGGAGTGAGGCCACCCGAAGCAGGCTCCGGGCAGTGGCGAATATAGCTCAGCATCGATGGGATGTCTACAAAGCATAGATTCAGTAGGCTTGGCCGCGTGGCAGCGCCGATGCGGGGGCAGAGCGACGGCCGACGAGCGGGCGTCGCGCGAGGGCCGGCCGATGCCCGGTAGCGGCGAACGGCGCGACCGGTCGCGGTCCGGACCGATCGATGCGTCCTTCGTCGAGGACGGCCCCGAGCTACCGTTGTCGTTGTCGAAATTGCCTCCGGGGCGGCACCGGCTTCCCCGCCACTTCGTCGAACAGAACCAGCGCAACCGCATCCTTCTCGCCGGGCTCAACAGCTTCGGGACCCGCCGCTACACCGAGGTGAGCGTCAAGGACCTGGTCGTCGAAGCGCATCTGTCCCGCGCGACCTACTACAAGTACTTCCCCGATCGCGAGACCTGCCTGGCGGCGGTGTACGAGGAAGTCGTCTCCTGGATCCGCGATTCGCTGCGGGATGGCCCCGCGGAGAGCGGGCCGTGGCCTTCGCGGGTCAGGTCCGCGACCGAGCGGATCGTCGCCATCCTCGCCGAGGACCGCCGCCTGGCCCGGATCTGCGCGCTCGAGGCGCCCCTGGGGCCGGAGAAGGTCCGCGTCAGACACGAACGGGAGCTCGGCGACCTCGCCGCGCTGCTCCGGGCGGGCCGGCGGGAGAGCCCTTGGGGAAGCCGGCTTCCCGATTCCCTCGAGACCCTCCTGCTGGCCGGCGCGGTGTCGCTGGTGGGCAGGGCGCTGGTGCTCGAAGGCGGCCCGTCCGAGGAGCTCGGGACCGTGATCGCGGAGATCCTGCTGGTCCCTTATGTCGGGGGCGCCGACGCCAGCCGCCTCGTCGGACGCGACTAGTCGATCTGCCCCCGACGTCTTTTCAGGGCCGCGGCATCGTGAGCTCGCGGCTCGCCACCGCCTCGCCGCGGTAGGGGAGCACCGTCGCGAACATCAGCCGCGGCACTTCGCGATGTGGCTCCAGGGTCTCGCCACCCTGCAGTTTGTGTGTGACCGACTGCACGATCGACCCGATCGCGAACAGGGCCGCGGAGTCGGGGATCTCGTCGGGTTCCTCGGCATCGACCCGGCCTTGGTCGATCAGCCCGGCGCAGGACATGAACCCGCCTTCCCGGCGCACGCGCACCAGCTCGGAGCGCATCTTCAGGACCTCCATGCCGCCGAAGGTGGCGGCATTCCGGTTCGCGGCGAGCCAGTCGGCGGCCGCATATGCCGATGCCCGCAACGACGTGGTCCACTCGTCGTGGCTCTCGAACGCCCGGTGGACGTGGCCCCAGAAGCTTCGTTCCAGTTCTTCGAACGCGGCCAAGGCACAACCTTCGACGTCGCGATAGCGACGGCGGAAATCCTCACGATCGACGCCCGCCCTGGCGCAGACCTCGGCCTCCGTGACCCGCTCGAGCCCGTTCTCGGCCGCGAGGTCGACCAGCGCGACGAGGGTCGGCTCGACTTCGGAGTCGTAGATCGGGACGAGCGCCGTGAGGGCGCCGTCGGCCTCGAGAGTGGTGTCCGAACTCGCTGCCGGCACTACCCGGGTTCCCTGCATGCTCTTCTCCCCGAAATATTGCGTGACGCGCACGACATCGCCATGTGCGTGCTCCCTGTGTTCCCTGTGCAAAAAACTCGATCTGAATTTTAGAGGCGCATCTCTTTTCAAGTCAATCCGAATCCGGGCCAATTCTCTTTCCACAAGGCAATCAATAGAAAAGATCGTCCACTCGATATGCATCCGCCGGTAGGGTGGCGAGGATATGCAGACCCCGTGGGGAGATTCGACTGACCTGCGCGCGGATCGGCTCAGCCCCGGACGCGGCAGCTCCCCGTCGGCGGTCCTCGACAGCCAGCGCCGGCGACTCTTCACCGCGCTGGTGGCGCGCGTTGCCGAGCACGGCTACGCGGCTACGCGGGTGACCGACCTCTGCGCGGATTCCGGGGTCTCGAGTCGCTCCTTCTACGCGATCTTCCCCGACAAGGAGGCATGTCTGTGCGCGGCGCTCGACGTTCTTCTCCGGAAAACCGTTGCGTTCGCATTGGACGGTCTGGAGGCGGAGGCCACGGACGAAGGTACCGCCGTCGCGATCGACCGCCTGATGGGGCTCGTCGTCGCCCAACCCGCCGCGGCGCGACTGTGCCTGGTCGACGGCTACGCCGCGGGGGAGCGGTCGAGGCAGATCATCGACGCGGCGATGGCCGAGGCCGAGTCGCGGCTCCTCGCGGGCCTGAGGCGATCCCCCCGGTGGGAGTCGCTCCCGCTCGAATTCGCCCGCGCGGCGCTCGGGGCGATCGTCGAGGTGGTCCGCCTGCGTCTGATCGCGGGCGACTACGAGGCGCTTCCTGACCTCGGGCGAGAGCTGCTCGGCTTCCTCGGTCGATACGAGTCGCCGACCCGGCCGCTGCGCTCCGCTCCCCGCCCTCCCGATCCTCGCCCCGAGGAGACCGAAGGCCTCGACCACGCCGAACGGGCGCTGCGGGCCTTCGAGGCGCTCCTCGCCGAGTCCGACCTGCGGAAGGTCACCATGGACAAGGTCGCGAGGCGGGCCGGCATGTCGGTCCGCACGCTGTACGCCAACTTCGCCGACTTCGATCAGTTGCTGCTGGCGTCGATCGACAGCGCGACCGCGATCCTGATGGCCGGCGCCGTCCCCGCGGCCCGGCGCCACGCCGATCGGGGGGACGCCCTGCGCGCCGCCATCGCCACGACCTTCAACGTCCTCGCGGCGCGGCCGAACCTCGCCCACCTCCTGCTCGTCGGCGTCTACGAAGCCGGCGGGACGGCGATCACGCGGCGCGAAGCGGGGCTCGCGCCCCTGCGATCGCTGTTGCTGGGCGCCTACGCTCCTCGTCCCTGGACGCTTCCCGGCGCGGCCCTCGGCGTCGTCACCGGCGCCGTCCTCTTCCTCGCCCGTCACCGTCTCCTCACCGAGGGGGCAGCGGCGCTCCCGGGGCTGAGCCCGGTCCTCACCTACCTGGCGCTCTTTCCGGTCTTGGGATCGGAGGAGGCGACCCGGGCCGCGGAAGGGCGTGGCTACCGCCGCCGGCCGCCCCCGACCCGATCGTTGATCGACCCCAGCGTCGACTTCGCCACCTACCGCGTCGCGGTCGCCCTGGGGCAAGGGAGCGCGACGGCGGCGCAGATCTCCGAGGCCGCCGCGATGGCCTTGCCTGGGGTCGAAGCCGCGCTCGCGGACCTCGATGCCGCGGGGCTGCTGGAGACCGACGGGGAGGAAGATGGCGCTCCGGCCTTCCGTATGGGCTGGATCTTCGGCCTCGAGGAGTGGGCCCGACGACCCCGATCCGAACGGGAAGAGATGTCCAAGTTGATCTGGGAGGTCTGCCAGGAGGAGGTCGAAAGGGCCTTCGCCTCCTACACCTTCGATGCCCGCGTCGAGCGCGACCTCGCGAGGTTGGCCCTGTGGCTCGACGAGTCCGGTTTCGCCGAGATGAGCGAGCGGCTGCACGAGGCGCTCGAGGAGTGCATGAGGATCGAGGCCCAGGCGGTCGAGCGGATCAGGCAGGGCGCCGACGCCTTCCCCGCCCGGGCGCTGTTGGCCCTCTTCGAGATGCCCGGGCCGGAGTGGGTGGGTCCTGCCGAGGAACCGGTGGGGCCCTAGCCCAGCTTCGACTCGGCGATCGCCTTCTTGCGGCCGAGGAACGGGGTCAACGTGAGTTCGACCAGCTCCGGGGCGGCGTCGGCGAGATCCTGGGAGCTCTCCACGTAGGCGACGAGCACCGCGGAGAGGGTCCCCGCCACCGTGCCCAGCTCCACCGGGGTGGCATCGGCCGGACCCCCCTCGGTGAGTGAGTCGACCAGTCGCTCGAGGAAGCGACGGGCCCGGTCGTCCATCACGCCGCCGACCTTGGGAGGGGCGGCAAGGGCGAAGAGGACCAGGTCGGTGTTCCGCGAGAGGAAGGCGAGGAGCCGGGCGATCCGCTCGCGGACCAGGGCGGGCCAGCTTTTGGCCGTCGACCCTTCGGCGAGGGTGCTCAGCAGATGCCGTTCGAAAAGGTCGTAGGTGGAGAGAAAGCAGTCCTCCTTGTCCCGGTAGTAGGAGTAGAAAGTGCGTCGGGACACCCCTGCCGCGGCCGAGATCGCCGTGACCCCGGTGTCGCGGTAGCCCTTCTCGGCGACCGCCGCGATCGTCCCGGCGGCGAGCCGTTCGCGCTGGTTGCGGGTGACGAAATCGCGCGAGAGGCCGTGCCGCCCCGGCGGCAGGCTGCCGAGCCTGTCGTCACGCTTCTCCCCGCGCCCGCTCACCCGCCGAGACTATCGGCGTGGAGCACCTGCCGTGGCGCCGTGTCTAGATTCGGTCACCGGGTGTTTTCAATGGCCCGCTTCGTCCTCGCCGGACCGAGGAAGGGCTCGAGAACCACTTTCAACATCTCGCGGTGCAGCTCGTCGGGATCGCCGATCTCGCCCCGCGCGACTTTCGTCTGCAGGAGCCAGAGCAGGCCGCTTGCCGTCGATTCCTCGAAGTCCTCGGGCAGTCGCTTCCCGGGGGCCCCCTCGTCTCGCCCGCGCGCCAGGAACGAGGCCACCTCGGCGACCACCTTCCGGTGCCGTTCGAGCGCCGCCGGCCCGCCGGTCTGCGCTTCGAGCAACACGACTTTGGCCGCCAGCGGGTCCTCCGCCACGAACCGGATGACCGCCGCGAGTCCGGCCGAGACCTGCGCCGTCCAATCGTCCGCCCCGCCCTCGGTCATGGCGGCGGCGAGCTGTGCCTCGGCGCGCTCGAGCACGCGATCGTAGACCGCGACGAAGCAGTCTTCCTTCCCTTCGAACTCCTCGTAGAAGGCGCCCATGCCGATCTTCGCCCCGGCGAGCAGGTCGGTGACGGTGGCCGCCCGGTATCCGCGCTTGGCGAAGACCTTCGTCATCCGGTCGAGCAGCTGCCTCCGTCGCTCCTCGGCCTGGATCTCGCGCGAGATCCGCCGTCCCGAGGCGGGCTCACTCGTCAGTGCCGGAGGTACCTCGGCCACGCCAGGAGGATAGCCACGCCCGGCCGATACTCGCCGGCGAAATCCGTGCCAACTTCTACGCCTTGTAGACACTCCATCTCCGAATGTGTATATTGCCTCCGTCCGCCAGGGGGGCGGACAGGGTCTCGAAGAGGAACCGGCGAGCAGGGGCTCGACCGACGAAAAAGGCGTTCGCGACAGCGGGCGCCGCCGGGGTGACCGGCGAGGAGCAGATCTTGAGCACCAACAGGGGCATGGGGGAGCAGCGGCTCCACCTGCGGTCATCTCGCACCATCGACGGAGCCGGGGAGCTCCACCAAGGAGGAGAATCGTGAGAAGCATCTGGTCGGAGCCGGCTCGGCGATCCACCGATCGAGAGCCCCGCAGACGCCGGTTCCTCGCGGTCGGAACGGCGCTCGCCTGCGTCGCGGCCGTGCTTGGAGTCGGTGCGCCGGCGGCCTCGGCCGCACCTACCGCCACCACCGCCTACAAGTATCAGACCTCCTTCGGCGCGGGTGAACTGACCTTCGGCTTCGGATTCCAGGGTTCGATTCCGAGCGATGCCGTGGCTGTGGACCAGAGCACCGGGAACATCCTGGCCTCGAACGAATTCTTCGGTGAAGTGGTCCAGCTGTACTCCCCCGACCCCGTGGTTGGGGGTACGCCTCTGACCTCATTCGCCAGTGGGATCACCAGCAACATTGCCACCGACTCCAGCGCGGGAGCCCTGTACACCGAGCGGAGGGCGTCTCCTACCGCGGTGCTACGCCTGATTTCTGACGGGCAGCCCACGCCGAGCTATACCCTTGATCCCGGCTTCACGCCCGTGGCTGGTGAACCGTATGCGATTGCGGTAGATCCGACTAACGGTGACCTAGTGACCGTCGCATCCGACAGACAGACGATCGAACGGTTCGACTCGACCGGAGCGTTCGTCTCCAGCTTCACGGCTCCTGAAGGCGCACACAGGGTCATCGCCATCGGTCTCGACGGGACGATCTATCTCGATGGACACACCGCCGGCCTCACGAACAACAACGGCAAGATCCTCCGCTTCGCTCCTGACGGTACTCGCCTATCTGACCTGACGGTGGTGGAAGGATCCGAAGCCCTTTCTGGTGTCGAAAGCAACGTCGTAGCACTAACCGTGAACCCAGCGTCCGGAGACCTGCTTGCGGCGGTAAAGACGGGCGAAGGCCCGCGGTTGATGCAATTCTCCCCCACCGGTCAGAAGCTCTTTGATGTGCCGCGGCAGCCGGGTGGCACCGTCGGCATCGCGATCGACGCGGCGACCAACCGGGTCTACAGCTACAACGAACAAACTCCCCAGATCGACACTTACGTCCCCGCGCCATATGCCGGAGTCGAACCAGCGACGATCTCGGGCGTCACCTCCACCGGGTTGCATGCCTCAACTGAAGTGGACCCCGGGGAAGAATCCGGAGGAGGAACCCCGTCGGGAAGCGGAGTGAGATTTGAATACCGGGAAGCAGGCGCGTCGAGCTGGACGAAATCGACCGATCAACCGGTCAACGCACCGGGGACCTTCACCGCGGATGTCGATGGACTCGAACCGAATCTCACCTATGAAATTCGCGCCGTGGCCTTCAACGATTTCACCGAACACCTGACGGATCCGGTCTCGGTGCATACCGTGGCCACGGCTCCGCGCGTCAACACCGGCGCTGCCACCGACGTCAGTGAAACCGGCGCGGTGCTGAACGGGACGATCAATCCGCTTGGCCTCCAGACCACCTACCACTTCGAGTACGGGCTCACGACGACGTACGGTTCGCGGCTGCCGATAGGCATCGACGGTACCGCCGGCGGTACCCATGAAGTCCGTTCGTTCTCCCGCTCGCTGGATAACCTGGCCGCAGGTACCACCTATCACTTTCGGCTTGTCGCGACGAATGCCATCGGCACGACCGAAGGTGTCGACCGGACGTTTACCACGGCGAGCGCCGGGAGCACCTCAGTTCGGGCTTACGAGCAGGTAAGTCCAGTCGACAAGGGAGCCGCCATCTATCCTACGTTCGGCTTTCAGGTCGAGGCGGACGGAGACGGATTTGCCTATCAGACGCATGGCGGATCTGAATCCTCTCCGATCCACGCCCAGGCGATGAGCCTGCGTGGCACCGAAGACTGGAATGGTGGCATCGACCTTGACCCACCGAACACGGTCACGCCCGCGAACCTCTTCTTTCAGAGCACGCTGGCGATTTCTGACGACTTCGCCCATACCTTGGTGGTCAGCAATCGTGCGCTTCGTCCCGGTGCGATCGAAAACGGGACGAACCTGTACGTCGTAGATGTCCCGACCGGGAAATATCAGCTGGTCGCCGCAACCAACGAGCCCGAAGCGTTCCAAAGCTTCACGGCGATCGAGTCCAGCAACAAATTCGTCGCTGGAGCGCCGGATTTCAGTTGGGTCGCGTTCAACTCGAAAGCACCGCTGGTCCCTGGAGCCCCATCGATGGCCCTGTATCGCTGGAGCGAGGGCGGCGGGCTGGAAGTCGTTTCCCGACTTCCCGACGGTGAAATGGTCACCCCGGACTACAAGCCGGACAGCAGCGGGTCGTATCGACAGGTCTCGGCCGACGGCACCCGGATCTTCTTTTCGGTGTCGAGCGGATCGGAACAGGGTCTCTATCTTCGGGAAGGGAACGGCCCTTCGAAGGCGATTTCCGTGTCCGAAGTTCCGGGTGAACCGACTGGCCCCCAGCCGGCGGTTCTCGTAGGCCTGACCAAAGACGGTCGTTATGCCTTCTTTGCGACATCCGTTGCTGGGACGAAGTTGACGGCTGACGCGGACGGCGAACTCGGTGACCTGTATCGCTACGACGCTCTCAGCGGTGAACTTGACTATCTCGGGGTCGCAGCGGTGGCCACGCTCGCCGGCAACTCGATCAACTTTGGAGAACTCGGCACGGCTCCGGACGGCAATACCGTGTATTTCAACATCAGGCTGAATCCGGGTAGCGAAGCTACGGAACTCTGGGTGTGGCACGACGGTGTCCTCCACCGAATCGCCCCTGGCGTGGGTATCGGCCCACGTTCTGGAGCGGCAACGTACGTCAGTCCGAACGGCCGGTACCTAGCCTTCTATGAAGACGACGGAGCGGTACAACTGTATGACGCCGAAACCGAAGAGCAGTCATGCGCATCCTGTCTACCCGACGGAACGCCGGTCAGCGCCACGCTGACGCCCTCGGAGCTGATGCTAAGCAACCGTGTGCCGCAGGCTGTCAGCAACGATGGAACCGTATATTTCGGTACGAAGGGGCGCCTGGTGGCCGCCGATGTCAACGGCACGGAGGATGTCTACGGCTATCGAGACGGGCACGCACATCTGATCAGCCCTGGCAACGCTCCCTTCGACGCGACTTTGGCGGGCATCTCGGAAGATGGGAGGAATGTCTTCTTCACCACCGCCCAGAGCCTCGTAGGTCGGGATGGCGATGAATCCGTCGACGTCTACGACGCCCGGATCAACGGCGGCCTGCCGGCGCAGAGTCCACCCGCGCCGCGCGAATGCCTGCGCGACGACTGCAAGGCCACCCCGAATGCCGGGCCGGAACTTCCCTTCGGAGGATCGGAAGCCCTGAGCGGTCCGGGGAACGTCGTCGCCAAGGCCTCGAAACGGTGCCCGAAGGGCCAGAAGCTTCGCAAGGTCAAAGGCAAGAGCCGCTGCGTCAAGCCCAAGAAGCCTAAGAAGGGGAAGAAGGGCCACAAGCACGCCGGCGCCAAGCGGAGGCTCGGCCGATGAGCGCGCGAACCGTGGGTAACGATCGAGACGAGAAGCAGATGAACAAGGGGGCGCAGGGGATGCACCGAAGGAAGATGCGACGCGGGATCTTGGTCGGGCTGGTCGGCTGCCTGATCCTTGCGGCGGGCTTTGCGCCGGCCGCCCACGCGAACCTGAAGTTCGAACATCTCGGCGTCAACGTCGACAGCGCAGACGGCAAGTTCTCCCGTCAGGGAGGCTCCCACCCGGACTTCACCTTCTCGTTCAGGCTGCCGGAAGTCCTCAAGGAACGCGACGGCCTCATGAGCTATGGGCCGGAAGAAGCCGTGCGCGATGTCGATCTGGAACTGCCGCCAGGGCTGGTCGGAAACCCGGTTCCCTTCCCTACCTGTTCGATGGAACAGCTGACGGACCCTAAAGTGTCCGGCTGGACCACTTGTCCACGGGCTGCGCAGATCGGTACCGTCACGCTCCTTCTGGCGGGTGGCCTGGGTGGGACGTCGCATAACGTCGTCGGCCTGTTCAACATGGAACATGGGCCGGATGTCCCGGCCAGATTCGGTTTCGGATGGGAGAGCTACAGCGCCACGATCACTCCTCGTGTGAGGCCCGGGGACTATGGGATCTCGGCCGGCAGCTTCGAAATCAGTCAGGGTAAGCCGGTCGTCGGCGCCATCGTCAAACTGTGGGGTTTCCCTGCCAGTCCTGCGCATGACGAAGAACGGGTCGAAACGCTGTGCGCTCCGCCCGAAGAAGTCCCTTCTTTCTCCTGTCCCGTGGGAACCACCGCGCCCAAGGTCCCCTTCTTCTACGCGCCCACCGCCTGCCCGGACGAAGCCGTCGGCTTCATCGCACGCGGCGACTCCTACGAGTCCCAGGGAATCTTCGATGAAGAGCGGATCACCACGGACGAAGGCGGGAATCCATTCATCTGGGAAGGATGCGAAAACCTTCCGTTCGATCCGACCATGACGCCTCGGCCGGGCACCCATCGCGCACACTCGCCGACGGGGCTCGACGTCAGCATCAACGTGCCGTCGAACGAAGGCCCCGAAGGCTTCTCCGCGTCGGCGGTCAAGAAGACCGTGATCGCCTTCCCCGAAGGCGTCACCGTGTCCCCCTCGGCGGTCGGCGGCCTGGAAGCCTGCTCGGAAGCCCAGGTCGGCCTCGGCAACAACGAACCGCCCACCTGTCCTGACGGCTCGAAGATCGGCAACGTCACGATCAAGACCCAGCTGCTGAAAGAACCGCTGGAAGGCGAGGTGACGCTGGCGCGCCAGAGGGAAAACCCCTTCGGCTCGACCTACGCGATCTACCTGCTCGCCAAGGGCCCCGGCTTCTACCTGAAGCTTCCCGGCGAACTGAACGTCGACCAGAAGACCGGCCGGCTGACGGCGATCTTCGACGACCTGCCGCAGCTGCCGTTCGAAAACGTCCACATCGACTTCCGCGGCGGCCCGACGGCGCCGCTGGTGACGCCGAACACCTGCGGCGCATATTCGATCAGGACCGAAGTGTTCCCCTGGGCCCGTCCGACCGAACCGGTGGTGGCGCAGGTGCCGATGCCGATCGACGAAAACTGCGCGGGCGGCGGCACGTTCGATCCCTCGCTGCAGGCCGGGGTCGCCAACCCGGTGGCCGGCGCCCGGTCTCCGCTCACCATCCGGGTGCGGCGTGAGGACGGCGAACAGAACCTCTCGCGCCTGGAATTCACCCTCCCCGAGGGCGAGCTCGCGAGCCTCAAGGGCGTGGCGCTCTGCCCGGAGGCGGCGGCGCCCTCGGGCGCCTGCCCGGTCGCCAGCCAGGTCGGCATCGCGACCACGGCGCTGGGCACGGGGGCCTTCCCGCTCTTCGTGCCCCAGGAAGGCAAGGCGCCGACCGCGCTCTACCTGGCGGGACCGTATGAGGGTGCCCCGTACTCGCTGATCACCACCGTCCCCGCCCAGGCCGGCCCGTTCGACTTCGGCAACATCGTCGTGCGGACCGCGATCAACCTGAACCCGACCACCACCCAGGTGATCGCCAGATCCCACCCGCTGCCGCAGATCCTCGAAGGCGTGCCGATCGCCTATCGCGACGTCCGCATCGAAGTCCAGAAACCGGACTTCACGGTCAACCCGACCTCCTGCGAACAGCGGACCCTGACCTCGACCATCTCCTCGATCGAAGGGGCCCAGGCCCATCCCTCGGTGCCGTTCAAGGTCGGCGACTGCGCCTCGCTGAACTTCAAGCCGAAGCTGGCGCTGAAGCTGAAGGGCGGCACCCACCGCGGTGACTTCCCGCAGCTGACCGCCGTCCTCACCACGGGCAGGAAGGAATCGAACATCGCCCGGGTCTCGACCACGCTGCCGCACTCCGAGTTCCTCGAACAGGGCCACATCGGCACCGTCTGCACCCGGGTCCAGTTCGCCGCCAAAGCCTGTCCGGCGGCCTCGGTCTACGGCTATGCCCGGGCCTACACGCCGCTGCTCGAACGGCCGCTGGAAGGCCCGGTCTACCTGCGCAGCTCGAGCCACACGCTGCCCGACCTGGTGGCCGAACTGAACGGCCAGTTCGACGTCGAACTGGCGGGCCGGATCGACTCCCACAACCGCGGCATCCGGACGACGTTCGAAACCGTGCCCGACGCCCCGGTCACCAGGTTCGAACTGCGGTTCAAGGCGGGCAAGAAGAGCCTCCTGGTCAACAGCCGCAACCTGTGCAAGTCACCGGCGAAGGCGACGATCAGGATGATCGGGCAGAACGGCATGCGCCATGACGAACAGCCGCCGCTGCAGACCCGGTGCGGCAAGGCCAAGAAGAAGGGGAGCGCCAAGAAGGGCGGCCGATGAGGAGCGGTGCCACCGTCCTCGTCGCCTTCCCCCGGGTGACCTCGGCCGGCCGACCTGGCGGCGGCCGAGGTCGGTACGCCTGAGCCGGTGCGCAGGTCGCTCGCGGTCCTCT
Source organism: Solirubrobacterales bacterium (assembly GCA_035502495.1). Lineage (GTDB taxonomy): Bacteria > Actinomycetota > Thermoleophilia > Solirubrobacterales > 70-9 > VAYN01. The sequence continues at coordinate 31,012 of DATJUK010000230.1, forward strand.
CGATCGGCCTCCTCGGGGCGGCCCTCGCGCTGGTGGCCGCGGCCGGGGTCGGCGCGGAGGTCGTCCAGGACGGTGGCCTGCGCGTCTCCTTCTCCTCGCGCCTCGCTCCCGACCGCCTTCCTCGCGCGCGCAAGGCGCCGGTGTCGGTCTCCTTCGCCGGCCGGATCTCGACCGTCGACGGCTCCGAGCCGCCACAGCTGAAGACCATCTCGCTGGCGATCAATCGCAACGCGCGGCTCGACCACGACGGCCTGCCGGTCTGCCGCTATCACCAGGTCCAGCCCGCCGCGACCGCCGAAGCGATCGAAGCCTGTCCGCGATCGGTGGTGGGGAAGGGCAGCTTCCGCGCCGCGGTCGCCCTGCCCGAACAGTCGCCGTTTCCCTCGCAGGGGAAGGTCGTGGCGTTCAACGGCATCGTCCACGGCGAACACGTCATCTTCGCCCACATCTACGGGGACAGGCCGTTGCCCCAGTCGGCGACGATCATCTTCCGGTTCGGGCGCCGAGGAGGCGCCTACGGGCTGACGCTGGACGCCGAACTTCCACAGGTGGCCGCCGAATGGGGCCACGTCTCCGCGGTCGAACTGACCCTGGACAGGATCTTCACCTACAAGGGCAGGGAACGGAGCTTCCTCTCGGCCGACTGCCCTGCCCCGGCCGGCTTCGGGATCGCGACGGCGCCGTTCGCCAAGGTGGGCTTCGCCTTCGACGACGGACGGGTGCTGCAGTCGACGATGGTGCGGAGCTGCCGGGTCGCCGACCGACCCGCCTGAGACGCCCGGGCACGTCGCGGGCGCGTGGCCCAGGTTCGGACCCGGCTAGCGGACGAGCAGGCTGACGGAACTGCCGGGTTCGGCCCAGGTGCCGGGCCGCGGGGAGATCCCGATCACCCGCAGCGGCTTGCGCGCGGTCCGCGCCCGCTTCACCTGGCCCACCTTGCAGCCCGCCTCGACGATCGTCCGCCGCGCCCGCTTCACCTTCGCCCCCTTCACCCGCGGCACGTGGCAGCCGATGAAGGTGAAGTCGCGGTTGGTGGTCGCGGTGCCGCTCGGCGCGGCGACGTGGATGCGGACGTTGACGCCGCGCGGCATCTGCGGGGCGACCGCCGTGATCAGGTTCGGTGATTTGACCTCGAACGAGCTCGCCGGCCGGGCGCCGAAGGTGACGCCGGTGGCGGTTTCGAAGCCGCCGCCGCTGATCTGGACGACCGTGCCGCCGCCGATCGCCCCTTCCTGCGGGGAGAAGCCGACGATCGCGGGCCCGGCGCCGCCGTTCCCGCCCGGCCCGCCGGCGTCGCCGAAGGCGGAGACCGCGGCGATCAGCGAGACGGGCAGCAGCGCGGCGACCACCGTCGCGACGGCGATCAGGGCACGGCGACCGGGCCTCGTCCAGGTCATGTCCCTATTAACCCACGTCGGCGCCCGCCGATGCGCCCTGCGCCGGGATCTTGGGCGCGACCGCCCGCGCCGCCCCTCGACTCAGGTGAAGACCGGACCGCCGCACTCGAGCAGCGAGGCATCGCCACCGGCGTCTTCGACCTTCTGCCGCGCCCGTTCCACCGCGTCGTCGCAGTTGTCGGCCTGCACCCGCAGGTGGTGGCGCCGCCGGGTCGAGCCTTCCTCGTCGACCGCGCCCTGCATGAAGTAGACGCCGGTCGAGATCAGGTCGTCGATCGTCGTCTCGCTGAGGTGGGCGCGGACGGAGACGTTGAACAGCACGGTCGAATCCTATGCCTCGCCGGCCTCGGCCGCCGGCACCCCGCCGGTCAGCCCGAGTTCGGCGGCGCGCGGCTCCAGCGCCGCGATCACGAAGGCGAGGTGATGATCGAAGTCCTCGCCGAGCTCCTCCGCCCCCAGCCGCATGTCGTCGCGGCTGACCGCGGCGGCGAAGCTCGGCTGCTTCATCTTCTTCTTCACCGACTTCGGCGTCATGCCCTCGATCCCGGTAGGCCGCACCAGCGCCACCGCGGCGATGAAGCCGCTCAGCTCGTCGACCGCGAACAGCGCCCGCGACATCCGCGACTCGCGCGGCACGCCGAGGTAGGGCGCGTGCCCGGCGACCGCGTCGATCAGCTCCGGCGGGTAGCCGCGCTCCTCGAACAGCGCCAGCGCCACCCGCGGGTGGCCGGTCTCGAGGTCCGGGTGCTTCTCGTAGTCGAGGTCGTGGAGGATCCCGGTGGCCGCCCACAGCTCGGCGTCCTCGCCGTAGCGCTCCGCGTAGGCGACCATCGCCGCTTCGACCCCGAGCACGTGCCTCCGCAGGGACTCGGACTCGGTCCACTCGCAGAAGAGCTCCCAGGCTTCGTCGCGGCTCGGCGCGGCCATCGGCCCTCAGGCTAGCGGGGACGCCCGCTCGACCTCGTCGCCTGCCGGCCCGGCGTCGCTGCCTTCCGGCCGGGCCCTCTCGGCGCTCGCCGCCTGCGAGGATGGCCGGGTGCCGACCCCGCCCACCGCACCCGTCGTCGCCACCGGCCTGGTCGGCGGCTTCGCGATCGCCCGCTACAGCGGCCGGCGTGAGCTCGGCGGCATCTTCCTCGCCGGCTGCGGCATTTGGTGCGGGCGCCGGTGGGCCCGCAAGGGCGGCCCGGGCCTGGCGCTCGGCCTCGGCCTCACCTACGCGGGAGCCTTCGGTGTGTCTCACCCGCTGGCGAAACGGATCGGCGCGTGGCCTTCGGTCTTCGCGGTGACCGCCGTCGCGGCGGGCGCCGCCGCGGTGCTGGCCGACCGCCGGTAGTCGGCTGGTTCCACGGGAGGTTCGCGGCCGCGGCCCGACCCTCACCCGAGCGCCTCACCGCGACCTCCGCTCCCACCAGGAGACGATCGCGGGCCAGAAGCGGATCAGCAGGATCACCGCGGCGATCGCGACCAGGGCGATCACGCCGCCGCCGCGCAGCGCGTGGTGGAGAAGCAGCCGCTGTCCGAGCGCCAGGGGCACGCCTCGATCGTAGGCAGTCGAAATTGCCGGCCGGAGCGTCCGATATCCGTCCCGGGGTGAGAGAGCACCTGGTCAGCTTCGCGGCGGTCCTCAGCGACGGCGACCGCGCCGCCCTGCAGGGCCTGATCCCGCTCGCGGGAGCGGTCGGCGCGGGGACGATCTTCAGCCTGTTCGCGGGCGGCCGCCGCGGCACCGGATTCAGGGTGTTCGAAGTCTTCGCGATCGTCGCCGTCCTCACCGCGGCCGCCCTGACCGCGGCGCTCAGCATCGACCAGCTGCACGCCAACGAGGCGATCAGCAGCCGCGACCTGACCCAGACCGCGATGCCGTTGGTGATCGCGACCCTCCTGCTGGTGGTGATCAGCGTCTTCGAGCGCGTCAGCGAGTCCTGGGATCGCGCCTTGGTCCTCATTCCCTGCATCGGCGCCGCGATCTACGCCGCCGGCGAGCTGACCATCTCCTCCTGGAACGTCGGCCCCGGCTCGGCGATGCTGGTGGTCCTCGGGATCTTCGTCGCCGGGCTGCTGCTGGCCGGCCTGGGCCTGGCCACCGACCGGTTCCACCTGCGCTCCGGCCGGCGAAGCCAGCAGAACCGCGTCCGGCGGCTGGTCGAGCTCGGCTACGCTCCGGCCCGGGTGTCGCTCGCTCCGGCCCTGCCGCGCACGGGCGAGGCCGGGGCCGAGATAGGCGCCTGGACCAAGGGCGGCGCGACGCTGCTCGACTATGTGGGCGCCGAGCACCTGCGGGATCTGGTCCGCGGCCGCTGGGACGCGCTCGCGGCGGGCGAGGCCGAGGGCGCGGTCGGCGAGGCGATCCTCCTCGACGTCCGTCTCCAGCACTGGATCCGGCGTCTCGGCGGCGAGAGCAGGCTGTGCGTCACGCTGCTCCGACCGCAGGCGAGGGTTCAGGAGCAGACGATCGAGCTGCCGGGTGACGAGCATCGCCTCTACGACGTCTCGCGGATCGTCGCGGCAGCGTCCGCGGAGAGGGCATCGGGGTTCCGGGACAGTGCCACCACCGTACCCGGCGACGGGGCGCCGGCCGCGCCTGGCGAGGGCCCGCGGCCGGGGCCGGGGGACCACCCGGCCGGCCGCGATCAGCGCTAAAGGTTTGGCGCCAGGCTGCCGAAGGGGCGACTGCATGGGGATCAAAAAGACAATTCTGTGTGTAGCGGCGTGCGCGCTCGCGGCCTTGGCGCTGGCGGCCTGCGGATCGGGCGGCTCGGGCGCGTCCGGCTCCTCCGGCAACGGCGGCGGCACCCTGGTGGGCGCCTACGCGGCGTTCCCCGACTACCTCGACCCGGCGCTGTCCCACACCGGCGAAGGCTGGACGGCGATGTATGACACCTACATCCCGCTGCTCACCTACGCCCACGCGAGCGGCGCCGCGGGCAGCAAGGTGATCCCCGGCCTCGCCGCCGCGATGCCGAAGATCGGCGACGGCGGCAAGACCTACACGCTGAAGCTGCGCAAGGGCCTCAAGTACTCGAACGGCAAGCCGGTCCGCGCGAGCGACTTCACCCACTCGCTCGAACGCGTCTACCTGCTCAACTCCAGCGGCTCGCCCTTCTACGACGACATCGTCGGCGCGGAACGATTCGCGAAGACGAAGGCCGGCGGGATCTCCGGCGTCCGCACCGACGACAAGACCGGCCAGATCACGATCCGCCTGACCCGCCCGCGCGGCACCTTCGAGAACGAGCTGGCGCTGCCGTTCGTCGCCCTCCTCCCGGCCGGGACGCCGAGCGAAGACCTCACCTCGAACCCGCCGCCCGCCACCGGCCCCTACGTCATCACCAACGTCAAGCCCGGCTCGGGGTGGGAATACGAACGCAACCCGCAGTGGGCGAAGGCGAACGGCAGGCTGATGCCGCAGATCCCCGCGGGCCACGTCGACAGGATCAAGATCCAGGTGCTGCGCAACCCGCAGACCGAGGTCAACGAGGTCGAAAGCGGCGCGCTCGACTGGATGGCGAACCAGGTGCCGCCGGACCGCTACCAGGAAGTCCTCTCGAAATACGAAGGCTCCCAGTTCCGGGTCGAGCCGACGGTCAGCACCTACTTCTTCTGGATGAACACGACGCAGGCGCCGTTCGACGACGTCAAGGTGCGCCAGGCGGTCAACTACGCGATCGATCCGGCGGCGCTGGAACGGATCTACTCGGGCCGGCTCGAAGCCAACCAGCAGATCCTGCCGCCCGGGATGCCCGGCTTCGACAAGCTCGACCTCTATCCGCACGACATCAAGAAGGCGAAGGAACTGATCGCGGAAGCGAACCCGAGCGACCGCGAAATCACGGTCTGGACGGAAAGCGAACCGCCCTCCAACGACGTCGGCGCCTACTACCAGGGGGTGCTGCAGGAACTCGGCTTCAAGGTGACGCTGAAGATCCTCGGTCCCGACAACTACTTCAACGTGGTCGGCAACAGCTCGACTCCGGACCTCGACACCGGCTGGGCCAACTGGTTCGAGGACTACCCGCACCCGAACGACTTCTTCCAGCCGCTGCTCGCCGAAGAATCGATCGCGCCGGTCAACGGCACCAACCTGGCGCGCTTCGCCGATCCCGAGCTGAGCCGGAAGATCACCGAACTCGGCGAAGAACCGCTGGGCCCGAAGCAGGAAGCCGCCTACGCGCAGCTGGACAAGGAATTCATGGAACAGGCGCCGCTGGCCCCCTACGGCTCGAGCACCGCCTCGACCTTCGTCTCCAGCGCGATCAACCTCGACAACGTCGTCTACAACCCGACCTTCGGCCAGGACCTGGCGAGCTTCGAATTCAAGTAGGGCCCCAGCCCGCCGTGCCCCCCGGTGCGTTCGCACTTATCACCGCA
>DATJUK010000231.1:0-23586 GCA_035502495.1 Solirubrobacterales bacterium
CCTCGCCCGCCGGCTCGAGCGGCTGCCGGTGCTGATCGTCGTCGCCCTCGGACCCGGGGAGCCGGTGACGGCCGAGACCCTCCTCGACGCCCTCGCCGCCGAGCCCGCGGCCGAGACGATCCGGCCGGCGGCGCTCAGCGAGGCGGCGACGGCAAGCGCGCTGGCCGGCCTCGACGGCGGCGCCATGGTGCCCGAGGCGCTCGCTCGCGCCCTCCACGACTGGACCGGCGGCAACCCCCACTTCGTCGCCGAGGCGGCGGCGGAGCTGGCGGAAGACGGCGAGGCGACCGGGCAGGAGTCGATCGAGCGCCTGCGCTCGATCGCGCCGCGCCGGGTGGCCGCGGTGACGCTCCTGCGACTCGGCCGACTCTCGCCGCAGGCGGGAGAGCTCGCGGCGGCGCTGGCGATCCTCGGCGGCGAGGCGCCGCTCGCGCAGGCGGGCTCGCTGGCCGGCCTCGGCCCGGACGCGGGCGTGGCGGCCGCCGACGAGCTCGTGCGCGCGCGCTTCGTCGCCACGGCGCCACGCCTGCGCTTTCTGCAACCCCTCGCCGGGCGCGTCGTCTACGAAGACCTCGGGCCGGCCCGCCGCGCCGCCGACCACGCCCGCGCCGCCCGCCTGCTCCACGAGGACGGCTCCGGACCGAGCGCGGTGGCCGCGCAGCTCCTGCACGCCGACCCCGCCGCCGACCCATGGGCGGTCGAGCGGCTGCACGAGGCGGCCGCGGGGGAGCTCGGCCGGGGTTCCGCGCCCGCGGCGGTGCCGCTGCTGCGGCGCGCGCTGCGCGAGCCACCGCCCGCGGCGGAGGTCGCCGGGTTGCAGACGATGCTCGGCCTCGCCGAGCTCGTCTCCGGCGACCCGGTGGGCCTCGACTCACTGGGCGCCGGCTTCGACGCGGCGAGCGGTCCGGCCAAGGCCGGCGCGGCGCTCCTGCTCGCCCGCTTCCTCGTCTACGCGGGACGCGGCGGCGAGGCGGTCGAGCGAGTCGACCCGGTGCTCGCCGGGCTCGACCAGCCGGACGGGGAGCTGCGGGCGAGGCTGGAGGCGGCGCTGATCACCGCCGCCCGGGCCGACCGCGATCTACGCGAGGTGGCCGACGAGCATCTTGGGCGGGTCCGCGCGCTGGCCGCCGAGGACACGCCGGTCGGCCGCGTGGTCGCCGTCCAGTGCGCCTACGCGGCGACCGCGGCCGGGGAGCCGGTGGACCGGGCGATCGGCTTCGCGCGGGCCGCGCTCGGCGACGGCAGGCTGCTCGAGGAGGAGCCCCTCAGCCCCGACATCTACCTGATCCCGATCAGCATGCTGGCGCTCTGTGACGAGCTCGAGGAGGCCGCCGCCGGATTCGAGGACGCCCTCGCCCTCGCCCGCCGCAACGGCTCCCCGCTCGCCTACGCGGCGACCGCCGCGATCAGCAGCTGGACCGCGGTCCTCCGCGGCCGGCTCGACCAGGCCGAGCTGCTCACCCGCGACGCACTACGGATCGCCGCCGAATCCCCCGGGTTGGAGGCGCTGCATGGCTTCGCCACCGTCCACCTCGCCCTCGCCTCGATCGAGCGCGGCGACCCACAGGCGGCGCTCGACCTGCTCGGCGAGAGCGCCGACGAGCACGCCCGCTCCCCCCACACCTGGTCGCGCGAGGCACTCTTCGCCCTGGGCCGCGCCCACCTCACTCTGCGCCGGCCGGACAAGGCGCTGCCGCCGCTGCTCGCCTGCGGCGAGCTCAGCGAAGCGCTCGGGATCCGCAACCCCGCCTTCCTCCCCTGGCGCTCGACCGCCGCACTGGTGCTGCGGGAACTCGGCGACGCGGACGGGGCCGCGGCCCGCGCCGAGGAGGAGCTGGGGCTGGCCCGGCGCTTCGGCGCCGATCGGCCGCTCGGCATCGCCCTCCGCACCGCCGGCCTCCTCCATCCGGACGGGGACGGGCTCGATCTGCTGCGCGAGTCGGCCGCCGTCCTCGAGTCGTCCCCGGCGCGCCTCGAGCGCGCCCACACGCTGCTCGCCCTCGGCGGGGCGCTGCGGCGCGCCGGCCGCCGGGTCGAGGCGCGCGACCCGCTCGCCGGCGCCGCCCGCCTGGCCGAGGAATGCGGCGCCGTCGCGCTCGCCACCGCGGCGCGCGACGAGCTCGGCGCAGGCGGCGCACGGATCCGCGCCGGCGGCCGCTGGGACGTCGATGCGCTCACCCCGTCCGAGCTGCGGACCTGCCGGATGGCGGCGGAAGGACTCTCCAACCCGGCGATCGCGCAGGCGCTGTTCGTCACCCGCGCCACGGTCGAGTCCCACCTGCACGCCGCCTACCGCAAGCTCGGGATCAAATCCCGCGCCGCCCTCCCCGAGGCTCTGCGCCAATACGATTGACGCGCCGGCTATTCGACCCGGAGGGCCGACCCGGGAAGACGGCGAGCCGACCCCGACGTTGAAGGTCAAGCGGGCCCAGAAGGACGAGAAGAAGATCGAGGAGCCGTACGCGGCCTAGTCGGCGTGGACGGTGACCGCGACGCTACGGCTGCTGCGGCCGCCTGAGCTCGCGAGGAAGCTGATCGTCAGGTGAACGGTCAGCGAGCCTTGCTGGACGAGCAGATCCTTGGCGGCGGCGTCGGGCGCGAGCTTGATCGCCACCGGCCCCGCCGCTTTCGCGTGGGCGATGGCGGAGCCGTAGACGATGCTCCTCGTATGGCTTGCGTGGGGCGTCGCGGCCGCCACGACGACGCCTTGGACGTGGAAGGCACCTGCGGACGGCGCGATCGGGTCGAGCGAGAGCAGGCCGCCAGGTTTGGCGACCCTCACCTTCGGCTTCTTGAAGCTCACTTCGGTCGTCCCGGATCCGGCCGGGGACGCCGGCGAGGGCAGCGGCCCCGGGTTCGGCTGCGAGAGGATTTCGCCCGCCGGGGTCGAGGGCGAGCCGCCGGAGCCCGACCCGCCCGACCCGGACCCGCCGTCCGAGCCTCCTCCGGTCGAGCCGTAGGTGTAGCCGCCGACCAGGGTGGCGGTGCCGCCCGCCGTCTTCAGCACGACGTCGACCGGGCCTTCGGCTTTGCCCGGCGGTACCCGGATCACCGCCGTGGTGTCGGTGTCTTCGTACTTGCCCGAGTCGATCCCACCGACGTGGACGTCGCTGTATCTGAGGTGCTCGCCGGTGATCGTGACCTTGCTCTCGCCCGCGAGCGGGCCCGACGCGGGCGAGATGCCGGTGATCACCGGGGCGTCGTATTCGATTTCGGCGCCGAGCTCGAGACCGTAGGCCGGGTCGGCCGATTCCTCCGGTTCCCCCGCGGGGCCGGCGTCGGCGACGAGCGGCGGCGACCAGATCCCGTTGTTGGCGCCGAACCCGGTGAAGGATCCGGCGGTGCAGCCGATCCAGGCCTGGGATTCTTCGTTCCCCGAGTTCGATTCGAGGTCGACGCCCATGCCGTCCCCGGCCTGGACCTCGGTGGTGAACGGGTTCGAGGTGATCCCGTCGAGATGCGTCGCCGGCTGCGACTCGGCGATCTTGGTCGGGTGCCGACTGCCGAACGGCCGCAGCAGGTCGAAGCGCACGTTGCCGTCGGGGGGATGGGAGGGCGGGTTGTTGTCCGCGGCCTGGGTGTAACCGAGTGCGGTCCACGCCTTCATCACACCGTCGTCCACGATTTCGTAATGGCTTTCCGGCACCCCGATCTGGCCGACCGTCTCGCTCGTGTGCTCGAGGCGAGGCGAGACCCCCATGCACTCGCCACTGAAGGCCTCCTGGACTCCCGCGGTCCCGGTCACCCCGACCCAGACGGTGTTTCCGGCCCGCGCGGCGCCGGGCCATAGGGCGATCGCCAGGAGCAGCGCCGGCGCGAGCGACAGGAGGCGGACGAACTTCACGGCGGCGGACCTTAGGCCCGGGCCGGCACCCCCGCATCCATGAGCCTCATGGAGATCGGGTCAGGCCGCCTCGGCGCTCCGGGGCGGGCGGTTCGCCGAAATCGGGTTCGTGCGTGAGGCCGGTCGCCCACGAGCTGACGCGAGCCGGTCAACCGACCAATCTTTTCACCTGCCGGAGCCGTCGGTGCGGCAGAGGCACCCCGCCGTAGGCGCCGAAGACCGCGCCGCGGATCAGCCGGCGCCCGAGGCAGACCGCCTTCGACGAGGAGATGCTGCCTTCGATCGCTTCACGCCGCTCTCGGACAAGAAAGTGTGCGCTCTGAGGCACCATCGCGCGTGATCACGGCCCTACGCTCGGTGAACCCATGCTCTTGGTGCCTCGGCAGATCGCGGCCCGGCGGCCCCCCGACCGGGTCCCGCGCCCAACCCGGTGGGCGGCGCTGTTCGCCATGCTCGCCACGCTCGCGTCGCTGGCCTCGGCCGCCGGCGCCCGCGCCGACTTCGCGGCCGGCGTCTGGTCCGCCGCCGGCAGCCTCACCAAGGCCAACCGGCCCTCGCTGGCGCTCGACGCGCGCGGCGACGCCTTCATCGCCTATCCACTGACGGAAGTCGGCGAGATCAACTCGCAGGTCCACGTCGTCGAGCACGCGGCCGGGAGTGGCGAACAGCTCCTCGACCTCGGCACGGTCTCGGACCCCGCGCTGAACTCGCTCGAACCGCGGATCGCCGGCGACGCGGCCGGCGATCTTCTCGTCGCCTGGTACGCGTCAGGCGACGTCTGGGCGGCGACCCGGCCCGTCGGCGGCGCGTTCACCGCGCCCGTCGACGTCAGCCGCAGCGGCAAGGTCGATCCGATCTCCACGATCGGGTCGACGGTCGTCCTGGCGATGGACGCCGCAGGCAATGCGGTGCTCGCCTGGCCGCAATGGACCGACGACGCCGAGGAACACGTCGGGCCGGCGGCGGCGCTGCGGCCCGCCGGCGGCGCCTTCGGCACCCCGCGAACCCTGGCCTACCCCGGTGCCGGAAGCGCCGACGCCACCGGGCTCACGGCGGGCATCGGCGGCGGCCGCGCCGTCTTCGGCTACGCCTCCCAGAACCGCGCCTTCGCCAACATCTGGCCGCTGGGCGGGGACCCGGGCGACCCACAGATGGTCTCTGCCCTCGGCGACGTCGTCTGCGCGTCCGGCGCCGAAAGCGAAACCCAGTGCAGTCCCGCGCTCGTCGCGGTCGGCGAAGACGGCGGCGCGATCGCCGCCTGGACGGCGGGTCGCCGGGATGGCAGCGCCGGCCTGCTCGACGTCACGGCGGCGGCGCCCGGCGGTTCCTTCGCCGGTGCCCAGACGCTCGCCTCCGGCGACTCCAGCCACCACGTGGGAATCGAACCGACGCTCGCCACCGGCAGTGCCGGCGCGGCGATCGTCGCCTGGACCGAGACGACGTTCGGCGCCGGCGTCCACACCGCGGTCGAGGTCGCCCGCCGTCCGGCCGGGTCCGACGACTTCGGCGGCGCGATCGACACCGGCGCCGCCGACGGCTCGCTCGCCCCACGGGTCGCGCTCGACGCCGCCGGCGACGCGGTCGCGATCTGGAAGTCGCCCGCCGGCCCGGCCACCTACGACGTCCACGGCGCCCTGCTCGCGGCGGGCGCGAGCGCCTTCGGCACCACCGCGGCCGTCGGGACCGCGGGCGTGCAGGAACCGGCGGCGCGGCTCGCGGTCACGCCGGGCGGGGACGCCGCCGTGGCCTTCGTCTGGCCGATCACCAACGGGGTCGGCGGCGCCGGCCTGCGGCTGGCGGGCTTCGACGGCGCCGGCCCGCAGATCTCCGGCCTCGCGCCCGCGGAGGCGCCCGCCGGCGTCGACACCGCCTTCCACGCCGACGTCAGCGACGCCTGGTCGACCGTGACCGCGGTCCACTGGGACTTCGGCGACGGCGCCGGCGCGACCGGCACCGATCCCCACCACAGCTTCGCCGAGCCGGGGGAGCACACGGTGACGATCACCGCCGAGGACGCGGCCGGCCAGTCGAGCAGCGCCGACCTCGTGGTCACCGTGAGGGCCCCGGGTGGCGGCGGCGGGTCGGGCGGTGACGGCGGGTCGGGTGGCGCCGGCGGGTCGGGTGGCGCCGGCGGGTCGGGCGGCGGAGAACCCCACCCCGGCGGTGGGGAAACGGGGGCCGGAGACAGTCCCGGTGGGGCTGCGTCGGGTGGCGCGCAGCCAGGCCCGCCCGGTCCGGGAGGCACTGGCGGCGGCGAATCCCACCAGCCCGGCGTCGCCAAGAAGAAGCCGAGGAAGTGCGGCAAGGGTCGCAAGCTGAAGCACGGGAAGTGTGTGAAGCGACACCGGCACGCGAAAGAGCGCCACAAGGCCGGCCGCTGAGCACCCCGTCCGGATGTCACCTATGTCAGTGCCGGGCCGGCGACGACCATGACCTGCGGCGCCCTCCTCCCTCCCCCTTCTTCATCCGTAGAGCTCCCACCGACTGAAAGGGCGTTCCGCGGCTTCCAGGGTCGCGCACCGGCCGACGCCAAGCCTGAGATTTCACGAGGAGCCCACCTCGGCCGGGGCCGCCGCAGCTCTCCTGACCCGGCTGGAGCTCGAGGAAGTCGCCGATCCAGCCGCGAACGGCAGCGAGGGTCGGCGCCAGGTACGCGGTATCGCGTAGACCTCGGGGGAACCGGGCGCGGGGCGCGAATCGGCCGGTTAGCCTGGTGCCGGTGACTCGTCGCGTCCTGCTTCTCGCCCTGCTCTGCCTGGTCGTCGTGCCCGGCGCCGCGTCGGCGGCCGAAGGCCACTGGACGATCGCGGAGGTCACCGGCCCGCCCGGGACCACCCGGGTGCAGCCGTGGGCGGTGAACGACGCGGACACCGTGGTCGGGATCGCGCAGTTCCCGGGTCAGACCAAGGACATGCCGTTCGTGTGGAAGGACGGCGTGATGACCGAGCTGCCGCTGCCCGCCGGGCTGCCGCTCAACGAAAACCCCACGGAACTGGCGGTGGCCTCCGACATCAACGACGAAGGCGAAATCGTCGGCTTGGTCAACACCAAGTACGGCGGCGCGCAGAACTCGATCGCGGTGCGCTGGGTCGACGACGTCCCGACCGCGCTGAGCTGTTGCTTCGACGGGTCCCTGGGCACCGGCCTCGGGTCGGCCGCCGGGGGCATCAACTCCCAGGGCGCGATCGCCGGCGGCGCCCAACGCACCTACATGGGCGCCCCGACGGTCGACCCAGCCGTCCTGCTGCCGGGCAGCGCCACCTGGAGCGAACTCGGCGACTTCGAAGGACCCGATCGCGGCGTCTTCGCGATGAAGATCAACGACGCCGGCGAAGTGCTGGTGAAGGAGGGCCTGGGGCCCGACCGCGCGGTCGTCTTCGGCGGCGTCGGGCGCACCGTGGTCGAGGTCGAACCGGGCTTCCAGGGCTTCAACGACCTCGGGCACGTGGCCGGCAGGACTCCCTACGTGAGCGGCCACACGCAGACGGCGCGGCTCTGGGTCGGCAGCGGCTACGAAGAACTGAGCACCTCCGCGTCGATCGCGAACGCGGTCAACGACTCCGACTGGGCGGTCGGCAACGTGGCCGGGATCTGGGCCTACCTGTGGCGGCCGGGGGTGGCGGCGACGAACCTCAACAGCCTGATCGACCCGGCGTCGGGATGGGGGCTCGACAACGCCACCGACATCAACGACGCCGGGGCGGTGGTCGGCACCGGGCAGCACGGCTCCTCGGGCGAGATCGGCTACCTCGCTAGTCCCGCCGGCCAGGCGTTCAAGTTGACCGGGCGCGTCACCGACGCGACGGGCGCCCCGGTCGCCGGCGTCACCGTGGCGGTGCGCTCGCCGGAAGGCCAGGAATACCGTCCGGCGGGGCCGGTCGTGACCGACGCCGACGGGAAGTACACCTGGACCCTGCCGCGCGGGCGCTGGATCGCGACGGCGATGCCGTCGGGCACCTATGCGCTCGCGCCCGGCAACGAATGCCTGAGCGTCTCGGGCCCCGACTGCGTCGTGGAGATGGACCGCGATCGCACGGCGGACTTCGTCGATGGCTCCGGCGGAGGTGGTGGCGGGGGCGGGGGCGGAGGACCCGCGCCGGGCCCCGGCGGCCAGACGGGCGGATCCCCTTCATCCACCGGCGGCGCGCGTGGTGGGACGGCCGGCGGCGGGGCGAAGCCGGCGACGCTCAAGGTGTCGGGACTGAAGATCGCGCCGAAGCGCGTCGGTGACACGCTGACGATCGGCAGCCTCGCCGCCGGTTCGGCGCCGCCGCACACCAAGGTCACCGTCACGGTGAGCCTCGGGAAGACCACGGTGGCGAGCGGCACGGCGAAGGTCAAGGAACGCAAGGCGACCGGGCTCACCGCCAAGCTCACCAGGACGGGGCGCTCGAAGTTGGCGGGGCGCGGCCGGCACAAGCTGCAGGCACGGATCCACCTCGCCGCGCCCGGCGGCGCGACCGCCACCGTCACCCGGACGGTCGAACTCTAGATTTCCGCCGCGCCCTGACGGACGACCGCCGCGATCCCGACCGGTCGCCACCCGGGGCGGACGCCCACTCAGAGCAGGCCGCTGGTGTACCGCTGCCGGCGCCGCACCGTCGATCCCGGCAGCGCCACGGTCACCGCGGGCTCGGGACCGGTCGGGGTGGCGGCGGGTTTCGGCTCGCCCCCGCCTCCGCCCGCTGAAGCGGGCTGCTCCGCGGCGGGGGCGGGGGCGGCCGGGGCGGGCGCTGCGGGCGCGGGCGCTTCGGTCCCGCCTTCGAGCATGAACCGGGTCGAGCGGAACGCGTAGACGAGCAGGAGGAGGCCGATCAGGAGGAACGGCCAGCAGGCGATGTACCACTTTTGGAGACCGTCGAGTTCGAACCTGGTGGTCGTCTTGAAGGCGACCCAGAGGAGGCCGTAGGCGCTGCTCAGGACCAGGACCGCGGCGAACAGCACGCCGCCGACGGTGAAGTTGTCGGTGCGTTCCGATTTGCCGTTGCGACGATGCGACTTGAAGGCGACGAGGGCGACCGGGGCCAGCAGCACCGTGAAGGCGGTGATCGCCGCGCCGACGGTGACCAGCGCCCCCAACGATTCGGCGTCTTCGCCGAGTAACGATTTGGTGACCGTCGCCCCGAAGATCGCCGCCAGCGGGGCGGCCAGGGCGACGATGTTGGTGCCCCAGTTTTCGTCCAGCTTCCAGGCCGAGTCGACGTGCTCGAGCGCCTGGGAGAGGGACCGCGCGGCCCCGGGCGGCGGGGTCCAGACGAAGAAGAGCAGCCCCATCCCGAGCAACGAGCCGACGAAGGCGTAGAGGTAGGCCAGGAGGTTCTTCCACGGCGTCGCTTCCGCGGTCGCCCCGGGCGGGACGATCACGAACGGCAGGACCGTCCCCTTCGCCGGCGCGGGCGTCAGTTCGATCTTTTCCCCGGCGAGCGACCCACAGGCGGCGGGAAATCTCATCGTCACCCAGCTGACCGCTTCCGGCACCAGCGTCACTTCGGGCCGCGGCGCGGCTTGCGCTGCCGAAGGGGCTTCGGACCTCACCCCGCCCCGGCGTTCGAGCGTCGGTTCGCAGCCGACGTTCGACGGCACGTCCGGCTTCAGCTTCACGGCCGCGTCGCTGGCGTTGGTGAACGCCAGGCGCACCTGTTCGCCGGTGCCGCCGAGGTCGTCTTCTTCGAGTTCCGGTTCCGTCGTGTCGACGACGACTTCCGGTTCGGCCCGCGCCGGCGCGGGCGCCGCGGCGAACACCGTCAGCACGGCCGCCGCCGTGGCCAAGAGCGCTGCCCGGCGAGTTCGATCGAGGACGATCACCGCGCGTACTTACTCAGAAACGTCGCTCGGTGTGTTGAAGAACTACCGCGTACTCAGCAAATTCTCAGGAAAATGGGAACTCGGCAGGAGGCCCGCCCCCGCGCCCGCCTAAGCGTGGCCCCTATTGCCCCGGCCCTATTCCACCTTGGTGATCGCCGCTTCGATTTCGGCGAGCGAGGCGTTTTCCTGCAGCGTTTCGTTGCCGTGCGGGCCCTCGATCACCATCGCCTGGCCGTAGCGGATGCCGAGGTTCGAGCCCAGTTCCTCCTGGGATTTGAGGCTCTTTTCCATCGCGCTGCCGGGTTCTTTGCCCTTTTCCATCGCTTCTTCCCATTCCGGGCCGTTCAGTTCCTCCACCCCGCCGGCGACCGAGAGGAGGAAGTTCTTGTGCAGGCCGGAGCGGTTGTTTTCCGCTTCCGAGACGCCGAACCGGTTGGCTTCTTCCTGGTTGACGAAGAAGAGGTAGGCGTATTGCCAGCCGTAACCCTGTTCGGCCGCCGCTTCGACCCCGTAGGAGCCTTCCTCGATTTCGTTTTCGCTGTTCGAGTAGTGGCGGTAGAGGAACTTGACCGAGCCCGGGCGGGCGTACTTTTCGGTCAGCTCGGGGATCGTCGCGAGGAAGGCTTCGCGGCAGTCGGAGCTCTGCACGTCGTCGAAGACCTGGACCGTCACCGGGGCGTCTTCGGAGCCGAGCCGGGCACCTTCCTGGGGCACGCCGCCGAAGAGTTCCTGCGCGGTGCCGATGCCTTCGATGTGGACGGTGTTCTTGTTCGGCTTCTGGGTGGCGATGTTGACCAGCCCGTAGCCGAGCGCGACCAGGCCCGCCAGCAGGATCAGGATCACCCAGATGCGACCGCGGCGCGGCAGCGGGCGCTGGGCGACCTCGGGCTGGTCGGGCGGGGCGGCGACGTTGCTCATCCGGCCATTATCGCGAGTGTCGATCCTCGGCATTCCCCAATCTCCGCAAATTGCCGTTGACAGAGGCGTCCACCGGGGGTAGGAAGGACTACCCAGTTTTCTTCGACATCGGGAGGGTCTTGATGGCCAACCATCTGACGCCGCGCGAGCTTGCCGACCACCTGCACATGGACCAGCAGGAGGTGATCGGGAGGTGCGTCGAGATGGGCA
Source organism: Solirubrobacterales bacterium (assembly GCA_035502495.1). GTDB lineage: Bacteria > Actinomycetota > Thermoleophilia > Solirubrobacterales > 70-9 > VAYN01. The sequence continues at coordinate 10,778 of DATJUK010000231.1, forward strand.
TACCGATCTACCACGGCCGCATCGACAGGACCTTGTTCGAGCTGTCCCTGCGCAACCTGGCAGCCGTGCAGCAGGGGAAACTCGTCACCGACTTGCGACACTGAATAGACTCCTCCGCGATGGAGGGGAGGGGGACCCATTCGAAGACGCTGGCGGACCTGTTGGTCCGCTCCGCCGAGCTCTACGGCTCGCACCCGGCCGTGCGCTTCAAGGAAGGCGGCGCCTGGGTCGATCGCAGCTTCCAGCAGGTCCTGGACATCGTCAAACCGCTCGCGCTCGGCCTCGTCGCGCTGGGGATCGAGAAAGGCGACAGGGTCTCGATCCTCGGCAACACCCGCCCCGAGTGGACCTACTTCGACTACGCGGCGCTCTCGATCGGGGCGACCGTGGTGCCGATCTACCAGACCAACTCGGCGGAGGAGTGCGCCTACGTGCTCGAGAACTCCGACGCCAAGGTCGTGGTGGTCGAGAACGACGAACAGCTGGCCAAGGTCAGCGAGGTCCGCGACCGCCTGCCGCAGCTCGAGCACGTGGTGATGATGGTCGGCGAGGCCGACGGGGTGCTCTCGATGGCCGGGCTGGCGGCGAAAGGCGCGACCGTCGACGACGCGGTCTTCCGGCAGCGGATCGACGCGGTCACCAGCGACGACATCTGCACCTTCATCTACACCTCCGGCACGACCGGGCCGCCGAAGGGCTGCATCATCAGCCACGGCAACTACCGCTCGATGCTCGACATGGTCAACGAGACGAGCGTGATCGAGGAGGAAGACGTCACCTACCTCTACCTCCCGCTCGCCCACTCCTTCGCCCTGCTGATCCAGCTCGGCAGCTTCGACCTCGGCGCCACGATCGCCTACTGGGAGGGCGACCCGAACAAGATCGTGCCCAACCTCGGCGAGCTGAAACCGACCTACTTCCCCTCGGTGCCGCGCATCTTCGAGAAGATCTACACCGCCGCCAACAGCGGCATGGAGAAAGAGGGCGGGCTCAAAAAAGCGATCTTCGACTGGTCGATCAAGACCGGCAAGAAGATGCGCGAGGTCGAACGCGAAGGCCGCAAGCCGAGTTGGCTGCTGCAGCGCCAGTACGCCTTCGCCGACAAGAAAGTGCTCTCCAAAATCCGCGGCCTGTTCGGCGGCAACCTGCGCCTGGCGGTCTCCGGCGCGGCGCCGATCAACCCGGACATCCTGCGCTTCTTCGACGCCGCCGGCGTCCTCGTGGTCGAGGGCTGGGGGATGACCGAGACCTCGACCGCGGCCACCGTCGCCTCCGAGGACGACTTCAAGTTCGGCACGATCGGCAAGCCGTTCCCCGGCTGCGAGGTGAAGATCGCCGAGGACGGCGAGATCCTCGTCCACGGTCCCAACGTCTTCCAGGGCTACCACAAGAATCCCGAGGCGACCGCCGAGACGATCGTCGATGGCTGGCTCCACACCGGCGACATCGGCGAGATCGACTCGGAAGGCTTCATCAAGATCACCGGCCGCAAAAAGGACATCATCATCACCGCGGGCGGCAAGAACATCACCCCGGCCAACCTCGAGGCGGAGATCCGCCAGCACCAGCTGGTCTCCCAGTGCGTGGTGGTCGGCGACCGCCGGCCCTACCTGGTCGCCCTGGTCACCCTCGACCCCGAAGAAGCCGTCGCCTACGCCAAAGAGCACGGCCTCCCCGAGGACCCGGCGGCGCTGGCGACCAATCCGGAGATCCGCAAGGTGGTCGAAGACCACGTCGACGAGATCAACAAGAAATTCGCCCGCGTCGAGCAGGTCAAGAAGGTGGCCATCCTCCCCCGCGACCTGTCCCAGGAGGACGGCGAGCTGACGCCGACCCTGAAGGTCAAACGCGCCGTGGTGACCCAGAAGCACGAGAAAGAGATCGAGGAGCTCTACGCAGCCTGAGGCTCGCGACGCGCGACGCCCAGCACCCGTCCCCCCCCTCGATGAGTTCGCAGTAATCACCGCATAGCGGGCAGAACTGCGAACGCACCGAGGGGGGCGGGTTCGTGGCCGTTGCGACGGGACGGTGTGCTCCGCGGCCCGGGCGGCGGGGGACCGGCGTCCCGGGCGTCTCGTGGCGACCCGGGCAGGCTGTGGCCGCCACGAGACGCCCGGGACGCCGAGCCTTTCGTGGGGAGGTGCGGAGGGACGTGCGCCTCCCGTGGGGAATGGCACGGAGACGCGGGACTTGGCGCGTCCCGTCATCCGGGAGGTGGTCGAGAGGTGGGTGGGCGAGGTGGTGGGCGGCCGAGAGGTGCCCCCCGCGCCCCGAGGAGGCGCCCTGTGGAGAGTTGCTCTCGCATAGCGAGAGCAACTCTCCACGGCACGGTGCCGAGCGGTGGGAGAGCGGTGTCGGATGCCACGTGATGGTGGAGTTCCGCGCGTCCCGGTGTCGATACGCGCGTCTCGGTGACTACCCGGCGTCCGGGTGGCGATCCATGCGTCCCCCGTGATCCGCGCGCGTCTGGGTGCCGATCCGGACATCCCGGTGGCGATCGGCGCGTCGCCGATACGGACCTCCCGTCCCTACGGCGCCTTTCGTCCCTGACGCCTTTCGTCCCCTGGCGACTGCCGTCGTCCTGGCGCCTCCCGTGGCCTTGGCGACTCCCGTCCTCCCGTCGCCTCGGCGGCTTCCGTCCCACCCGCGCCTTCCGCCTCCTGGCGGCTTCCGTCCGCCCGGCGGCTTTCGTCCGCCCGGCGGCTTTCGTCGCTTTGACCCCCCGTCCCCCCGATGCCTGCCCGGCGTCCCTATGCCTCTCCCCGCAGACCCGCCCTCTCGGCGGCGGCCTCAGCCTGCCCGGGTCGCCGCCGGGAGGGCGGGTCCCTTTCCCGTCCCTCGCCCGGGCACCGTCGGCCGCGGGGCCGCCGCGTCCCTCACCCGTCCGCCGCCCGCCCCCGCGAGCCCGCCGAGCCCGCGCCTACGAGACCTCGCCGCTCGCGCCCGCGAGCCCCGCGAGCCCGAGCCTGCGCCTAGGAGGCCTCGCCGCTCTGGCGGAGGAGGACCGAGGTCGTCTGCTCGAGCACCCGTCGCCAGGCGGAGGCCTGCTCGGGCTCGGTCTCCTCGGCCTGTTCGACCACCCGGCGGAGGCGGCGCTCGGAGATTTCGAGGCCGTGTTTGGCGGCGATCTCGGCGTATTTGTCGTAGTCCTGGGCGAGCGTCGCGGTCACCGATTCGAAGCCGTGGCGGGCGATGTCAAGGCGGTGGCCGTAGTCCATGATCGGGGTGCCGAACATCAGCTCGTCGGTCTCCTCCGGCTCGAGCAGGAGGATGTCGACGCCAGGATATTTCTCCTGCCACTGCTCGACCGCCTGGTGCAGGCGGGCGTGGGCGATCAGGCGGAAGGTCTGGTTGCCGATCGCCGGCAGGCCCATGTCGGCGACCCGCCGCACGCGGCTCCCGAACATCGTCGGGATCGTCTTCTCGAAGTCGTTGATGTAGGGGACCAGCGGGTTGACGACGACGATGAACTTCGCCCCCGCCTCGACCGCGATGTCGACGTTGGTGGTCGAGCGGATCCCCCCGTCGACCAGCTGGCGGCCCTTCAGCTCGACCGGCTTGTAGACGATCGGCAGCGCGGTCGAGCACTCGACCGCCTTCGAGATCGGCACGTCCTGCCAACCGTCCTGGCCGAAGACGATCCGCTCGCAGGTGTCGAGGTCGGTGGCGGTCAGGTAGAGCTCCGGGTCGATCACCCGGAAGTCGTTGGAACGGCCACCGTCGGTCAGCACTTCGGCCACGTAGTCGCCGATGCCGCTGCCGTTGTAGAGGCCGGTCGGCAGGTTCTCGGCCAGCGCCACGCCGAGGTCGATCGCCGAGAAGTCCCGGATCCGCAGCAGCGCCCGCGCCGCCTCGAGGCTGCGCAGCGGCAGCTTCGCCGCGCTCTTCAGGAAGCCCATGTAGTTGGGGCTCAGCATCCGCCCCAGCTCCAGGTCCTCGAGCTCGGACGGGACGCGGGTGTTGATCACCTGCATCATCTCGTCCGGGGTGACCCCGTTGGCCAGCATCGAGGCGACGAAGGAGCCGGCGCTGGTGCCGACGTAGACGTCGAAGTTGTTCACCGTGCTGTTGACGGCGAGCAGGTCGAGCGCCCGCAGCGCCCCGATCTCGTAGACGCCGCCGGTGAAGCCGCCGCCGCCGAGCACCAGGGCCGTCTTCGACGGCTTTTTCCGCCGCCGCGATTTGCGGCGCGGTTTGGACTCGATGTCGACGACTTGACCCATAACGCACGTCCAGTATCCCCGATCGGCCCGACGGCGCCGCTACCTTGCGCACCGAAAGTGTTCATACGTTCGATGAGAAAGCCCCTCCTCGCCGCCCTCGCGGCCTGCCTCGGAGCGCTCCTGGCCCTGGCCGGGCCCGCCTCGGCAGCCACCTCCTGCGCCCAGATGAAGGCCTGGCTCACCGCCGGAGGGGGCGCCTCCAGCGGCCTGATGGTGGTCGACGCGGAAACCGGGGAAGTCGTCTGCGCCCAGGCCGCCGACACGCCCCGCCCCCTGGCCTCGAACACGAAGCTCTTCACCACCTCCGCGGCGCTGGCCAAGATCGGCCCGGAAACGCGGATCCCGACCAAGGTGATGACCGACGGCACGATCGACGCGAGCGGCGTCCTCCACGGCAGCCTCTACCTGCAGGGCGGCGGCGATCCGACCCTCGGCACGCCCGCCTTCTACAACAGCTACCTGGCGGGCCTCGGCACCAACGTCTTCGCCCTCGTGCCGCAGCTGAAGCGGGCCGGGATCAAGCGGGTCACCGGCCGCCTCTACGGCGACGACACGATCTTCGACCGCAAGCGCGGCGTCGCCGACTCCGGCTACGCGACCAGCATCTACATCGGCCCGCTCTCCGGGCTCGACTTCAACTCCGGCTTCGCCGGCAACTCCTCCTCCGGCCACTTCTCCTCCGAACCGGCGAAGCTGGCCACCCAGACCCTCGACAACAGCATGCGCCACTCGGGGATCAGGATCAGCCCGACGATCGCCCTCGGCAAGACCCCGGCGAAGGCCAAATCGGTGGCCGTGGTGCGCTCGCCGCCGCTCGACCAGATCGTCAACACGACCGACGTCTACTCCGACAACTTCTTCGCCGAGATGCTGGCGAAGCTGCTCGGGGCGCGCTTCGGCGGCGCCGGGACCACCGCGGCGGGGACGAGGGTGATCGAGGAATACGCCCAGAGCGTCGGCTCCGACATCCACTCGGTCGACGGCTCCGGCCTCACTCGCGGCAACGAAGCCTCGCCGCACGAGGTGGTCGACCTGCTGCTCGGGGTGCGGCAGAGCGACATCGGCGAAGACTTCATCGAAGACCTGGCCCTGGCCGGTCGCGAAGGGACCACCGCCGGGCGGATGAAGGGGACCCCCGCCTACGGCCGCTGCCGGCTCAAGACCGGCACCCTCACCGGGGTCTCGAACCTCTCCGGCTACTGCTTCAACAAGGACGGCAAGGTGATGGTCTTCTCCACCCTGATGGGCTCGGTGGGCAGCACCGAATACGCCCACGTGTACCAGGACAGGATCGCCGGCGCCGTCGCCGGCTACTAGAACCCGCCGGCCCCCGCCGGACGATCGATCACCTAGGCGTCGGCCCGGGGCTCGTCGTCAGCCGCCTCGTCGGCGGACGACAGATCGCCCGCCAGCAGCCCCTTCAGCCCGTCTTCGTCGAGGATCGCGGTGCCGTATTTCTCGGCTTTGGCGAGCTTCGATCCGGGGTTCTCGCCCGCGACCACGTAATCGGTTTTCTTCGAGACCGAGTTGACGACTTTCCCGCCCGCGTTCTTGACCAGCTGCGAGGCCTCCTCCCGGGTCAGCTCGGGCAGGGTGCCGGTCAAGACGACGGTCTTCCCTTCCAGGGGCCCGCCGCTCGCGCGTCGTTCCGAAGGGTCGACCTCGAAGCGCAGACCTTTCGCCTTCAGCTTCTCGACCAGCGCCCAGGTGGCGTCGTCGCCGAGGCTCTCGGCGATCTGCTCGGCCATGATCGGCCCCACCCCGTCGACCTCGACGATCCTCTCCGGATCGGCCTCGTGGAGGGCGTCGATCGAGCCGAAGTGGTCGGCGAGCGCCTCGGCGGTGACGTAGCCCACGCCCGGCAGCCCGAGCGCGTAGAGCACCCGTTTGAACGGCCGCGCCCGCGACGCGTCGATCGCCGCGACCAGGTTCTTGGCCGAGGTCTCGCCGAAGCGCTCGACCTCCACCAGCCGCTCCTCGGTCAGGTCGTAGATGTCGGCGACGTCGGTGATCAGGCCCTGGTCGAGGAACACCGCGGCCTGCTTTTCGCCCAGCCCCTCGATGTCCATCGCGCCCTTGGAGACGAAGTGTTTGACGTGCTGCCAGTTCTGGCCCGGGCAGCCGGTGCGGTTCGGGCAGATCGTCCACACCCCTTCGCCCGGCTTCACCGTCGGCGTTCCGCAGGCGGGACACTTCTTCGGCGGCTTCGGCTTGCGCGCGCGGGGGTTCTTGCGCGGCAGTTTCGGCGAGACGACCTGCGGGATCACGTCGCCGGCCCGCATCACCACCACCTCGTCGCCGTCGCGGACGTCCTTGCGGGCCAGGTCCTCCTCGTTGTGGAGGGTGGCGGTGGAGACGGTGACGCCGCCGACGTGGACCGGCTCCAACATCGCGAACGGGACCAGATGTCCCGTCCTCCCCACGTTCCAGACCACCTTCACCATCCTCGTGGTCGCGGTGGTCGGCGGGAACTTCCAGGCGATCGCCCAGCGCGGCTCCCGGCCGACCACGCCGAGCTCCCGCCAGAGCGCCTTCTCGTCGACCTTGACGACCACCCCGTCGATCTCGTAGTCGAGCTCCTCGCGCCGGTCCTCCCACCAGTGGCAGCGCTTCACCACGCCCTCGACGCCCTGATGATGAGCGGTGTCCGGGTTGACCTTGAACCCCTGCTCCCGCAGCCACCCGACCTCCGCCATGTGGGTCGGCAGGTCCAGCCCTTCGACCGCGCCGATCCCGTAGATCCAGGTCGAGAGCGGCCGTTCGGCGGCCAGCTTCGGGTCGAGCTGGCGGATCGAGCCCGCCGCCGAGTTGCGCGGGTTGGCGAAGGTAGGTTCCTCGTTTTCGGCGCGCCGCTCGTTCAGCGCCTTGAAGGCGGCGATCGGCAGGTAGGCCTCGCCGCGCACTTCGATCAGCGCCGGCGGCGCGGGGTCCTTCAGCCGCAGCGGCACCGAGCCGATCGTGCGCAGGTTCTGGGTCACGTCCTCGCCGACCCGGCCGTCGCCGCGCGTCGCCCCCCGCACCAGCACCCCGTCCTCGTAGGTGAGCGTGATCGCGAGGCCGTCGATCTTCGGCTCGGTCGTGTAGCTGAACTGGGAGGCGGTGATGTCGAGCCGCTTCAGGTAGTTGGCGAGCCGCGCCTCCCAGGCGCGCAGCTCCTCCTCGTTGCGGGCGTTGCCGAGCGAGAGCATCTGCTCGTGGTGGGTGACCGGCTCGAAGCGCTCCAGCGGCGGCGCCCCCACCCGCTGGGTCGGCGAGTCGGGGGTGCGCAGGGCCGGGAACTCGAGCTCCAGGTCGCGCAGCTCGTTCAGCAGCGCGTCGTAGACGTCGTCGCCGACCTCCGGTTCGTCGAGGACGTAGTACAGGCGGTTGTGGCGGTCGAGCTCGGCGCGCAGCTCGGCGGCGCGCCGGTCGACGTCCGCGGGGACCGCGGCGGAGGCGGCGGCGTCCGCGTCGCTCATGCCGCCGGGGCCTGGGCGCCGAGCATCTCCCCCAGCCCCCAGCCGCGCAGCTTGTCGAGGCCGCCGTGGTCGGTGAGGTCGAAGTGGATCGGCGTGACCGCGATCCGGCCCGCGGCGACCGCCGAGAGGTCGGTCCCCTCGAGCTCCTCGTGGCCGGGCGCCCGGCCGTAGATCTCATAGACCTTGCGGCCGCGATGATCGGTCTTCTCCAGCTCGCGCATCTCGTCGTCGTAGATCCGTTTGCCGAGCTTCGTCACCTCCACCCCGGTCGGCTCGCCGCTGGGGAAGTTGACGTTGATCAGCGTCGCCTCCGGCATCGCCTCCCCGCGCAGGTGGTCGACCAGGCGGGCGGAGAACTCGGCCGCGACGCTGAAGTCGAAGCTGCCCGGGCCGTACCCCATGTCGCCGCCGGAGCGCTGCTGGGAGAGGGCGACCGCGGGGACGCCGAGGATGATCCCCTCGAGCGCCGCGGCGACGGTGCCGGAGTAGGTGATGTCGTCGCCGAGGTTCACCCCGTGGTTGATCCCGGAGACGATCAGGTCGGGCCGGCCGCCGCCGAGCCCGAGGTCGGCGAAGCGGACGCAGTCGACCGGGGTGCCGTCGACGGCGTAGCCGACGTTGCCGTCTTCGAAGGTGATCTCCTCGACCGCCAGTGGCGTCCGGGTGGTGATGCTGCGGGCGGTGGCGCTGCGGTTCGAGTCGGGGGCGATCGTGACCACGTCGAGGCCGCCGAGCGCGACCAGCCGGCGGCGCAGGCCCTGGAGGCCGGGAGCGGCGATCCCGTCGTCGTTGGTCAGCAGCACGCGCACGCCCTCGATATTAGGCGCGCGGGGTGTCGGGGATACTGCCGCCGTGGCGACGGTGCGCCTGGACATCGAATACGACGGCGCGGGCTTCCGCGGCTGGGCTCGCCAGCCCGGCCTGCGGACCGTGCAGGGCGTGCTCGAGGCGGGGCTCGCCCAGGTCCTCCGCGAGGAGGTCCAGCTGACCGTGGCGGGCCGCACCGACACCGGCGTGCACGCGCTGGGACAGGTGGCGAGCTTCGACACCGAGGCGCCGCTGCTGCCCGACCTTGCCCGCAACCTGAACGGGGTGACGCCGCCCGACGTCGCCGTGCGCCGCGCCGCGGTGGTGGCCGCCGGCTTCGACGCCCGCCGCGACGCCCGCTCGCGCTCCTACCTCTACCGGGTGGAGGCGCGCCCGGCGGCCAGCCCGTTCGAGCGCGGCCGGGCGCTCTGGTGGCCGCACCGGATCGATCGCGACGCCCTCGACGCCTGCGCCGCCGCGCTCCTCGGCACCCACGACTTCACCGCCTTCACCCCGACCCAGACCGACCACGTGCGCTTCGAGCGCGACGTCTTCGCCGCCTCCTGGCGCGAGCAGGACGACGACATCCTGGCCTTCCGGATCACCGCCGACGCCTTCATGCGCAACATGGTCCGGGCGCTGGTCGGGACGATGCTCGGCGTGGCCTCGAAAAGCCGCACCGTGGAGAACTTCAGGGCCCTCCTAGAGGGCGCCAGCCGCTCCGAGGCGGGCGACACGGCCCCGCCTCACGCCTTGTACCTGGAGTCGGTCGGCTACGACTGAGAGGCCCTCGAGCTCGCTAGACGAGCTCGAGGTAGACCATCTCGGTCGAGTCCGAGCGACGCGGACCGAGCTTGACGATCCGGGTGTAGCCGCCGGGGCGCTCCGAGTAGCGCGGACCGACCTCGTCGAAGAGCTTGTGCACGATGAACTTGTCGTTGTGCAGGGCCGCGAGCGCCTGGCGGCGGGCGTGCAGGTCACCCCGTTTGGCCAGCGTGATCAGCTTCTCGACGTCGGGTTTCACCGCCTTGGCCTTGGCCTGGCTGGTTTCGATCCGCTCGTGCTCGATCAGCTGCTTGGACAGGTTCGAGAGCAGCGCTTTCCGTTCGGCGGAGTCACGACTCAGCTTGTTGCGCTTCTTGTTGTGCCGCACCGTTTCTCCTCCGCCGCTCTCGTACCGGGTCCTAGGTTAGGGCTCTTCAGTCCTGCTGAAGATCGAGGCCGCGAGCGTGCAGCGTCTCGATCACTTCCTCGATCGACTTGGAGCCGAAGTTCGGGATCGCGTTCAGTTCCGCGCGTGACTTGCGCACCAGGTCGCCGACCGTCTGCACCCCCGCCCGCTTCAGGCAGTTGTAGGAGCGGACGCCGAGTTCGAGCTCCTCGATCAGGATCTCGTCGAGGCCGTTGTTGGCGCCGGAGCCTTCGCCGGCGCCGTTCGAGGTGAGCCCGTCGGCGGGCAGCGCCGCGATCGGCTCCCGCGCGGTCAGTTCCTCGACCCGGTCGGCGTCGGTGAAGATCGCCAGGCTCTTGATCAGGATCTCGGAGGCCTCGCGGAGCGCGGCGCCCGGCTCGATCGAACCGTCGGTCTCGAGGTCGAGCTCCAGTTTGTCGAAGTCCGTCCGCTGCCCGACGCGGGCGCCGGAGACGGCGTAGGAGGCGCGGCGGATCGGCGAGAAGATCGAGTCGATCGGGATCACGCCGATCGGCTGCTCGTCGGACTTGTTCTCTTCGGCGGGCGAGTAGCCGCGGCCGCGGCCGATCGTCAGGTAGACCTCGAGCTTGGTTTTTTTCTCCAGCGTCGCGATCGGCGCGTCGGGGTTGAGGATCTCGACGCCCGAGGGCAGGTCGATGTCCTTCGCCTTGACCTCGCCGGGGCCGGTCGCCACCAGCGGCGCCTCGACCTCGTCGGCATCGGTGTGCATGCGGACGACGAGGTCCTTCAGGTTGAGGACGATGTCGGTGACGTCCTCTTTGACGCCGGGGACGGTCGAGAACTCGTGGGCGACCCCCTCGATGCGGACGCTCGTGATCGCGGCGCCGCCCAGCGAGGAGAGCAGGACACGGCGGAGGCTGTTGCCGAAGGTGTAGCCGAAGCCCTTGTCGAGCGGCTCGATGGTGAAGGTGCCGCGACGGTCGTCGACTTTCTCGGCGGTGATACGGGGGACCTGGAAATCAGTGGTCATGAGTTCCTTACGTTGCTTCTTTTCTGAATTGCGTCTGGTCCGGACTACTTGGAGTAGAGCTCGACGATGAGCTGCTCCTGGACCGGCGCCGAGATCTCCGAACGCTCGGGGTAGCGCAGGACCTTGGCGGTCAGGGCGTCATGGTCGGCCTGCAGCCAAGCCGGGACCGTCGAGACCAGTTCCGTCGCGCGACGGACGGTGTCCGTGGCGCCGGAATCGGCTTTGATCGAGATGATGTCCTCGGGACGCACCTGGTAGGAAGGAATGTCGACGCGGCGGCCGTTGATCAGCCAGTGGCCGTGGTTGATCAGCTGGCGGGCCTGGCGGCGCGAGGCGGCGAAGCCGAGCCGCACCAGCACGTTGTCGAAGCGGGACTCGAGCAGCCGCAGCAGGTTCTCGCCGGTGACCCCGTCCTGGCGCGAGGCGTGTTCGTAGTAGGCGCGGAACTGTTTCTCCAGCACCTGGTAGTAGCGGCGCGCCTTCTGCTTCTCGCGCAGCTGCAGGCGGTACTCGCTCTGGCGCAGCCGGCCGCGGCCGTGCTCGCCGGGCGGGTAGGAGCGGCGCTCGACCCCGCACTTGTCGGTGAAGCAGCGCTCGCCCTTGAGGAAGAGCTTCTGGCCCTCGCGCCGGCACTGCTTGCACTGCGGGGAGGTGTCGCGGGCCATCTAGACGCGCCTCCGCTTCTTCGGCCGGCAGCCGTTGTGGGCCTGCGGGGAGACGTCCTTGACGGTGGTGACGTCGAGGCCCGCCGCCTGCAGCGAGCGGATCGCGGTCTCGCGGCCCGAACCGGCGCCCTTGGCGAAGACTTCGACCCGTTCCAGGCCGTGTTCCATGCCTTTTTTGGCGGCGGCGTCGGCGGTCACCTGGGCGGCGAAAGGCGTCGACTTACGCGAGCCTTTGAAGCCGGCGGACCCGGCCGACTCCCAGGCGATCACGTTGCCGTCGGTGTCGGTGAGGGTGACGATCGTGTTGTTGAACGAAGTCTTGATGTGCGCCTGGCCGTAGGCGACGTTCTTTTTGACGCGTTTGCGAGCGCGCCCTTTCGCCGGTCGTTTCTCCGCCACTCTTCTCTCCTACCTGGGTTTCTTCTTGCCGGCGATGCTCAGCCGCCGGGGGCCCTTGCGGCCACGCGCGTTGGTCTTGGTGCGCTGACCGCGGACCGGCAGGCCGCGGCGGTGACGCAGGCCGCGGTAGGAGCCGATCTCCATCAGCCGTTTGACGTTCTGGGAGCGCTCGCGCCGCAGGTCGCCCTCGACCTCGCGGTTCTCGACCGCGTCGCGCAGCTTGATCGTCTCGTCCTCGGTCAGATCTTTGCCCTGGATCCCGGGATCGATCCCGGTCTCCTCGAGGATCTTCAGCGCGGTCGAATGACCGATCCCGAAGATGTAGGTGAGCCCGATCTCGATCCGCTTGTTGTCGGGGATGTTGACCCCGGCGATACGTGCCATGCCTAGCCCTGCCGCTGCTTATGACGCGGGTTTTGGCATATGACGAGGACCGCCCCATTTCGGCGGATGACCTTGCACTTCTCGCACATCGGCTTGACGGAAGCTCGAACCTTCATCGCTCCGGTTTCTCTCTCGAATACAGGACTCCCGCGCGTCCCATGAGTCGGACGGCAGGGTGCAGCATGGCCCATTGGGCCGACCAGGAAAGATAGCAGGGGACGGAACCCCGCCGCAAGCGACCCCGGCGTGCAAAAGTTGGCCGCGTGAACGACGATACATACACCGCCGTCGACGCCTTCATCGAAGGCACGCTCTTCGCCGCCGATGACGAGATCCTGGCGGCCGCCCAGGCCGACGCCGACGCCGCCGGCCTGCCCGTGATCCAGGTCACCCCGCCCCAGGCTCGCCTGCTCGCGATCCTCTGCAGCTCGATCGGCGCCCGCCGGATCCTCGAGTTCGGCACGCTGGCCGGCTACAGCACGATCGTGATGGCGCGAGCGCTGCCCGCCGACGGGATGCTGACCACGCTCGAGTACTCCCCTCGCCACGCCGAGGTCGCCTGGGCGAACATCGAACGGGCCGAGGTCGCCGACAAGGTCGACCTGCGGGTCGGCGCGGCGCTCGACATCCTGCCGGAACTCGAGTCCGAAGGCACAGGCCCCTTCGACTTCGTCTTCATCGACGCCGACA
>DATJUK010000232.1:0-3481 GCA_035502495.1 Solirubrobacterales bacterium
CCGGGCCGAGGTCCGCCCCGGTCTCGGTCAGCGAGTAGGTGACGCGCACCGGCGTCCCAGCTTCCACCGCACGTTCGACCAGACCCTCGTCCTCGAGCTCGCGCAGCCGCTGGGAGAGCAGCCGGTCCGACAACCCGGGGACCGCCTTGCCAAGCTCCCCGAAGCGCATCGGACGCTCGGTCAGCGCGCAGACGATCGCCCCGGTCCAGCGCTTGCCGATCAGCTCGATCGCCGCGTGGAACTGCGGGCAGACCTCGGCGCACGGCGTCGGCTCGGCCACCAGGGGCGCAGATCGGGTCTGGGACAGCGTTTCCACGTCGATCGACCTTACTGAACGTAAGTCATGGGCCGGCGGAAATCCGGTCAGCGGGTGCAGGGGCCCGTCGAGACCGGGCCGGTGGAGACGTGCCGGATCGCCCGGCGGACCTGCTCGACCGGGACCGCGAAGCCGCCGGCCGGCCCGCTCGTCGTCGCCGCGAAGACGACGCCGACCACCCTGCCCTGCTTGTCGAGCAGCGGCCCACCCGAGTTACCGCTGCGCACGTCGCCGCCGAGGGCGGTGATCGTCCGCTCGATCGGCCCGTTGCCGTAGGAGTCCTCGCTGAGGGTCGGGCGGGTTTCGCCGATCCGCGCCGGCGTCACCGTGTAGGGACCGTTCTCGGGGTAGCCGAGGACGGCCGCGGCCGCTCCGACCGGGCGGTTCGAGCTGATCGGCAAGGTCGGCAGGCGGCCGTCGATTTCGAGCAGGGCGAGGTCGTCTTCGGGCTGGTAGTAGACCGCGGTGGCGTCGAGCTCGATGCCGCTCTGGGTCGTCACCGTGGTGTCGTCGGCACCCGCCACGACGTGGGCGTTGGTGACGATCAGGTTCGGCCGCACCGCCCAACCCGAGCCCTCGACGCCGAGCCCGCAGGCGGTGCTCAACACCCGCACCACCGAGCCGCCCGCGGCAAGGACGTACGGATCGGCGGCGATCCGCGGGTTCGGCCGCTTCATCGGCGTCGCCGGACCGACCACCGTCGGTGCCGGATCGACCCGGTCGAGCGCGTCGAGGACGCTGCCGGTCGGCGGCAACACCCCGTCGAGCTCGCGCAGAATCACCGAATTCTGCACGTCGGCGCGCAGCTGGGTCGTCCCCGGCGCGTGCAGCGCCACCGCGCCGAAGATCCAGGCGAGCCCGAGGGCCACGGCGCCGATCAGCGCCGCCCCACCGGCGCCGTCGGCGCGGTGCACGAACCGGTGGCGGACCACCCGCCGCCGCAGCGCCAGTCCGAGCCCCTCCAGCGTCGCCGCCGCCAGCGCCCCGACCAGAAGCGCCCCGATCGCCCCGCAGAGCGGCGCGTAGGGAGAGTCGTGGCCCTGCGAGAGGAGCACCGGCCCGAGCCTCGAGCCGAGGAAGGCGCCGACGCCGAAACCGACCAGCGTGAGCGCACCGACGATCAGCCCCTGCCGGTACCCCCAGAGCGCGAGGGCGAGCGTGAAGGCGACGATCGCCCAGTCGAGAACGGTCACCGTCCGAATACAAGCATGCGGCTGACCGCTCGATTACCGTTCTTGCCTGTGAGCAGGCCATCTCCCGAGGTCGAGCGTCGTAGACGGCTGCTTACGCGCGCCGTCCCGCTGGCCGCGCTCGCGCTCGTCGCCTTCGTCGTCGGCGCCGCCACCGGCGCCCCCGGATCGCCCGAAAAGGACGCCGCCGACCGCTTCGCCGAAGCCTGGCAGCGGAAAGACTTCGCCGCGATGTACGGGGAACTGAACGAAGCCTCGCGCGCCGCGATCAGTGCCGAACAGTTCGCCGCCGACTACCGCAAGGCTCGCGACGTCGCGACCATGCGCGGGCTCGTCCCCGACTCGGCGGAAGACGCCCGCTCCGAAGGCGACGAGACCGTCGTCCCGGTGCCGCTGCGGATCAGGACGGTCGCCTTCGGCGTGGTCGAAGAAGCGATCGACCTGCCCTGGGCCGAAGGCGGCATCGCCTGGTCTCCCTACCTCGTCTTCCCCGGCCTGCGCCCCGGCGAGCGACTGGAAGCCGAAACCGAACTGGCGCCACGGGCGCCGATCCTTGCCGACGACGGCACGCCGCTCGCCGAAGGGCCCGCCGACGAACGCGAACACCCGATCGGCAGCGCCGCGATCGACGTCACCGGCGAAATCGGCGAAGCCTCCGCCGAAGAAGAGCCGCACCTGGCGAGCCTCGGCTTCCCGCCGGAAACGCCGGTCGGGATCAGCGGTCTCGAGCGGGCCTTCAACCGCCGCCTGGCGGGCAAGCCCGGCGGCAAGCTCCTGGCCGTCCCGGCGAAGGCCGCCAAGGGCACCGAAGGGCGCGTGCTGGCCGAATCGGAACCGACGCCCGGCGCCCCGGTGAAGACGACGATCGACCCCCACCTGCAGGAAACCTCGGTGGCGGCGCTGGCCGGGCGGGCGGGCGGCGTGGCCGTGCTCGACGCCAAGAACGGCGACGTCCGCGCCCTCGCCGGACAGGCCTTCTCCGCCCCCCAGCCGCCGGGCTCGACCTTCAAGATCATCACCACCACCGCGGCACTGGAAAACAACCTGGTGTCGCTCGACGACGAATTCGAATACGTCGAAGGGATCGACGTCGGCGGTCGCTTCATCGAAAACGCCAACGGCGAGGTCTGCGGCGGCACCTTCCGCCAGGCCTTCGCCGAGTCGTGCAACGCGGACTTCCTCCCGCTCGGCCCCAAGATCGGCAACGAAAAGCTGGTCGAAACCGCGGAAAAGTTCGGCTTCAACTCGCCGCCGACGCTCTACGCCCCCTCGATCGTCAAGGAAGTAGAACCGGCCGAATCGACGATCCCCACCGAAATCGGCGAAGAAGTCGAACTTGCCGTCTCGGCGATCGGCCAGGGCGAAGTGCTGGCGACGCCGCTGCAGATGGCGAGCGTCGCCCAGACGATCGCCAACGACGGGGTGCGGATGCCAACCTCGATCGTCGAGACCAAGAAACTGCGTCCGAACGCCAAGCCGACGCGGGTGATGACGAAGAAGACCGCCGACGAGCTGACCGAACTGATGGTCGGTGTGGTCAACGAAGGGACCGGTACGGCGGGCGCGATCTCCGCGGGCCAGGTGGCGGCCAAGACCGGCACCGCCGAACTCGGTCAGCTGGCCGAAGGCGAAGAAGGCGCAGAGCCGATCGAAGGCGAAGGAGAAAGCTCCCCGGCACACCGCAAGGACGCCTGGTTCTCCGCCTTCGCCACGGTCGAAAAGCCGAAGCTGGCGATCGGGGTCCTACTGATCGAAGCCGAAGCGGCGGGCGGCGAAGTGGCGGCGCCGGTCGCCTCCGAGGTGCTCTCGGCCGGCTACGAATAGAGCGGTGGATCGGCGCAACCGCCGCCGCTCTCCCAGGCGGTGCGAGGGACGAGGATCTGACGAAGTCCCGAGAGACGTGCGCATTCCGTCTCACCCCGGGGGTACGCACGGGATCGTCGCGGAAGGGCGGGGTTCGCCCGGTCGCCATGAG
>DATJUK010000233.1:0-18532 GCA_035502495.1 Solirubrobacterales bacterium
GCTCTCGCGCCCCGCCGCGCGCCCTCGCGCCCGCGCCCGCGCGCCGCGCGCTCTCGCGCCCGCGCCGCGCCGCGCACCCTCGCCCTTGCCCGCGCCCCGCGCTCTCGCGCCGCGCCGCGCGCCCTCGCCCGCGGCCCGCGCCCTCGCCCGCGGCCCGCAGGCCCGGCCATCTCGGCGGCGACCTCAGCCTGCCCGGGTCGCCGTCGAGATGGCCGCGTCCTTTTCCAGTCCGCTCGCCCCGCCTCACTCAACCCTCCAGCCAGCCAAGGTCGAGGCGCTCGAGGCGCGCCGGGTCGGCGAGGAAGTCGATCCCGACGATCCGGCCTTCGCGGACGATCAGTGAGCCGATGGAGAAGGGCTTGCCGTCCTTCAGGGTGACCGTGCCGATCGCGCCGTTGACGCGGACCAGGCGCGCGGCGAGGCCGAGGGAGGCGAAGAGGCGCGCCTGCTCGACCACCGCCTCCCTCCCCCGCACCTCCACCGTCCCGGCGGGCGGACCGAAGTCCGAGCGCAGCACGATGTCGGGGTGGAGGACGGCGACGAGGCGGTCGAAGTCACCGTCGCGGGAGGCGGCCATGAACGCCTCGACCAGCTCGCGTTGCGCGCCGAGGTCGACGTCGGGCACCGCCTCCGCCGCCCGCAGCCGCCGTCGTCCCCGGCTGGCCAGTTGCCGGGCCGCCTCCGGAGTGCGGTCGACGATCGCGCCGATCTCGTCGAAGGGCACGCCGAACATGTCGTGGAGGACGAAGGCGAGCCGCTCGGCCGGGCCGAGGGTTTCGAGCACCATCAACATCGCCAGGCCTACCGAGTCGGCCAGCAGCGCCTCGTGCTCGGGCTGGGTCCCCTCGATCGGGTCGACGATCGGGTCCGGCACCCGCAGGTCGATCGACTCCTCGCCCCGCGACCGGCGCGAGCGCAGCATGTTCAGCGCGATCCGCGCCACCACGGTGGTCAGCCAGCCGCCGAGGTTCTCGATCTCGCCGGCGTCGCTGCGGTCGAGGCGCAGCCAGGCCTCCTGCACCGCGTCGTCGGCCTCGCCGGTCGAGCCGAGCATCCGGTAGGCCACCGCCCGCAGCCGGGGCCGCTGCTCCTCGAATGCGCGGGCGGGCCATTCGCCTTCGTTCATCGTCACGTTCCCCCTTTGCGTCGTGTCATCGAAACAGACCCGCCCCGCGCGGGCGATGTGACAGGCAAAGCAGGGCGCCGCGGGCAGCCGTGGCGCCCCTCGACGATCGGAGCTTCCATGGCAACCGCTGTGCAGTCATTCCTCGGCGCCTACCAGGCCGACCCGATCCACTCCTGGTTCGGCTTCTCGGTGGTCTTCTCCGGCGCCAGCCGCTACCGCGGCAGGTTCACCGAGGTGAGCGCGACGCTGAGCGCCGAGGCGGGCGCGCTCTCGCTCGCGGGCGTCGCCCGCGTCGACTCGATCTCGATCGACCAGCCGGCCCAGTTCCGCGAGCTGATCCTCGGCCCGGAGTTCTTCGACGCCGACGACCACCCGGAGCTGTCCTTCCGCTCCGACGCCGTCCGGCTCGCCGCCGACGGCACCGCCCAGGTCGACGGCAGGCTGACGATCGCGGGGATCACCGAACCGGTGCTCGCGGCCGGCCGCTGGAGCGATCCGGACCAATCGATCGGCGGCGTCACCCGCGCCGGGCTCGAACTGGAGACCGTGGTCGACCGCCGCGACTTCGGCCTCGGCTGGCAGATGGAGCTGCCCGGCGGCGGCGACGTCCTCGGCTGGGACGTGACCCTGGAGGTGGTGCTGGCGTTGGCCCAGACGAGCGCCGACGGCGGCGGCGAGCAGGGGTAGCGCGGGAGGCGGCGGGCGCCCCGCGCGACGCGTCCTCCCGAGCCGGCGGCGGGCCCTCAGCTCCGCGCGTCGAGGCGCTTCCAGGTGCGCAGGCCGCGGGCCTCGATCTTCGACAGCACCGCCTCCCACTCGGGGAGGGCGCCGACGCCGACGACGCCGCGGGTGGAGATCTCGCCGCGGCCGAGCATCGGTAGCAGGACCACCGGGGTGGTGCCGGAGGTCGCGTAGACCATGTGGGTGCCCCAGGGGATCCGCTCGCGGGCTTCGGCCAGCGAGACGATCAGCCCGTCGGTCCGGACCACCTCTTCCCCACCCCGCCTGCCGCTGACCTCGACGCAGACGGCGAAGGCGCCTTCGCCGACGATCCCGGCCTCGATCGCCTCCTCGTAGCGCTCCGGCGGGATGAAGGCACGGCCCAGCTCGGCGGCCAGGTCGGCGGCGATCGGCTCGCCCGCCGCGAGCCGCCGGCGCAGGGCCTCGACCCAGATCTCCGGCGAGCTGCGCCAGCGCCCGTTGGAGAGCCCGCTCTTCACCTCGACCCGCTCCAGCTCCACCCCGAGGTTGTGCATCGTGCGCAGCTCGGGGTGCATGAAGCCGGTGTAGACGGGGATCGGGCCGAGCTCCGGCCACTCGTAGAGCTCCTCGCTCTCGAAGAGGTCGACCTGGGCGATCTCCCCGCGCTCCCAGCGCAGCGGCGTCGGCATGTTGAAGTTGGCGATCAGGTTCGGGCCGACGGTGGAGACGAGCTCGGAGCCGTCGTTGCGTTCGACCCAGCGGACGACGATGCCGGCTACCGCGTCGAGGCCCTCGACCGCGCGGCGGGCGACCAGGTCGACCCAGCCCGGGGCCACCCCGGCGCAGGACACCGCGGTCAGCCCTGCCGCGGCGAACTCGTCGCCGAGCTCGAACTGGGCGTCGATGGTTTCCTCGCGCGGGATCACCCCGGCGACCTCGAACGGCCCCGAGTTCAGGTCCATGTAATGGGTGCCGGCGGCGAGGCAGCCGCGCATCACCGCCAGGTTCAGGTGCGGGAGCGTCGCGTTGAGGACGGCGTCGAGGTCACCCGCCCAGGCCGCGACGGCCTCCGCGTCGGCGGCGTCGACCTCGGTGGCGGTCGCCTCGATCGGACTGTCGAGGCCGGCGAAGCGGCGGGCGGCGAGGTCGAGGCGCTCGCGGTCGCGATCGGCCAGCGCCAGCGTCTCGACGTCCTCCTCGCCGGCGAGCAGCGCCGACAGGCCGCTTCCCTCCGCTCCCGCCCCGAGGATGCCCAGCTTCATGGCCGCCATCCTCTCACTAACTAGACAGCTTGTCTAGTAGCGGTGATGCTCTCGGCCAGGATCTCGACCGCGCGAGCGAGCTGCTCGGGGGCGATCACGAAGGGCGGCGCGAGGCAGACGACGTCGTCGAGCAGGCCCCGGGTCAGCAGCCCGCGCTCCCGGGCCTCGTCGGCGACGGCGCGGCCGCGGGCGAGCTCGGGCGCAAACCGCTCCCGGGTCGCCTTGTCGGCGACCAGCTCGATCCCGACCATCAGCCCCGCCTGGCGCACCTCGCCGACCTCCGGCAGCTCGGCCAGCGGGCCGACCAGCCGGGCCAGCAGCTCGCTCGTCTCCTCCACCCGGGCGAGCAGCCCTTCCCGCTCGATCGCGTCGATCACCGCGAGGCCGACCGCGCAGGCGACCGGGTGCCCGGAGTGGGTGAAGCCGTGCATCAGGAAGCCGGGGTCGGCGGCGGGGTCGCGCAGCTCCTCCCAGAGCCGGTCGGAGACGACCACCCCGCCGAGCGGCACGTAGCCGCCGCTGACCCCCTTGGCGAAGGTGAGGAGGTCCGGGCTGACGCCCTGGGCGCCGGAGGCGAACCAGCTGCCGGTGCGGCCGAAGCCGGTGATCACCTCGTCGACGATCAAGAGCGCCTCGTTGCGGTCGCAGACCTCCCGCAGCGTCCCCAGGTAGCCGGGCGGCGGCACGACGACGCCCCCCGAGCCGAGCACCGGCTCGACGATGACGGCCGCCACCCGGTCGGCGCCGACCTCGTCGATTCGGCTCTGCAAAGCCGCTCCGGTGCAGATCGGACAGGTGTCGGGATCGCAGGGGACCCCGGCCTCGCAGCGGTAGGGGTAGGGGACCGGGGTCTCGACCACCTGCGGCGCTTCGGGGCCGAAGTCACCGTGGTAGGGATCGAGGCGGGTCGCCGTCGTGGTCACCCCGGCGAGCCCGTGGTAGCCGCGCCGGTGGGCGATCAGCACCGCCTTCTCCGGCCGCCCGGCCCGCACCCAATGCCGGCGGGCCAGCTTGATCGCGGTCTCGTTGGCCTCGCTGCCGCCGGAGACGAAGAAGACGCCGCCGAGGCCCGGCGGGGCCAGCTCGACGATCCGCTCCGCCAGCTCGATCGCGGGCGGCGAGGAGACGCCGCCGAAGGTCGCCGCGTAGGGCAGCGTCGACATCTGCCGGCGGGCCGCCTCGACCAGGTCCTCGCGGCTGTGGCCGAGGTTCACCGTCCAGAGGCCGGACGAGCCGTCGATGATGCGGCGGCCGCGCTCGTCGATCAGCTCGCAGTCCTCGCCGCGGACGATCACCAGCGGCGTCGTGCCGCTGGTGAAGCGCGAGTGGTCGGTCAGCGGGTGGACCAGGTTGGCGCGGTCGGTTTCCGCGTACCGGGAGGTGGTCTGTGTCGCGTCCGTCATCGGCGTGCGCGGGGCCGAGCGCGGTGCCGCGACTTCTCACCCTGCGACCGGCACGCTATCGAAAGTAGACAGACTGTTCAAGTAATGGAGGCGTCCGCGGCCGGCCTCCCGAGCGGGCTCTGCGGCGCCTCCTCCGGGTCCACGCGGCAGATCGAGTACCAGTGCAGCAGGGCGAGCTGGTGCGCGGCCTGCTCGATCTGCTCCTCGTCGGCGGCGACGTCGAAGGAGGAGAGGACGGCCTCGATCATCGCGTAGGCCGCCCGCACGCCGAACTCGAGGTCGATGTCCTCGCGGATCAGCCCGGCCGCGTCGTCGGCGGCGTGGACCGCGAGGATCCAGCCGAGCATCGCGTCGTCGGCGGCTTTGTTGGCCTGGTCCCAGCCGCTGCCGCGGGAGTGGCGGGCGACGGCGACGAGCGGCCGCAGGTCGGCGTTCTTGACCCGCCAGGCGAGCGCCTCGCGGACCATTTCCTGGATCAGGTCGAAGGAGGTCTGGCCGGGCCTGGCGTTTTCGCGCAGCCGCTGGGCGATCCGCGCGTACCCGGTCATGTAGTCGGCGATGATCGCGGCGAGGATGTCCTGCTTGTCGTCGAAGTTGTTGTAGACGGTGGCGCGCACCACCCCGGCGGCGCGGGCGATGTCCCCCACCGACACCTCGGCGTAGCCGCGCCGCGAGAAGAGCCTGCGGCTCGCCTCGAGGATCTTCGTCCGCGCGGCCGGCTGGCCGCGGCGCGGCCTGGTCAAGGCCTCGCTCCGATCGTCCGCCCGCTCTGCCGCATCACGCGGGCGAGGTTATCCAAGTGGTCGACGATCCCCTCGCGATCGCTCAGGCGACCTCTTCGGGGAGCTCGTACCAGCGCTTGCGCTCGCCGATCCGCGCCCGCATCTTCCAGCCCCGGGACTTCGGCGCCCCCTCCAGCTCCGCCCGCAGGCGCTCCAGCCGCCCGGCGACCAGCTCGCCCCGGTCGAAGCCGTCGAGGCCGCGGGCGAAGTCCTCGCCGCGCTCGGCGACCATCCCGAGCGTCCGCCAGAGGCCCCAGTCGCCGGCCGCCAGCGCGGCCAGGTAGGCGGAGTTGACGCCGCTCTCGTCCTCGCTCAGGTCGTGGTCGGCGAGGATCGCGCAGACGTCGATCAGGTCCTTCTCGTTGGTCTCCACCACCTGCAGCTTCATCAGCAGCAGGTCGGCGAGCGGCAGGGTCCGCCCGCTCACCGCGATCCGCGGGCGGAAGTCGATCTCGTGGCAGAGCCGCGCCTGGTCGACGAAGACGTCGAGCTGGCGCTCGTTGGCCGGGTCCCAGAAGAAGAGCCGGCGGGCGCCGTGCAGGACGTTGAACTCGCGGTCGGCGACGTAGCCGAGCGACTCCAGGAGCGCCGCCGTCGCGTCGCGCCCGGAGCCGACCGTGACCACGTCGATGTCTTTGTACTCGCGGGCCAGCGGCGCCGCCGCCGCGCTCGGACAGCGGAGCGCCACGGCGACGCCGCCGGTCAGCCGCAGCGGCACCCCGCCGCGCTCGGCGGCGTCGGCGATCCGACCTCCCTCGAGGACCGGATCCGCGTGTGGCCCTTGGTCATTCAGGTGGGATCTCCATCGCGAGCTTGTCGACGTCGACTCCCTGCCGCAGACGCGCCTGGCGGGCGACGAAGAAGGTCAGCAGGGCGGCTCCGAGGATGATCGCGCAATCGCGGAAGAAGTGCCCCTTGTCGATCCCCAGTTCGGGGTAGTGCATGTAGATGAAGAAGAGGCCGCCGAGCAGCAGCGAGGTGAGCGCGCCCGCCAGGGCCACGATCGGCACGCCGAAGAGGCGCCGCGTCGTCGCCGAGGCGCGCCACACCTCCGGCCGCCGGTAGGGCAGCAGGACCGCGGCGATCCCGATCAGGATCATCGTCACCAGCTGCAGCACGACCGCCTCGTAGAGGACGCTGAGGAAGCCTTCGCCGTTGCTGACCGCCCAGTAGAGGACGAGGACGCTGATCACCACGGTGAGCCCGATCGCCCAGTTGGGCGCGTGGGTCTTCGGCGAGACGCGGGCGAAGCGCGACGGCAGGATGCCGTCGAGCGCCCAGGCGAAGAACGTCCGCACCGCGATCGTGATGTTGGGCAGGATCAGCAGCGGATAGGCGACCGCGAAGGTGATGAAGAGCCACCAGGCGAGCAGCGTGCTGCCGCCCGCGATCGAGGTCATGAACGTGTAGTAGGGAGGCGCGGCGAAGGGATAGCTTTCGGTGCCGCTGAGGGCGTTCACGGCGACGAAGAAGTCGTGGCCGAACTTCCAGAAGAAGACGATCGAGAGCAGCACCGCGATGCCGATGTGGATGAAGGACGCGAGCCCCATGATCCGCATCTGGCTGGTGTCTTTCGCCCGCCGGATCTCACCCGAGATGTAGATCGAGAGCCAGCTGTAGATCGAGAGGCCGGCGATCGCGGCGAAGGTCGGCCAGGTGTTGTTGAGGCTGAACCCGGGCGAGGTGTCGATGCCTTCCTTGGCCGCCGATTTGATCAGCCCGTGGTAGGAGTCGGCTTCGCCGGTGATCGAGCCGGCGAACTTGTTGAAGCTGTTGACGAACCCGGCGTGGGACTTGAACAGCAGGACGAGGAAGACGGTGAAGAGGCCGAGCATGGTGATGATCCAGAGCGAGTTCATGATCCGCGTGGTCCAGCGCCAGCCGCCCGCGAGCAGCCCGGCCGAGAGCAGGATCACGAAGGTGCCGATCGCGAACTGCCAGCCTTCCTTGGTCGCCAGGTCGTTGCCCGCGGTGACCAGCGTGTTGTGTCCGCTGACCAGGCCGACCGCGGTCAGCGACGGTCCCAGGGCGACGGTGACGAAGGCAAACGCGGTGAAGGCGATCGAGAGGACGACGCCGGAGACCCAGAAGAACGAGGAGACCAGGCCGATCGCCGGGTGGGTGATCCGCCCGACCAGCACGTAGTCGCCGCCGCTGCGCGGGATCGCCGAGGAGAAGAGGCCGTAACAGACGCAGAGCACGAGGGCGACGGCGAAGGCCATCGCGAAGCCGAGCCAGATCGAGCCGCCCGGGTAGACGCCGAGGACGAAGAAGATCGAGACGGCGAGGAAGATCGCGGTCGGCTGCCCCGCCATGTTGAAGACGAAGGTCGAGAACGGCGAGACTTCCCGCACCAGGCCCGTCGCTTTGCGGGCGAACATGCCGCCCGAGGTCGCGGGCGCCGCCCTCTCTCCGGTCACGTCACTCATACCGCTCCTTCCCCAAGTCCGACACGGTTATCCCGACACCAGGTACTGGTTGACGACACGGTCCGGCTCGAGGTGGACCAGGCAGCCGTCGAGGTGGCCGCTGCCGTAGTCCGAGCCGGGGTTGATGGCGACGGTGCGCCCGATCCGGGTCACGCCCTTGCTCTCGTGGATGTGACCGTGAAGGCTGAGCAGCGGCTGCGTCTCCTCGATGATCTGGCGCACCGCCTTGCTGCCGGTGGCGATCTCGTGAGGGCGGCCGCCCTTGGTCACGTAGCGCAGCTCCTCGTCGACCTCGTAGGCGGTGTCGAGGCTCGACTCGTAGGGCGGCACGTGGATGTTGAAGATCGCCCGCCGCGGCTCTTCGAGCTGGTCGACCAAGGCCTTCAGCCGCGTGTAGATCTCGTCTTCGTCGAGCTCCCGCGGCGTCTTCCAGGGGGTCCGGTTGGCGTAGCCGAAGGAGACCATCTCGTGCGGCCCCACCTGCCGCACCGCCTCGTCGCAGTCGTCGACCGAGGTGCCCGCGGCGAGGATCTCGTCGACCGCCCAGGGGTCGTCGTTGCCGGGGATCACGTAGGCCACCGTGTCGGTGCCGCCGAGGCGCTCGTCGGCGAACTCGACCCAGAGCCGCAGCTCGTCGAGCAGCGCCCGTTCGAGCGCTCCTTCGCGGCGGGCGCGGTCGGCGCGCAGCGCCGCCGCCTCGTCCGGGTCGACGATCAGGTGGTACATGCCGTTGGTGGCGATCGCCGACTGCAGCTGGTCGAGCTCCTCGGCCGTCCGCGCCTCGCGCACCTCGCCGATCACCTCCGCCGAGTAGCTGCCGTCGGCGGCCCGCACGATCGGGATCAAGGCCTTGCCGGTGAGGTCGCCGCCCATCACCAGGATCTGCGCCGGGTAGTGCGCGGCGGCGTTGACGAACTTCTTCCAGCAGACCCGCGAGCCGTGCACGTCGCCCGCGTAGAAGAGCGACAGCGGCTGCTCGCGCGCACGGCGCCTAAACATTCGATCCCCGTTCTCCCCGCACGTCTTCCCTTTGCTTGCGATGACTGGGCGGCAAGTCGAGACCTTACCAGCGACTGGTCACTGTGTCTAGTTTTTGTCGAGCTCGGATTCGAGGACCGCGAGCGCCAGGTCCGGGTCCTCGCCCGCGAGCAGGCCGACGGCGGCGAGGACGTACCCGCGGTCGATCGAGACGACCGGGTCGAGCGGCGTAAGCGAGCGCGGGACGCGCCGCCCGAGGGCCCGCGCGAGGATCGCCGCGCCGTCCTCGCGGTGGGCGAAGACCCCGCCGGTGCCGATCACCCGCTTCGCCTCGCGCAGGTCGGGCCCGTCGGCGATCAGCGTCGGCGGGCCCTTCTCGCCCGCCGCCAGCAGCATCGTCCCGCAGTGGCGAGCGAGCGCCTGGGTCGCGCAGCCGACCGCCAGCAGGGCGTCGAACCCGGCCTCGGCGGCGGTGTCGGGGATCCAGCCGGGGCGCCTGCCGCGCTCGCGCGCCGCCTCCTCCGGGACGATCGAGCCCGCCTCGCCCAGCTGCTCGGCGAGCCAGGCACGGTCGGCGTCGACCGCCCCCGCGGCGCCCGCCCGCAGGCCGAGGTCGCCCTCGACCGTGCGCAGGGTGAGCGGCGGCGGCAGCAGCGGCTGCTCGATCCCCGGCGTCGCCCGCTCGCCGCGGGTCGAGTGGACGTCGGTGGTCGCGCCGCCGACGTCGACGACGACGATGTCGCCCTCCCCCGCCCGCCCCGCGGTTCCCGAGGCGAGCAGCCGCGTCGCCTCCAGCACCGCTTCCGGGGTGGGCATCCTGACCATCTCCAGGAAGCGCCCGTCGTCGCTCATCCCCTTGCCGCCGATCACGTGCTCGAGGAAGGCCCGCGAGATCGCCGCCCGCGCCCCCTCCGCCTCCAGCCGGCCGAGCTTCGGCATCACGTTGGCGGCCACCTCCACCCCGTTGCCGGCGCCGGCGAAGATCGCCGCCACCTCGTCGGCCACCTCGCGGTTGCAGGCGACGACCACCCGGGCGGCGAGCTCGGCGGCGGCGAGCCGCCGGGCGTTGTCGAGGACCAGCTGCCGCTGGCCGCCGTCGGTGCCGCCGGCGAAGAGGAGGATCTCCGGCGCGGCGGCGCGGAGCTCGGCCAACGCGCCTTCCTCGAGCCGACCGGAGAGGACCGAGTCGACCCGGGCGCCGGCGTTCAGCGCCGCCTGGCGGGCGGCCGCCGCGGTGAGGTCGGCGACCAGGCCCACCGCCGCCACCCGCAGCCCGCCGCCGGCGCTGGAGACGGCGAGCTCGCGGACCGGCGCCGGGGCCCCGCCGGCTGCCTCGCGCGCCGCCGCCAGGGCGGCGGCGTAGCCGTCCATGACGTCGGTGGCGATCGAGGTCGGCGCCTGCGCCCGGCCCACCACCCGCCGCCGGTCCGGATCGACCAGCGTGAGCTTGGTGTAGGTGCTGCCGAAGTCGGCGAGGGCGACGAGGCCCAAGCTAGGCGGCCACCCCGCCGCGGCGGTGATCGACCAGCTCGTCGATCAGCCGATCGATCGTCCCCGGCGTCCGGATCCCGCCCGCGTTGAGGTCGGCGCTGACGTCGATCGGCACCTCCGAGCCCTCGATGTCCTCGTTCAGGACGCCGCCCATGAAGACCGGGATCGCGCCCGCGTCGGCGGCCCCGAGCTCGCTCATCAGGCGCTGCCCGAAGGACCTCGCGACGCCGTTGTGGGTGGTGACGACGACGGCGTCGGCGTCGGTCTCGATCACCGCCTTGACGATGTCCTCGGGGTCGCGGTTGATGCCGAAGTCGATCACCTCGGTCCCCGCCGCCTCGAGGGTCGAGGCGAGCAGGAACTCGGCGAACTCGTGCACGTCGGTGGAGCTGACGAGGACCTTCATCCCGCGGATCTCGTCCTCGCGCCGGCGCGTCGCCAGCTCGGCCAGGAGCCGCTCGCGCTGGACCATCGTGTTCTTGACCAGGTCGGTCTGCAGGACGGGCCGGCGCCCGCGCGGGTACTCCGGGTCGGGCTCGCCGGCGCCGAACAGCTCCTCGCAGCGGGTCGAGCCGAGACGCTTCAGCACCAGCAGCAGCCGGGCCGGGTCCTCGGTGTCGACGCCGGCGGCGGCGAGGCCGGCGAGGGCCGCCTGGAAGAAGGAGCGCCCGCCCGCGACGAGCCGGTCCCGCATCGCCTCGATCTGCCCCCAGTCGACCACCGGGTCGACCATCGGCACGTATTCCTCCAGCCGCCGGCTGATCGTCTGCACGGTCGCCACCTCCTGCCAGGAGGGGATGCGCTCGGTCTCGGTCACCGGCACCGCGATCGGCGCGCCGCCGAGGCGGTAGCGGCGGTCGACCATCTTCATGAAGAGGACGTCGCTGGAGACGACCGCCATGTTGGAGTCGAAGTCGGGGGTGTTGCCGATCGTGTCGCCCTGGACGAAGCCCGCCGGCACGCCGTCCGGGTTGACCGCGTGGAGGGCGAGGGTGACCGCCGACTTGATCACCGGGTCCTGGGTCAGCCCGCCCCAGGAGCACGAGTAGGCGGCGCCGATCAGCTGCTCGGAGATGTGGCGCTCGAGCATCGACCAGCCGACGTAGTTGGCGTAGTCGTGGAAGACGCCGGGGTAGCCGTCCTCGAGGTAGGAGTCGAAGCAGACGCCCTCGTCTTTGAACGCGGCGAGCGCGCCCGCCGCCTTCAGCACCGCCATCGTCTGGCTCACCTCGTCGTCCCAGTAGGGCCAGCGCCAGGAGTACTGCGAGAGCACGCCGATGTGGGTGATCCCGACCTGCAGCGCGTCGACCGCGTTTTCGACCGAGCCCGGCCCGCCGATCGTGTTGTCGGCGGCCTCCGGCTGGATCGGCGCGGTGTTGGCGAGCTCGAACCAGTCCTGCTCGGTCCACAGCACCGGGCCGGTCTCCTGGGGAGCGTCGGCGCGGGTCGCTTTCGGCAGCCCCATGCGCCGCTCGGCGAGCAGGTTGAAGCGGTCGGGCGGCCGGACGCCGCGGGCGAGCGCGTCTTCGTGGATGCGGCCGATCGCCTCGCGGGTGTCGGGCCAGGTGCCGAGGCCGATGTTCATGCAGGTGCAGGAGAAGCCCTCGGCGCGGGCCCTCTCGCGCCACTCGCGCTCCGAGGCGACGCCGTTCTCCCGGCAGAAGAGCGAGCGGCCGCGCTCGATCCCGCGCGCCAGCGCCTTCCCTTCCTCGACCGCCTCGCGCCCGTCGGGCAGGTCGGCGGGCAGCAGCGCCCCGAGGTCGACTTCGATTCCGCTCTCCATCGTTCTTCCCTCTCCCCTCTCAGCCGTCGAGGATCCAGCCGCCGCTCACCTCGAGCACCTGGCCGGTCGTGTAGCCGCCCCCGTCGGAGGCCAGGTAGAGGACGCTTTCGGCGATCTCCTCCGGCTTGCCCATCCGGCCGAGCGGGGTCATCGCCAGCGCCTCGTCGACGTGCTCCTGCGGGATCCCCCAGTCGTCCTCCCAGTTCGCCGCGATCGCCCCGGGGGCGACCGCGTTGACGCGGATCTCCGGCGCCAGGTCACGGGCCAGCGCCGAGGTGAGCGCGCGGACGCCGCCCTTGGCGGCGCAGTAGGTGACGGCCACCGAGTTGACGACGTTCTCCTGGTTGACGCCGTTGCCGTAGGAGCCGGAGAAGTTGACGATCGCCCCGCCGCCCTGCCGCAGGTGGGGAACCGCGGCCTCGCAGACGCGGAAGGTTCCGATCAGGTCGATGTCGAGCAGCTGCGCGAAGGCGTCGGCGTCGGACTCGGCGAAGCGGACCGCGTCGGCGGGATCGATCCGCCCGGCGGCGTTGACCACCACGTCGAGGGAGCCGTGGCGATCGACCGCGGCGGCGACGAAGGCGTCGACCGAGGCCCGGTCGAGGACGTCGAGCCGGGCGGCGTGCGCCTCCGAGCCTGCCTCCTCGATCGCCGCGACCACGGCCTCGGCGGCGTCGGCCGAGCTGCGGTAGCCGACCACCACCTTCGCCCCCTCGCGGCCCAGCGCGCGGGCGACGGCGCCGCCCAACGCTCCCCCGGCACCGGTGACGATCGCCACCTTGCCGTCGAATCGCCGACCGTTGTTCCACTGATCCATACGACCTCGCTTGCTCGGGACCCTGTAGCTGTCGCGAGTCTACGTGTGAGTAGACACCTTGTCCAGTTAAAGCACGGAGATCGAGAAGCCGGCGGTGAAGGTCTCGCCGGGCGGCACGAAGGTCAGCTCGGGGCCGGCGACGAGGAGCGCGTCGGTGGGCGCGGTCATCGGCTCGATCGCCACCGCGTCGAGGTCCGGCGGCGTGTAGATCTGGGTGAAGGGATAGCCGCTGTCCAGGCGCAGCTCGATCCGCCGGTCGGGGCCGACCAGCGCGAAGGGGGTGCCGGGCGAGGGAGCGAGGAAGGCGTCGTCGTAGGTGCGCGCGCCGAGCGCGGCGGTCGCGATCGCGGCCGGCTCGCGCTCGCCGGTCGGCAGGCCGCGGTCGTCGAGGACGAGGCGCCGGCGGACCGGCGCCTCCAGCACCCACTCGGCGCGCGGCACCCCGGGCAGCACGAGGTAGGGATGGAAGCCGAAGGAGACCGGCACCGCGACCGCGCCGGTGGCGGTGAGGCTGGTCTGGATCTCCAGCGAGCCCTCGACCAGGGTCGCCTCGATCTCGACCAGGTGCGGGAACGGGAAGGCCTCCAGCAGGTGCGGGTAGGCGGCGAAGTCGAAGCTCGCCGCGAGGGCGCCGCCGGTGTCGAGCTCGGCGTGGCGCTCGACCCGCCAGCCGGGCGCCGCCGAGAGCAGCCCGTGGATCGGCTGCCCGGCGCCGTCGCGCTTGCGCGGCAGGTCGGGCAGGGTGAGGTCGACCTGGCGGCCGGCCAGCTCGAAGCGGTCGGCGCCGAGCCGGTTCGCCCACGGGTGCAGGAAGGGGATGCCCATGGTCGAGTGGCTCTCGACGTAGGCGCGCAGGCCGCCGCGTTGGCCGAGCAGCTCCTCGCCGCGGTGCTTCAGCGAGCAGCAGACCATCCCCGCCTCGGGGACGAAGACCGCCTCCAGGCCGCCGCGGGCGTCGCCTTCCAGGGTCAGCGCCGCGAACCCCTCCTCGCTGCGTTCGCCGACCATGGCCCGCATCTTCACCTACCCAAGCTCATCTACATAATCCGCCGTCGAGTGGAACTCGGCGTCTACACCTTCGCGGAGCTGACCCCCGAGGTCGAGGGCGGCCCGATCGTCGGCGCCGAGCGGCGCCTGCGCGACCTGATCGAGGAGATCGAGCTGGCCGACCGGGTAGGGCTCGACGTCTTCGGCGTCGGCGAGCACCACCGGCCCGACTTCGCCGTCTCGGCGCCCGCGGTGGCGCTTGCCGCGGCGGCCGAGCGGACCGAGCGGATCCGCCTCACCAGCGCCGTCTCGGTGATCAGCTCCGACGATCCGGTGCGCGTCTTCCAGGACTTCGCGATGCTCGACCTGCTCTCCGGCGGGCGGGCCGAGATCATGGCCGGGCGCGGCTCCTTCGTCGAGTCGTTCCCGCTCTTCGGCTACGACCTCGACTCCTACGACGAGCTCTTCGCCGAGAAGCTCGAGCTGCTGCTGGCGGTGCGGGCGGAGACCGAGGTCAGCTGGGAGGGGCGGCTGCGGGCGCCGATCGAGCGGCGCGGCGTCTACCCGCGGCCGCTGCAGGACCCGCTGCCGGTCTGGGTGGCGGTCGGCGGCTCGCCCCAGTCGGCGATCCGCACCGGCCGGCTCGGCCTGCCGATGGCACTGGCGATCATCGGCGGCGAACCGGCCCGCTTCAGGCCGTTCGCCGAGATGCACGCGGGAGCGGCGGCCGAGGTCGGCGCGCCCCGTCCGGCCCTCAGCATCAATTCGCACGGCTTCGTCGCGCCCGACTCACAGGAAGCCGCCGACATCGCCTTCCCCGCCTTCGCCCGGATGATGGACCGGATCGGCCGCGAGCGCGGCTGGCCGCCGATGAGCCGCGCCGCCTTCGAAGCGAGCCGGCGGCTCGAGGGCGCCAACCTGGTCGGGTCCCCGGCCGAGGTCGCCGAGAAGATCCTCTTCCAGCACTCGATCTTCGGCCACGACCGCTTCCTGATCCAGTTCAGCGTCGGCACCCTCCCCCACGCCGAGGTGATGCGCTCGATCGAGCTCTTCGGCACCGAGGTCGCGCCGCTCGTCCGGCGCGGGCTGCGCTAGTCGTCGGGGCGCCAGCGGCGGGACTGCTTGCGCTCGCCGGTGCGGCGCTTCTGCTCGAGGCGGCGCCGGCGGGAGGCCCGGGAGGGCTTGGTGGGGCGGCGCCGGCGGGGGACACGGAGGGCGGCGGCGAGCTTCGCGGCGAGCCGGCCGAGGGCCAGCTCGCGGTTGCGGTACTGGCTGCGGCCGTCCTGGGCGACCGCGGTGGCCACCGGGCCGAGCCGCTCCAGCAGGCGCGCCCGGCGCGCCTCGTCGAGGGAGGGCGAGGCGGCGATGTCGAAGACCGCTTCCACCCGCGAGGCGGTGACGTTGGCGTGCTGGCCGCCCGGCCCGGAGGAGCGGCTGGTGCGCAGCTCGACCTCCGCCAGCGGGATCGCCGTCCGCTCGTCGATCCGCAGCTCCTCGGCCACGGTCAGGACAGCTCGGGGATGTGGCGCTCGAGGTGCTTGGCGATCGTGCGGCGCACCCAGGCGCGCTCGTCGGGGTGGGCCATGCGGTACCGCCCGATCAGCATCTTCTGATCCTCGAGCGGCAGGTCGGAGATCACCCAGGACACCGTCAGCCGCTCGAAGAGCGCCTCCTCGCGCCGCGCCCAGGCGTCCTCGAGCGAGGCGGCGCGACCGGGCGGCGGCTCGCCGAGCTTGGCGATCGTCGCCGGGCTCAGCCGTTCGCGCAGCTCGAGCACGTTGCCCTCGGGATCGGTGTAGGTGACGGTCGGCGACTTCTCGCGCGGCCGCCGCGGCTGTTTGCGTCGCTTGGCCATCGGCCCCGAGTTTGTCACTCTCCGGGGCGTGAAGGCGACGGTGACGATCGGGGTGCCCTTCGACTCGGTGGGTCGCGGCGGCGGCACCGAGACCGCGCCGGGGGCCCTGCGGGAGCTCGGCCTGCCGGAGGCGCTCGGCGCCCGCGACGAGGGCGACCTGCCGGTGCGGATCCGCGGCGCGGAGCGCGACCCCGACACCGGCCTGCTGGCGAGCGCCGACGTGCTGGAGAGCACCGCCCAGATCCGCGCCGCCGTCGCCACCACGATCGGCGCGGGCGAGCGGCCCTTCCTCCTCGGCGGCTGCTGCGCGGAGCTGCCGGGAGCTCTGGCCGGGGCCCGCGACGCCCTCGGCGCGCCGCTCGGCCTCGCCCACGTCGACGGCCACCTCGACCTCTACGACGGCCGGACCTCGACCACCGGCGAGGCCGCCGACATGCCGATCGCGGTGGCGCTGGGGCTGGGTCCGGCCGGCTGGGTCGAGGCCGCCGGCGGCGGCGCCGCGGTCCCGGAGCGCACCGCCCTGGTCGGCTTCCGCGACCGCGCCGAATCGATCGCCGACGGCATGCGCCAACCGGAGGACCTCCCCCGCCCGCCGATCCTCCACGGCGCCGAGGAGCTGCGGGCGCGCGGCGTCGCCACGGCGGCGGCCGAGCTGGCGGAGCGCCTCGGCGGCGCCCCCTTCTGGCTCCACCTCGACGTCGACGTGCTCGACCAGGACGTCTTCCCGGCCACCGACTACCTGCAGCCGGACGGGCTCGACTGGGACGAGCTCGCCGCGCTGCTCGCCCCCCTCGGCGCCCTGGAGGAGCTGGTCGGAGCCTCGCTCGCCTGTTACAACCCGGACAAGGACCCGGGCCTCGAATACGGCCGGCGCCTGGTCGCCGCGCTCGGCGGCGGCTAGAGGATCGGCCCCCGTTCCCGCCGCCGGCGGGCCGGGCGCTCAGAAGAGCTTGTAGCTCTGGATGCTGACGAAGAACCCGTGGCCGGCGTGGTTCGCGCAGGTGACGCCGGCGCGGCGGCTGATGCACTCGGTGCCGCCGACTTCGGAGACTTCGCCGTAGGCCAGGGGCGTGCCGCTCGGGTCGAGCGCGGTGTCGCCGGCGCAGACGAAGCTCGCCCTACCGCCGTGGGAGACGGCCAGCCCTTGGCCGAAATCGACTTGTTCGGGGCAGCGCGCCGGTCGGGGCGGCGGCGACCAATCACGGTCGCGGATGTCGCAGCGGGCGCCGCCTTCGAACATCACGCAGCCGATGTTGCCGGAGGGGCTGCGGAAGCTCTGCAGGTGGACCACCCGGGTCGGTTCTTCGATCTTGTCTTCCGGCTGCCCGCCGGACCCGCCGCCGGTGCCGCCTGCCGGCCGCGATTCGACGGTGACCGTCTTTTCGACCACCGTGGTCGAACCGCCGCCGCAGCAGCCGGCGACGAGCGCGGCGAGGATCAGCAGCGCGGCGGGCGCGGCGGGCTTCACGCGACCGCGTCGATCTTCGCCGCGAGCTCGAAGTCGGCCGCGGTGAGGCCGCCCTCGGAGTGGCTGGAGATCGTCACCGTCACCGTGTCCCAGGAGATCTCCAGGCCCGGGTGGTGGCCCAGCTCCTCGGCCGGGGCGACGAGGGCGTCGACGAACTTGACCGAGCCGACGAAGTCGCCTCGCCCGAAGGCCTTGACGATCGCCTCGCCGGAGCGCTCCCAGCCATCCAGCGCGGCGAGCTTCGCCTCGATCTCGTCGTTCCCCAGCAACGCCATCCCGCGACAGGTTAGCCCGCCGCGCGGCTACGGCGTGAGGACGATCTTCAGCGCCTCGCGGCGGTCGTAGATGTCGTAGGCCTCGACCGCTTCGTCCAGCTTCATGTGGTGGGTGACCAGCGGGGTCGGGTCGAGCTTGCCCGCCTCGAGCAGCGCCAGCACCCGGTCGACGTGGGCGATCACGTTGGCCTGGCCGAGCCGCAGGTCCAGCCCCTTCAGCCAGGCCAGCCCGAGGTTCATCTCGGCCTTGCCGACCTGGACGCCGATCCCGGAGACGGTGCCCGCGTTGCGGGCCAGCCCGATCGCCGCGTCGACCGCGGCGGGCGCGCCGACCGCCTCCACCACGACGTCGGCGCCGCGGCCTTCGGTCGCCGCCCGCACCTCAGCTTTCGGGTCGCCCTCGGTGAGGTGGATCGCGGTCGCGCCGA
Organism: Solirubrobacterales bacterium; assembly: GCA_035502495.1. Lineage (GTDB taxonomy): Bacteria > Actinomycetota > Thermoleophilia > Solirubrobacterales > 70-9 > VAYN01. The sequence continues at coordinate 17,787 of DATJUK010000233.1, forward strand.
ACTGGCGCGCCAGCTCGAGCCGCTGCTCGACCGAGTCGACGGCGAAGACTTGGGTCGCGCCGCTCGCCACCGCGGCCTGCACCGCGCAGAGCCCGACCGGGCCGAGCCCCAGCACCGCCACCGAGTCGCCCGCCCGCATCCCGGCGTGGGCCACCGCGTGGTAGCCGGTGCCCATCACGTCGCCGGCGAAGAGCGCGGTGTCGGCCGACATGCCCTCCGGCACCTTGCGCAGGACCATGTCGGCGAAGGGGACCAGGGCCTGGTCGGCCTGCGTTCCCCCCAGCGCCCCGAGGTTCTTGCCGTGGCCGAAGGTCCGCCCCCGCTCGCAGCGGTGGTAGTCGCCGCGCAGGCAGTTGCCGCAGGTGCCGCAGGCGACGAGGAAGCAGCCGAGTACCCGGTCGCCGACCGCGACCCGCGTCACCGCCTCGCCGACCGCGGTCACCGTGCCGACGTACTCGTGCCCGATCGTCGTCCCCGGGTCGACCGGAACCCGTCCGTGGAAGATATGCAGGTCCGAGCCGCACACCCCGCTCGTCTCGATCGCGATAATCGCCTCGTCGGGGCTGCCCAGCACCGGATCGTCCACCTCGTCGACCCGCACCTCCCCAGGCGCCTGATAGGTCACCGCCCGCATGCGCCCAACCTACCGAGCCGCCCCCCACCGCGCGGCCAACCTTCCCGGCGCCATAGCACCCCAGCTCCGCCCAAGATCCCGCCCCAGACGGCCCCGTCCCGCCCCCTCCCGT